>CAYYNP010000036.1:0-48558 GCA_964472545.1 uncultured Planctomycetaceae bacterium | reverse complement strand
GTCGACGCGATGGGCGTCCACACCGGCGACTCCTATTGCACGGCCCCGATGTTGACCATCGACCCGGAACTCCAACAACGCCTACAAAAATACTCCTACGACATCGTCGAGGCGATCCAGGTCATCGGCGGTACCAACATCCAGTTTGCCCACGACCCGAAGACCGGCCGCGTGGTGGTGATCGAAATCAACCCGCGGACGTCGCGCTCCTCGGCCCTGGCGTCGAAGGCCACCGGCTTTCCCATTGCCTACGTCTCCTCGCTATTGGCCGGCGGGCTGACGATGGACGAAATTCCCTACTGGCGCGACGGTACGCTGGAAAAATACACGCCCTCGGGCGACTACGTGGTGGTGAAGTTCTCCCGCTGGGCCTTCGAGAAGTTCGAGGGGCTCGAGGACAAGCTGGGCACCCAGATGCGGGCCGTGGGCGAGGTGATGAGCCTGGGCAAGAACTACAAGGAATCGTTCCAGAAGGCGATCCGCTCGCTGGAAATCGGCCGCAGCGGGCTCGGCTTTGCCAAGGACTTCCACGATCGGCCGCTGGAAGACCTGATGACCCTGCTGGCCGAACCGTCTTCCGAGCGGCAGTTCATCATGTACGAGGCCTTGCGAAAAGGGGCCGACGTGCAGACGCTCTACGAGACGACCTATATCAAGCCCTGGTTCATCCAGCAGATGAAGGAACTCGTCGAGTTGGAAGAGAAGGTACTCGAGCACAAGGGCGGCACACTGCCCGACGAACTGCTCGTTCAGGCCAAGAAGGACGGTTTTGCCGACAAGTACCTTGCACAACGGCTCGGCGTTCCGGAGAAGGAGATTCGCGAGCGGCGTACGGCGTTGGGCGTGGTCGAGGGCTGGCACGCGGTGCCGGTCAGCGGCGTGGAAGACGCGGCCTACTACTACTCGACCTACAACGCCCCGGATGCCACCGAGGTCTCGCCCAACCGCAAGGTGCTGGTGCTCGGCGGCGGCCCCAACCGTATCGGCCAGGGGATCGAGTTCGACTATTGCTGCGTCCACGCGGCCTTTGCCCTGCGCGACGCCGGCATCGAGTCGATCATGGTCAACTGCAACCCGGAAACCGTATCGACCGACTACGATACGTCCAACAAGCTCTACTTCGAGCCGCTGACGGTCGAAGACGTGCTGAGCATCTACGAGAAAGAGAAGCCCGAGGGAGTGATCGTGCAATTTGGCGGCCAGACGCCGCTGAACCTGGCGGCCGAACTGGCCGAGGCGGGCGTGAAGATCCTGGGTACCTCGCACGAGACGATCGAATTGGCCGAAGATCGCGACCGCTTCCGCCAGATCATGCGCAAGCTGGGCATCCCGCAGCCGGAATCCGGCATGGCCAGCAATCTCGAGGAGGCGCTGGAAATCGCCGGCCGCATCGGCTATCCGCTGATGGTGCGTCCGTCGTTTGTGCTCGGCGGCCGGGCGATGGAGGTGGTACACGACGAGCAGATGCTCAAGCGCTACGTGGCCGCGGCGGTGGGCGTCTCGCCCGAGCGGCCGATCCTGATCGACAAGTTCCTCGACAACGCCATTGAGGTCGAAGCCGACGCCATCGCCGACGGCGAAGACGCCTTCGTCCCTGCGATCATGGAACACATCGAATTGGCCGGCGTCCACTCCGGTGATTCGGCCTGTGTGATCCCGCCGATCAGCCTGCCGCCGAAACACATCGATACAATCTATCAGTACAACCGCAAGATCGCCATCGAGATGAACGTCGTGGGGCTGATGAACATCCAGTACGCGATCCACAACGACACGGTCTATATCCTCGAGGCCAATCCCCGCGCCAGCCGTACCGTGCCGCTGGTCTCGAAGGTCTGCAACATCCCCATGGCGCGGATCGCCGCCCAGGTGATGCTCGGCACGAAGCTCTCCGAACTCGGGCTGGGGCGGAAGGCCGTGCCGCACTTCGGCGTAAAGGAATCGGTCTTCCCGTTCAGCATGTACCACGAAGTCGACCCGCTGCTGGGCCCGGAGATGCGCAGCACGGGCGAGGTGTTGGGGATGGCCGATTCGTTCGGGCTGGCGTTCTACAAGGCCCAAGAGGCTACGGGGCTGCAATTGCCGATAGAGGGCACCGTGCTGATTACCGTGGCCGACCGCGACAAGCCGGCCGTCCGCGAGGTGGCCCGGCGGTTTGCCGAGTTGGGCTTCAAGATCGTTTCGACCAAGGGTACGGCGGCCTTCCTGGCCGAGAACGGCATCGAGGCCGAGCCGGCCGTGAAGATGCGCGAGGGACGGCCGAACATCGCCGACGCGATCATCGACGGCCAAATCCAGATGGTCGTCAACACCCCGCGGGGCAAGGCCAGCAAGGCCGACGACGCCTACATCCGTCAAACGGCCATCAAGTGCAAAGTGCCCTACGTCACTACGCTAGCCGCAGCCGTGGCCGCCGCCAAAGGCATCGCCGCCCGACGCAAAGGCAAGGGGCAGGTCAAGAGTCTTCAGGAATATCACTCCGATATCGGCTAAGGTACTCGGCAACAGCAAGACGGACGACCGGTGGCTGGGGCCGAGCGCAGCCAGCCCCCAGTTTGTCGCGCTCTGGGGGCTCGCTGCGCTCGCCCCCAGCCACCCCCGCGCAGACCGGTAGGGTACGGCGTCTCTACAAGTCTATCGAGAGAGCTACGCAACTTTCGCCGGCACGCGACGATAACAGGGATAGAGCCGAAATCAGCGGCCCTCGACCGGCAGCTTGCCGGACCTACCACCACCTTCCGAGGCGATTAGCTACCACGTCGAACCTCGACCGAGGACCTCGGGAGGTGGTCTTCTTGGCCTTCAACTGGCCCAACGAGAGCGCCCCGTCCACCGTGCAGGAACCGGGGAGGAGCATTCGCCGGGGAGAGCGGCCACGATGCCGTGTGCCTGCGTCCCCACGCCAAAAGCTTGCGTCCGGGGGCGGTCTGGCCTGCTGAACGGCCTTATCCGGCACGCCGGATCCGTTGACCGTGCTCCGACGGCCTGTACACTGGCGCTGTGGGGTATTGGAAGACGCAGCGGATGCAGGAGGGAAACACGATGAGGACACTCGGATTCGGGGCCGTAGACGGCGCCGCGTTGGCAGTCCCAGGAATGATGTCCTGTCGGATCGGGGCCGCGGTGGCCGTTGTCGCGCTGCTTCTCGCGCCGATGGCGATCGCTGCCGATTGGCCGCAGTGGGGCGGAAGCCGCAGCAAGAACATGGCCTCGGACGAAACGGCGCTGCCCGAGTCGTTCGTGCCCGGCAAGAAGGACAACCAGACCGGTACCATCGCTCTGGAAACCGCGACCAACGTGAAGTGGGGCCGCCGGGTCTGCCGGAGCACCTACTCCACGCCGGTAATCGCCGACGGCAAGGTGTTCTTGTGCGGGTTTCAAAGCCCGGGGGGAAGTATCTCCTGCATAGGCGAGGAAACGGGAGAACTCCTTTGGCAATGGCGAGGTGGCCGCGCGGCGCACCACTTCGGAATCTGCTCCGCTCCCGTGGTGGAGGAGGATCGTCTGTACGTCGTCAATCAAAACTGCGTGGTGATGTGTCTGGACGTCGACGGGGAACCGGACGGCGCGGACGGACGGCTGGCTCGGGTCCTCTGGACGTTCGACATGAAGGCGGCGTTCAAGACGGAACCGGCCGACGTGCATTGCGGGTCGTGCGTCATCGACGGCGGGCTGCTCTACGTGCCTACGTCCAACGGCATCGATCCGCTCGGGGAACGGCGGCACAAGATGTTTGTCTACACGGGCGGCGCCGGCTCCAAGGGCGGGCGGATCATCGTCGATGACCCGGAGGTCTACCGCACCGTCGCGCCCCACTGCCCGAACGTGATCGCCCTCGACAAACACTCCGGGCGATTGGTGGCCACCGACGATACGCCGATCGCGCAGAACCTGCTGAAAGGGCAGTGGTCTTCGTTGGCCGCCGGCACGGTCGGCGGCCGACGTTTGGTGTTCTACGGCGGCGGCGACGGCGTCTGTTACGCCTTTGAGGCGCCGGCCGAGGCAGCGCCGAAGTCCGCGAAGCTGAAGACGGCCTGGTCGTTCGACTGCAATCCGGCCGAGTACAAGGAGTTTGGCGACTTGCCGGCGATCGTCCACTACTATCGCGGCGACACGCGCTGGGGTGGTACGCTAAACGAGAACGACGGCACGTTCGTCGGCACGAGCGAGATCATCGCCACGCCCGTGCTCTACAAGAACCGCATCTACGTGGCGATCGGCCGCGATTCGTCTATGGGCCGCGGGCGCGGCGCCTTGCAGTGCATCGACGCCACGCAGACGGGCGAAATCACAACCGCCGGGCGAATCTGGACGTATCGGGGATTGGACCGCACCAGCTCGACCGTGTCGATTGCCGAGGGGCTGGTGTACGTCGCCGACGTGGCAGGGCGCCTGCATTGTGTCGACGCCGAAACGGGACAAGCCTACTGGGTTCACGAAACCAACACCGGCCACCTGCTGGGTTCCACGCTGGTGGCCGACGGCAGAGTCTACATGCCCACTCAGAAAGGGTTGTACGTCCTGAAGGCCGGGAAAGAGGAACGACTGCTCCAGCACATCTACCTGGGCGCAGCGGTCCATGCTACACCAGTGGCAGCCAACGGCACTCTCTACTTCGTGTCGAGTGGCGGCTGGATTTGGGCCGTTGAGGACCAGGCGGTCAGGTGACGCCGCGGGGCACCGGAACGAAACGAGGGCTGGCGTCGCCGGCCGTTCCTCATTCGCGTTGTCGGTCGGCGCGTGCAGCGGCCCCGTTTTCGCGATCAAGCTTGGCGGCCCGCTGCCGGGCGTCTTCGGCGCCGGCCCGATCGCCGTTTCCGCGGCAGGCGTCGGCCAGTAGGAGGTAGTTGGCGGCGGTCGGCTCGAGGGCGACGAGTCGCTTGGCGGCGTCGACGGCGTCGGCCGGCTTGCGGCGCCCGTCCTGCAACACGCGCACCAGGTAACGGTATCCCGCGGCGTCCTGCGGCGCCAGTTCGATACCCCGCCGTACGGCCCGTTCGGCATCTGCAAAACGCCGCAACCGAATCAGCAGCCCGCCCGTGTTGAAGTAACATGCCGCGTTGTCGTCGTCGATTTCGATCAGTTCGTCGCACAGCTCGTCGGCCGGTTGCCGGCGCCCGCTGCCGAGGTAGGCCGCGGCCAACTCCTGCCGGCAGACCCAATTGTTCGGATCGATGCGCGCGGCCCGCCGCAGCAGCGATTCGGCGTTCCGGTGGTCGCCCTGCCGGGCGTAGATCCGGCCGGCGCCCGTGTGGGTCCGGGCGACGTCGCGGTGGAGCAGGTCGAGGTAGTCGGACGTCCCGCGGCGGCGCATGCCGGCGTCTCTGGGCGCGGTGTCGAGTCGGCTGAACTTCTCGGCGCAACGCAGCGATTCGGCCTTCTCTCCCAACCTGGCACAGACGATCATCAGGCCGTGATGGGCCTTGGCATGGTCCGGCCGGATGGAGATCACCGCTTGGTACGCGTTCTTGGCCTCCTCATATTGTCTTTGTTGGAGGCGAGCCTGGGCCAGCAGGAAACGGCTTGTCGCGTCGTGCGGATGCCGCCGTATCTCCCGCTCTAGCGATTCGACCGCCTCGGCAAACTGCCCCTGGGCCATCAACGCCCGAGCCAAATCGCGATGGACGCCGAGAGCCTCCGGGGCGATCCTGGCCGCCTCGCGCGACAGCTCCACCGCCCGAGCGTACTCGTCTCGCTCCAGGGCAATCGCGGCCAAAGCGATCTTCACGTCGACGCGGCGGGGGTCGATCTCCAGACAAGTCTCCCAGTACTTCATCGCTTCGGCCGTCTTGCCCAAGTACTCGTACACCGATCCGATCAACGCCACGGTGTCCGGCGAATCGGGATACCGCTGAAGAAGCTGGTGGGCGACCTCGAGAGCCTCCTGCCTGAGTTGCTCAGCCGTTTGCTCGACCGACGGCAAGAGATCCGGCTCCGGCGGGAGGACCGGAGGCTCGACCGGCAGGACAGACGCCGCGGGTGCACCGGCAGGTGGCTCCGTCGGCGAGATTGGCGGCAAAGTCGGCGGCGGCGGAATCAGTGGAGGTTCCGGCGGTATCGCTGACGGCCGGTCTGACGTTGCGGCGGTTTCCGGCGACGTTTTCTGGTCTATCGTCGGTGTCTTGGAGGCCTGTGGCGTGGGGGCCGGCGTTTGGGCTTCCTTGGGGACCGCATCCCTGCCCAGCAGCGATTGGGCGACGAACACCCCGCCGACCACCACGCAGACGGCCCCTGTGCCCAGCAATAGCAGCATCGGACGTGGGCGTACAAAACGGGCACGCATCTCGGGCCGACCCCGAGCGCTCCGCCGCGATGGCCGAGAATTCGGCCGTCTGGACTCTCGATCACCGATCATTGCCCACCTCCGGAAGCCAGCGTGCAGTGGCCAACCGCCTCTTCCGAACTGCTCCGGAAAGTGAGCCAATTGCTCGACCCTACCAATTGCTCGGGTGGATGTCAAGGCGCCGAAGGTGAATGCAGGAGAACTGCAAAGTCGACAGAACTGCGGTTCTGCCACGTTTTCGCCTTCCGTAGGGTGCGTCTGGACGCACCATGTCCTTCAGGAAACTCTGTGTGCTAGCCATGGTGCGTCCAGACGCACCCTACGGAATGTCGGACTTTGCAGATCGCGTGACGCATTGTCGGGGCCGCTGTCGCGGCCGGATTCTTGACAACGGCCCTTTCGTCGCACTAGGTTTGGAATCTCGTAGCGGAGTTTGCCGGGGGCGCGTGTATGCCGTTTCTGGGAGCCACGCGATGTACTGAGCGGTTGCCACGGTCTGCCGGCCGTGTTGGTGTTGGCGGCCAGGGCGATTGGCGCGTACGTGACACGCGCCGACGACACAGGATTACCCCTGTGGGCCTTGTGCCTTGTATGAGGGAGAACGTTGATGACACGCTGGAGCCCGTCTACCTGGGTGACCGTGCTAACCGTGGTGGTCGCCTTGCTTCCCGCAATTCACGCCGCCGCCGAACACGCGCATCCCTTCATCCTCTGGACCCCGGAGGAAGCCGCCGCGGTGCGGCACACGGTGCAGAGTGAGCCTTGGGCCCGCGAGGCGTGCGCTACGTTGGCGGATCACCGCGCCCGGGGCAACGACCTGGCCGGGCTGTTTCGCTACACGGTAATGGGCGACGAGGCCGCCGGCGAGGCGGAGAAGAAGTTGCTGTTGGACTCCGTCGGCGGGGGAAAGGCACGTGGAGATTACGTCTCACCACTGCGATACGATTGCCTCTACGACTTGCTCAGCGAAGCGGAACGCCAAACGGTCGAACGGGCCTTTCGGGCGTACGTCCGCATGGCCGTCGATTCGATGACGACCCGCAATTACAACCGCCACAACTGGCTGCCCAATCTGCAATACCCCTGGTATCTCAGTGCCCATTTGATGGCCGCCTCGCTGCGCGACGAGGACCTGATGCGGGAGATCTTCGAGGGACCCTTCGGACTGAAGTGGTATCTGGACGAGTATCTCAGCGATCTGGGGTTCTACAACGAAGAGTTCGGCAAGATGTACAACACGCCCGACGCGATCCTGCTCTGGGGCCGGGCGTGTGGGCGGTTGGACGTCGACGAGATGGGCTTCGGCTATCGCGGCCGTCAGGGAGCCACGATCCGCGGCCACATCGAGAGCGTGCTGTGGATCGGCATGCCCCGGGTCGATCTGGGCACCTCGCGGCCGCATTATCCGCGGCTTTCGATGGGCGACGCCAAGGGCGCCCGGGGCATCCCGGCCTACGGGTTTCAACACTACCTGGTGGCCGGCTATCTCGAACATCGCCACGCCGGCCGCGACGATCACCGCTGGGGCTTGGGCGAATGGTCTTGGTTCGAGATGGCCCATGCCGCGTGGCCGGACGCCGGCTTCGATTACTTCCTGGCACAACGCCGGGCGCCGGACGAGGCGTTCTACTACCCCTCGCTGCTGTTCGGATTGAAGCCGATCGATCCGCAAGAAGTCTCGCCGCCGGCGGCGCCCTCGGGCGTCTATCCCGGACGTGGCTTGGTCGTGCTGAGGGCGGAAGAAGGGCCGGCTTATTGGGAGTCGGCGGCCCCGGCGGTCGGCATGCGATTGGCCACGCCGTACGCCCATCACGTGCAGGATTGCTTCTCTTTGACCGGCTTCTACGCCTACAACCGGCCGCTGTACGTCAACCGCAAACACGCCACGAACTACTCCGGCGTCGACCCCGGCTTCAGCAACTCCGCCCGCAGCCACAGCACGGTGGTGGTCGACTTCGAGGAGCCGAAGACGATCGGCCCGGTCGATCTGCGTGACCACTTCAGCGAGCACTTCAAGTTCGTCGCCGCCCGGGGCCGGGGAATCTACGACGGCGTGGATCAAACCCGGGCGCTGGTGTTGACCAACGACTATCTGCTCGACGTGTTTCGACTCACCAGCGACCGGCCGCGGCATTATCAGTGGATCGTGCAGGGGCTGGGCCACGCTTATCCCGATAGGCCACAACATTGGACGGCGTCGCGCGACCTGGTCGGCTATCTGTTCAACCTGGGCGACGAACGGTCGCTGCACACCGACGAGGACTGGAGCGTCTCGCTGGTGCAATCCAGCGGCGGTGCCCATCGGCAGTTCAGCGGATTCGGCGAGCGTTGGTTCGACGAGCGAATCGGCTCGCGAATCACGATGTTCGGCGAGGATGGCACGGCAGCCTACGTGGCCCGATCGCCGGTCGTCTCCGACACCTCCGGCCGATGGCACGGCAAAGACCGCTTCTGCTATGGCGAAGACGAACCCGGCGCCGCAGCGGTGGTGGCCACGCGGAAGTGTGCGTCGACGACGTTTGTGGCCGTGCATGAGCCGTTTCGCGGGCGGCATCGGATCCGGTATGTACGTCGCGTTGACACGCAAATCGAGGACGTCCTGGCCGTCGAACTGACGGTGTACGACGAGTTGAAACCGGACGAGTCGTCGCCGGGGATACTCCACAACGACTATCTGCTGATCGATCTGCGCGAAGATACGGGTACACCCGTCACGGTCGATAGGCAGATGCCGCGTTGCCGATTCAAGGGTTTCGCATTCTTAAGGCGTACCGACGCGGGAATTGAGGCGGTGGGTGACATTTCGGGCATCGTCGACCTCGATGAGCGCGGCGGTCTGGTTCTCAACGGAAAACCGATGCCAATGCGCCGTGTGGGCGACTGCAAGGAATATGGCGATCTGAAGGCCCCGACGGGCAGCTTCACCGTTCAAGGTAGACACCGATATGCCGAACCGCCAGTGGAGTTGGCGACCCGTTGGATCCCCGACACGGCATTGTGTTTGCACAGCGGTGGTAAGGCTTGCCGAAAGCTGCGGCTGCAAAACCACGGCAGGGGCACGGCGCACGGAACGGTCCGCATCAAGGCGTCGCCGGGGTTGCGTATCGAGCCGGCGGAGATCGATGTACGGGACTTCGCACCGGGAGACGAGAGAGACGTCTTTGTCACGGTCACCGGCGACGGTACTCGAGCGAACCGGCTGGGGCAACTTCAACTCGTCGGCAACGGACCGGAATCACCTGCTCGACAACGCCAGCGGTATCTTCTTGGCATGGACCCCGGCGTCATCGTCGCCCCAACCGTCTTACCCGTGGCCGAGGGCGTCTGCGTCCGCCGCAGCCAGCAGTGGCCGGGGAGCTTTGCTTCGACGATCTATGCGCCGCGCTACATCGCCAAGACGTACTACATGGAATCGGGGGCCACCTCGCTGTTGTTGGATCCGGCGGGCTGCCGCCGTTCCGATTCCTCCGGGGCCAGCTACCCGCAGATCGTTCGCTTCGGGGCCGACGACCGCGGCCGCGAGGGTTGGCGGGCGGAAAGCGTGCCGAAGTTTCCGTACTTCGTGCCGGTGGTGATTCCGGCCGCGGGTGAGAAGCCGGCCTACGTCTACGAGGCCGGTTGGCACGCGCACGGCTCCCGTTCGGCGATGGAACATCGCTTCACAGAGGATTGGATCCTGGTCCGTTTCCTCGAGGCGAAGCCGGACGAGCGGATCGCGTTGAGCTGGCATCCGCAATCGCGCAAGAACGGCCTGGCGGCAACGATCATGGGCCGCGACCCGGCCTTGGCCCGGGAGAAGATGCCCGGCAAGGTGCTGGTGGTCACGCCCGACGGGGCGCCCCACGACGCCGGCGATCCGGATCAGTGGCCGCGCCGGGCCGATCTGCCGCGCGAAGTCGACCAGATTGCGGCCGTCTTCCACCGCCCCCACGGATACGAACACGGCATGGTGCTGCTGTATCCCGAGGACTCGCGCCGCGAGCGCGACTACGTCACGCAGCCCGGCGATCGGCCGATGGGCTTCACCTTCGCCACCGAAGCGGAGTTCCCGACCATGGTGAAGCGGTGGCAAGAGAATCCGCCGCCGGCCGAGCCTAGCGAGCAAGAGCGCAGCACTTACGGCGCCGCTTTCATGCCGCACCTCGAACCGGCCGATTGAACGCCTCACGGGACGAAAGCCACGATCCGTTGCCCCGTCGTGCGTTTCACGCAGCCTACTGCTCTTCCTTGTCGAAGGCCGCGTCGAAGGCAACTTGACTTGGCTCGAAGTCGACCTTGCGGACGAAGTCGCAGGCCTCCTTGGCGCCGTGGTCGCGATCCATGCCGCTGTCTTCCCACTCGACCGAGAGCGGGCCGCTGTAGCCGGCCTGGTTTAGCGCCCGGATGATCTCCTCGAAGTTGACTCCGCCGCGGCCCAGGGAGCGGAAATCCCAGCCGCGCTTCGGATCGCCGAAGTTCAGGTGGCTGGCCAGGATACCCGTGCGGCCGTCGAGCGTGACGATGCAGTCCTTCATGTGCACGTGGAAGATCCGATCCGGGAACGCCTTGATGAACTCGACCGGATCGACGCCCTGCCAGAGCAGATGGCTGGGATCGAAGTTGAAACCGAATTCCTCGCGGCCGCCCAAGGCTTCGATGGCACGCTCGGCGGTTACCAAGTCGAAGGCGATCTCGGTGGGATGCACCTCGAGGGCGAACTTCACGCCGCACTCGGCAAACACATCGAGGATCGGGTTGAAGCGCTCGGCCAGCAGCTTGAAGCCGTCGTCGATCATCTCCGGCGTGACCGGCGGGAAGGAGTAGAGCAGGTGCCAAATGCTCGAGCCGGTGAAGCCGTTGACGATGCCTACGCCGAGCTTCTGGGCGGCGCGGGCGGCGTTGGCCAGCTCTTCGGCAGCCCGGGCGTTCACACCGGCCGGATCGCCGTCGCCCCAGACGTACGGCGGCAGGATCGCCTGATGGCGCTGGTCGATGATATCCAGCACGCCCTGGCCAACCAGGTGGGAACTGATGGCGAAGACCTGCAGGTTGTGGTTCTCCAGCAGTTCGCGTTTCTTGGCGCAGTAGTCGCTCTCGGCCAGCGCTTTGTCGACCTCGAAATGGTCTCCCCAGCAGGCCAGTTCCAACCCGTCGTAGCCGAACCCGCTGAACTTCTCCGCCAAGTCCGCCAGGGACAAATCGGCCCACTGTCCGGTAAACATCGTGACGGGTCGTGCCATCGCAAACTCTCCTTACTGCCAAGGGCGAACGGAAATGTCTTACGAGGATTCCGCGGCCGCGATTCCGCGATCGCGCAGACTCCCCGATGATTAGCCACCGGCTATTCTGACTCATTTGCGCGGGAATGCAACCGGGGGGAGCGGTAACGCCCCTTTTCGATCCCCCCGACCGTGCTATAATTGGGTGGCGAGAGTGGTTCTAGGCAATCGAGGGGGGCTTTACGCTGCGGAGCATGCGGACATGTCACGATTTCTCGCGCGGATGCGGACACCCATCATCATTGCCCTCGCCCTGGTGCCGCTGCTCTGGCAGCCGGCCACCGCGCGGGCAGCCGGGCGCGTGCAGCTCGAGTTGATCGGCGACGTCCGCGGCGACCCCACGGCCTTGCAGCAATGGGGCCGGGCCCTATCGCAGGCGGGGATTCGCAACGTGCGGATTCGCTCCGGCGGCGCCGCCAAAGTGGGCATCGAGGTCGGCGGCACCGAAAACAGCCCGGTCTATACGGTGACCGGCGTGATCCGTTCGCGCACCGAGTTGATCCTGCCCGGCGGCCGCTTCAGCCAACACGACACGGCCCGGCTGGCCCGCTGGCTCGACGACCTGGCCCAGCAGGGCCCGGAAGATCGGCGGCCGGAAAAGGCCGCGTTCGGGCTGACTGCCGACCAATTCGAGCGGGTGCAACAGGACATGGGCCGCTCGCTGGGGTTTTCCACGCAGGGAGTCGGCCGCGACGTGGCCGTGAGAAAGATCGGCGAGAGTCTCACGTTGCCGCTGCGGATGGACGCGGATTTGTATGAAACGCTTGCCGGGGAGACCGTCGCCGAAGAACTGTCGGACCTCTCGCGAGGCACGGCGCTGGCTTACGTGCTGCGGCCGGTGGGGATGTGCGTGGTGCCACACGAGAGCGGCGGGCGTATCGCGTACGTGATCGTTCGGGCACGGGAGGGGCTGAGCATTTGGCCCGTCGGTTGGGAGCCCGACGGACTGCCCCACGACACGCTGCCGGCGCTCTTCGAGTTCCACAACGTCAACGTGCAAGGTGTTTCGGCAACCCGGGCGCTGACGGCGATTGCGGGCATTCTGAAGGTGCCGGCGTTGATCGACCACAACGCGCTGGCTCGGCACGGCGTGGAGCCGGACAAAGTGCCGGTTTCGCATCCACAACGCCGCACGACCTACAGCCTGGCCTTGCGGCGGATTCTCGGTCAGGCGCAACTGAAGTACGAGGTCCGCCTGGACGAGGCCGGCCAGCCGTTTCTGTGGGTCACGACGATCAAGCCGATGTAGCTTCGGTCGACTCGTTCGCCGCCGGCCCATCGCCGGCCGTCTTGCCGTTGCCCAAGTGCAGGGCCACGGTACCCAGCAACTTCGCCCGCTCGATCGGCTTGGTGGCGTAGTCGTTGCAGCCGGCTTCGAGACACTTATCGCGGTCGCCGACCATCGCGTGGGCGGTCAGGGCGACGATCGGTCCCTGCCAGCCGTCTTCTCGCAACTTCTGCGTCGCCTGATAGCCGTCCATGTCGGGCATCTGGATGTCCATCAGGATCAGATCGTAGGGCTTGCCTTGCGACTGCGAGGCGACCGCTTTCTCACAGGCGAGCACTCCGTTGTCGGCCAGTTCGACGTCGAGCCCGGCCTTCTCCAGCAGCGCGCAGATCAGCCGCTGGTTGTCCGGCCCGTCTTCGGCCAGCAGCACGCGTCCGTTGAGCTTCGACGGCGTGGCTTCCTGCCGGTCTGCCTCTTCCGGCAACTCCTCGCCGGCGCGATCGTCGGGGCCGTTGAGCATGGGGACGTCGCCGAGCGGACCGGGATTGACGGTGAGCGTGAAGGTGCTGCCGCGGCCCGGGTGGCTTTCGACCCGCACGTCGCCGCCGAGCAATTCGGCCAGGCGTTTGGAGATCGTCAGCCCTAGCCCCGTGCCGCCGAAGCGCCGGGTGGCCGAGGCGTCGGCCTGGGTGAACGGTTCGAAGAGCTTCTGCAACTTTTCCGGGGCGATGCCCACGCCGGTGTCGATCACATCGAAACGCATGCGGTACCGGCCGTCACCGTTGCCGTCGGCGGCCTCGCAGCAGACGGCGATCGTCACGCTGCCGGTTTCGGTGAACTTGATCGCGTTGCCGACCAGGTTCACCAAGATCTGCCGCAGGCGGACCGGATCGCTGCGGATGGTGCCCGGCAGCGGGTAGGCGAGGCGCGTCTTCAAGGCCAGTCCTTCGGCCTCCGCGCGGACGCGCATCAACGACACCACGTCTTCGACGATCCCGCAAGGCGAGAACTCGGTCCGCCGCACGTCCATCTTGCCGGCTTCGATCTTCGAGAGATCGAGGATATCGTTGATCAGTTCGATCAGCACGCGGCCGTTTCGGCGGATCGTGTTGACGTGTTCGCGGCGCTGGTCGTCGGAGAGTTCGGCGTCGAGCAGCAGGTCGGCGTAGCCAAGGATGGCCGTCATCGGCGTCCGGATCTCGTGGCTCATATTGGCCAGAAACTCGCTCTTGGCCTGCGTGGCGGCTTGGGCGGCCCGGTTGAACTCCTCCAGTGCCCGGTTGGCAGACTCCAGGGCGTGTGAGTAGTCCCGGAGTTCTTTCTCGGCCCGCATTCGCTCGGTGACGTCTAGAATCACCGCCACGAACACGCCCCCCGTATCGCGTTCGCTCAGTTGCAGGGCGACTTCGACGGGATACAGGGAGCCGTCCTTTCGCCGGTGATTCGTGGTGAATCGGATAGTCTGCTGTGTGCCGTCGCGCAGCGGCGCGACGAGATCCTCGAATTGTTGCGTGGTGAACTCGGGCTTGAGGTCCAACGGCGTTAGTTCCCGAAGGTCCTCCATCGAGTAACCCAGGTTATCCCTCGCCCCACGGTTGACCTGTACGAAGCGCAGCGACCTGGCGTCGAAGATGTAGATCTCGTTCAGCGAGCTTTCCAGGATCCGGCCGAATCGCATCGCCTGGCCCTCCGCCCGCCGCCGCTCGGTAACGTCGAGGCAGAACAGCGCGTAGCCGACCGGATAGCCGTGGGGATCCAGGATGGCGGAGACGCGCGCCTCGAAGTCGCGCGTGGTTTCGCCGATCTGCCGCCGCATGCAGAAGCAGTGTTCGCCGTTTCGGCCGACGTTCTCCACCGCCCGCTCGAAGCGATCGGGCGCCAGCCCTCCCTTCAGATGCATCTCGTGGACCGTCTTGCCGACGACCTCTTCGGCCGAGTAGCCGAAGAACGTGGCCGCCTTGGGATTGTAGTAGGTCACGCGGAAGTCGAGATCGACGGTGATGATGGCGTATTCGGTGGCGCTGCGGAGGATGTTGTCCAGGTGGATGCTCTTTTCGGCCAGGGCCTCCTCGGCGTGGATCCGTTCCTCGTTCTCGCGCTCGAGATCCTTCATGGCGTTGATCGCGGCAGTGCGGGCCTCGGCCAACTCGCCCACCCGGTGAGCGAGACTGGCTTCGGCTTCGGTTCGCTGGCGAACCTCGTCGCGCAACGACGTCTCCTTTTCCTGCAACACGGCCTCTCGCCGCCGGCCCTTCTGAAGTTCGGCCTGCAAACCGTCGGTGGCGGCGATCAGCCGGCGCTGCACGCTTCCCAGATAGAACCAGAGCACGGTGCAGAGTGCGCCGCTGACCAGCGCACCGGCACCGATCAAGACGGAGAGAAGCCCCTTCAGGTCGGCCATCTCCGCAGTCATGTCGGCCAGGGCGTAGATCTCTCCCACGCAACGGCCCGAGGCGTCGCAAAGCCCGCGGTGTCCGCCGCGGTACTTTCGCCCCGCGATCGAGATGTCGAATCGAGTTTCTTCGGAATCGTCTTCGGAGCACGTGAAGTGTCCGTCGAGTCCTTCCGCCACGGAATCCAGCGTCGAGTCGATCACCACCACGTCGTCGAACCGGTCCCAGTCGGCGCTGCGGCCCATCAATCGTTGCCCCTCTTCCCAGCCTTCACGATTCAGATAGGCCTTCTCCACGGTGAACATCAATTCGACGTCTAGGACGTCCTTGACCCTCGGCGTGACGTGTTCGATTTCCTCACCCAATTCGATGTACCCGGCCAATTCGCCGTCGATCTGCCAGGGGTGGACCACGCGCAGCGTGAACGTACCGAGCGGCCCGAGTTCTATGCCGTGGGCAACATCTCCCGATTCGGCCGCCTCGGCCATGGTGAATCGCTCGATCCGGTCCCCGTAGCGGTTCGGGCAATGGACCCGCAGGAAGCAGGTCCGCTCGAGCGTGTGGAAGTAGAAATGGGTGATTTGGTACTCTTGCCGCAGATGCTCAAAGACCGGCTGGGCGGCCTCTTGCAGCAGGCGGCGATCTGCCGTCCGCCAGGCCTGCCGCAACTCGGGCTTCTGCTCGAACATATCGATCAGCCCGTGCATCAGCTCTGCGTCTTCGGACAGTTCCTGCTGGAACGTCTCGTTGATCGCGTCGAGCCGCCGGGTAAGCTGGTCGTCGACGCGGTGCCGTTGAAACCAGTAGATGCCAACCACGAACGCGCCGACCAGCGCTAACAGCGCCAGCGCCAGAGGAAAAAAGACACGACTGCGGATTCGTTCGCTCTTCATCGATCCTGCCTCGGCGGTCTCAGACGACTGCCGGATCTCGACCGGTGCCCGCCGCGGTTGCCGCTTTCTTCGCGTCGCCGAACTCGGTGCAGTACTTCGCCCGCCGCCCAAGCTCGCCCAACAGGGCGTTGACTTCCTTCTTCAATTCAACCATCCTCAGCTCTCGTCCGACGTACAAGCGATTGAACGCCTCGACGTCGTTCACACGCTCGCTGAGTTCCCGGCGGATTTGTTCACGTTCGGCGATCTCCCGCCGGAGATCCTCGTTGGCGACCGCCAGCCGGTCGTTTAGTTCGCCCACTTCGACCGCCATACGCTTGCTTTCCTCCACGCTGGTGACGGTCGGCAACCAGCGCACCAGGCCGACGGCCAGCAGCACGAAGCCGCCCAAGAAGCCGACGATCTTCTCCAAGAACGCTTGCGCCGGCGTATCGCCGGCGATCACCAGGAAGTTCAGCGACTCGAAGTTGTCGGTAACGTCGATCAGGCTGCCGCCGAGCAGCAACAGAAACCCGCCCAAGATCAACCGCCACCCCCTGCGGCAGAGTTCGATCCGATTCCTTCCCGATTTCCACAAAAAGAGCGCCGCCGCCAGTAGCACGACGCTGCGAATGCTCTCGAGAATCACGTCGGTCACGGTGCTGCCTCGGCTAGTTCGGGGGCGCGGAGGTACGTGGGTATCCACAATAGAGTAGCTTACCGATTGGCATTCCGGAGAACGCGGGCCAAGAGCGCGGGCCGGGTCGTGGCGATCACGACGGCCGTAGCGGTCTTGCCGGAGAAGCCACCCCACCCATCTGTTGGGGCGTTGCGGACTACTAGAACGCCGTCTTACATTCCGCGACTTTTCGCGCGTAGTAATTGTCCGTCAGCAGCCACTCTTCGTAGAGCAGCTTCAGTTGCCTCAGCCGCCCGGCCACCTGATTCTTGGTGAAGGCGACTTTGGCCCCGGAGTTCGGCGGCGCAAGCTTGGCGATCTCTTCGTCGGTCAGCGTCGGCGCAACGCGCTTCGGCCGGCGTGGGTTGGCCATGTCGTAGACCAGCACGGCCAGTTCTTCCGCCGGCACCAGATGCCGCCAGAGGAACGCTTGCATGCGGTCTTCGGCCGGCACGGCCGCATGGGCCACTTCCGAATCGCCGATCGTGGCAAGACCCTCGATCACCGGGGCAACGGGCGCGTCGGTTTTGGCCAGGGTCGTCCGCAGCGCAAACTTGATCATCTCCTTGCCCTTGGGCAACGTGGCGGCCGTCGGTGCAAAGCCGTCCGGCGCATCTTGCAGGCGGAGCTTGATGTCGCCGTCGAAGCCGTCCTTGCGAATCGCGTAGACGCTCACCGCCATGGCGGCCTTGCTGCGCAGCGCGGCGCTGGAGGGCACCACGCGCAGCTCGAAGTCGGGCCTCGGTTCGCTGATCCGCAGGCGATAGGCGTATTCGCCGCCGCCGTTGCGGGAAGTGTCGCCGATGTGTACGAAATACGTTCCGTCGGCCGGCAACTCGATCGTCAGGTACGAGTCGGCATGGTGGGTGTTCAGACCCGAGCCGTAATCCATGCGGTCGTCGTTCAGCGCCAACACCTTGCCCGCGGCGTCGGTGATCTTCAACATCGAATCCAACGGCGAATCGAGCCGCCGCGCTTGGACCTCGGCCACGATCGTCTGGCCCGCCGTGCCCTCGACGGCAAACACGTCCCAGTCGTCCGGGCGGTCGGTGCGGCCGTTGACGATGATCGGCAGCGCGACCTTCTGCGCCTGCGACGGATCGTCGTTCGCTTCCTCCTCGATACACTCCGGCAGCGTGTCCAACGCAAACGGCACGCGGTTTGATACGAGGCCGTTGTTGACGGCCGTGACGAAATGCACGCCCGGCGGAGCGTCTTTCGAGGGCGGAACGGTGCGGGCGCCGTCGAGGTTCCAGCCGTCGATTTCGATCGACGCCGACTCACCCGCGCGGCCGCCCAACGGGAAGACGTTCGTCACAAACGGCAGCTCACCGACGGTCACGCGATAGACGAAATCCTCCCGCCCGCGATAGATGGCGTCGGTGATCGTGAGCACGTACTGGCCGTCCTCGGCCACCTCGTAATAGAGGGTGGGGTCGGGCTTGAAGCGGAAGTCGTCGTTGTAGGCCACCTCTTTGCCGGCGGCGTCGTGCAGCGAAAGTACCGGCTGAAACCAGCCGGGTACCGCGTCGGCAATGTAGGGAATCAACTCCCGCGCGTGTGCCGAAATCACCAACCGCTGGCCCTGCTTCGCCGCGAATCGATACCGGTTCACTTCGCCGGAGGCAATCTGCCCGTTCATCGTAGACGGCACCGTAATCTGCGCCTCTTCCTCCTCCGGCGGCCGCTTGCGCTGGGCAAGATGCTCCTTGCCGAGCACCTGCATCAGGCACGTCTTCATCGGCCGCCGGGCGACTTCCGGCACCTGGCCGATGCAAAACACCAGCGGGTTGGTGACGCCGCGCTCGGCGACCAGCCGGATCTCGCGCAGGCCCGCCGCGGCGTCGGCAGCCGCGGTGACTTCGACGAACGCCACCTCCGAGTGGGCCGCACAGGCCGGGCGATTGACCCAGGAAGCGATTCGCTTCTGGATCCGCGCGATCAACTTCTGCGTGGGCTGCGGTACCGGCTTCTTGTCCTTTTCGAGCTTGGTCACCTGCTGCTGCAGGATCTTCAGTTGCTCCCGCATCAAGTTGAGTTCCTGGTTGCTCAGCCGGCGGTGGTATTGCACCACGCGGGCCGTAACGCCGGTGCCGGAGACGACGGCGTCGTGCAGGCCGGCCAGCCGTTGTCCGCCGAGCCTGACCTGGAACGTCGTACCCTGTTGGCCGCCGGCCGGATAGACGTAACCGATATAAGGCGTCGTTTGGGCCGTTGCGGTTGACGCCGCTGCCAATAGCCCCGTCAACGCCAAGGCCCCTAGGCAAAGAACTCGATTCATGACCCGCTCCACGATTCTATCTGCTTTGTCTGCTATCTTGTCTGCAACAACTTCTGGTTCCCAAACTCCGGTTTGGGAACCTCCCCTGCCCCTGCCGCCGGTCGCCACCGCCTCGGTTCCCAAACCGGAGTTTGGGAACCAGTGAGAGGCTTTCGCTCGTGCTACATGGCGCTACATAATCTCCGTCAACAATCCGCCCGACTTAGCGCCCTCAGCCGCGCTGGGCAACACGTGGGCCTCCAACGCCAGCGGATGCGGCAGCTTGGCACTGGCGTCGATGCCGGCCAACTGATAGATGCTGCCCAATAGGTCGACCGGATAGACGGGCCGATCTTTGACTTCGGTGGCCTTCTCGTCCGACGAGCCGACGATCTGTCCGCCCTGGAAACCGCCGCCGGCCACCAGCACGCTGAAGACCTTGCCGTAGTGGTTGCGGCCCCCGTTCCACGGCGGCTGCCAGTCGACCTTCGGACCGCGGCCGAACTCGCCGCAGCACCAGACCAGCGTGCTATCGAGCAGGCCGTGATCTTGCAGATCGGCCAATAGCGCCGCCAGGCCCTGGTCGAGTTGGGGCGCCTGCCGCCGCATCGTGGTGAAGTGGTTCTTGTGCGTATCCCATCCGCCGGGATAGTTGATCACGATATAGGGCACTTCCGCCTCGACCAGCCGCCGTGCCGCCAGGCATTCCTGGCCGAAGGTGTGGCGGCCGTAAGTCTCTCGCAGCGCCGGCTTCTCTTTGGAAAGGTCGAAGACCTCCTTGCCGGACCCGAGTATCAGCTCATAGGCCCTATCCTTGGCCTCCTCCGCGGCGGCCAGTTCGGGATTGCCCGCCATGGCGTTTCCCATGGTGTTCATCTTGCCGAGCAACTCGCGCCGGGCCTTTTGGCGATCGTCGGTGATGCTGCGGGCGACGATCCCTTCGACGGCGAAGCGCTCCTGGTTGGGGTCGCCGCCGGTGGCAAAGGGCTTGTATCTGGGGCCCAAGAAACCCTCTTCCGAGAATCGTCCTTGGAGACGCGTGAGCACGACGTAGGGCGGCAGCATGCCCTTGTACTCGTCCTGCTTCATCAGCGCGAAGACGGCCCCCACGCTGGGATAGGCCAGCCGCTCGCCGCGGGTGTGGCCGGTCTGCATCAGGTAGGCCGCCGTCTCGTGGCCGTTGACGCCGTGGGTCATGCTGCGGATCAGCGAGAACTTGTCGGCCTGCTTGGCCAACTCGGGAAACAGCCCGCCGAGCTGGATACCGTCGACGTTCGTCGAAACCACGTCGCCGAACTCGCCCATGTATTCCCGGCCGGTCTCCGGCTTCGGGTCCCAGGTGTCGTTGTGCGACATGCCGCCCCAGAGGAAGATCTGGATGACCGACTTGGCCTTGGCTTCCTTCTTGGGTTGTTTCTTCTTCGGCTGCGCCTCGCCGGCAAAACCCTGCACGCCGAGGCTGCCAGCCAACAGCGCCCCGCCCGCGCCACACACACCACGGCGAATCGCCTCTCGCCGGGAGATCTCCGCACCGTTATCGAATTGATGATTCGTGTTCATGTCGCTTGCTTCCTTCGGAATTAGTGCCGATAAAGAAACTCGGGGCTGTTGATCAACGCCCAGGCAGTATCGATGGCGGCGTTTCGCCTCGACCCGGTCGTCTTGACAAACTCGCCGACCGTCTTCAGTTCGTCCGGCGTCGGCCGCCGCGAAAGGATCCTCAGATACAATTCCGTGACGATTTCCGCCGGCGGGCGGCCGGAGGCGAGCAGCGCCTTCAGCGCCGGTCCCGTTTCGAGCTTCAGTTGGATATGGCTCGAATTGAGCATGTGCAGCCATTGCCCTGAGTCGAGTGCGTTGTTGCGCTCATCCGACGTGCCGGTGGCCCGGGCCGAGCGCCCGAACAGCGCCAGAAACGTGCTGGTGATACTGCCGTCGGCCAAGGCGATCGCCGGTTGGTCCTTGGGGATGTAGGTGAACGGTTCCGGGATGGCGCTGGTATAGAGGTCCGTCGTGCCGGTGATCTTGTTGACCGCGTCGATCAACACCTCGGCCTCCAACCGCCGCAGCGGATAACTGGCAAAGTTGGCCGCCGCCTGGGGATGGTCGAAGCGGGTCGCGGAGGAAAGTTGGTAGGTGTTCGACGTCAGAATCAGCTTATAGAGATGCTGCAAGTCGTAGTCGGCCGCAATCAGCTCTTTTTCGAGGTACGCCAGCAGTTCCGGATTGCTGGGCGGGTTGTCGCCGCGGACGTCGTCCGGCGGATCGACGATGCCGCGCCCCATCGTCCAGGCCCAAACGCGGTTGACGATGCTGCGGGTGAAGTACGGATTCTCCTCGGTAATCAGCCAATCGGCGAAGACCTCGCGGGGATCGCGGTCGGCAGGCAGGTCGATCTTGGTTCCGTCCGGCAGCGTGGCCGTGGTTGGGATGGCCTTCGGTGCCGGGGGGGCTTCATCTTCTTCAACCCCGTCCTCGGCCGGCTTGTCCGCCGTCGTCACGGCGGCGTTGCCCGGGGCGACGCTGCCCGGCGTGGCGGCCACGTTCAGCGGATCCCAGAAGACGTTCTCTTCCTTCCACTCGGCGGTCGGCTTGTAGCCGATCTGCGAGAAGAAGACGGACATCTCGGCCAATCGCTCCGGCGGCCACGATTCGGTTCGCGTGCCCATGAAGGTCAAGGCGGCGGCCGTAGCGATGCCCTCGGGCGTCTTGTTCTGCATCGCGCGGTAGAAATTGACCGGCCCCACGCGGAAGTTGCTGCCGCTGGAAGTGAGCATCTCCCGGGCCATCTCGTCGTACGGCTTGTTGGCCACGATCGACGCCCGCACCCAGCGATGGTACGCCTGGGCCGCGTTGGGCCAGAGGTTGATCGGAAACTCGGCCTTGATCCGCAACGCGTCGCCCCACTTCATCGACCAATAGTCGGCGAACTCGTCCCGCTGCATCAGCCGCTCGATCAACGCACGCCGCTTGTCCTCGTTCGGGTCGTCGATGAACCGCTTGGCCTCCTCGACCGTAGGCAGCGTGCCGATCACGTCGAGATAGGCGCGGCGCACAAAGACGGAGTCGGAACAGAGCACAGGCTTGATGTCCATCGACGCCAGCTTGGCAAAGACGATCTTGTCGAGTTCGCTCACCGCAACCGGCCGCTCGGGGCTTTCATAGATGCTAGGTGCCTTCTCCGCGGCAGCGGCCGTGCAGACACATCCCAAGAGGGCGGACGCCAGGATCGATAGTCTCTTTCTCATGCCTTCTGGGCTCCGTACGGATAGCGCTCATTCTGCTCGGCGTGTTGTGGGCAACTCCTGATTGTAACCGTTGCTCCTGACAATAGCGAGTCGTTTGGGCGTCAGATCTCCCTCTTGTGACCGGCTTGCGATATCGGCCCGGCCGGGCGCTCGCCGCACGAAGAGACACGTCAAATGAGCCGTATTGTATGCACTACGGGACGTACACGCCGAGAATGGCAAGATAGGATCTCTGCAGGAGATTTCCGGCGAAGCCTCAAGCCGTGGAAACGGTAGCGAGCGCGATCGTGTCGTCGTAAGTCCTTTGTTTTCAGTGCGATTGGTGTTTCGGCTTCTCGGCACAGCGTAACCCCGTACCCCGCGCACCCACTGCGCCACGAATCCTGCACTCACGAGTGTAGGCCGGCATGGTGACTGGCTCGCCCGCCAGGAACGCGTTTCGCCGCCCCGCCAGCGTACTCGAACCAGTGCAGCTCTTGTGGCGTAAGCTTCCAGCTTGCGTTTGACGCTGAGTTCCAAACGGCAAGCAGGATGCTCGCCCCACTCTTGAATGTTGGCAAAGCACTAGTATCCCCGCACGCGCTCCAGCCACGTCTTCATGATCGGCGTGACGTCGTCGTTGATTTCCTGACGCGTACGGTATTCCCAGTCGGCGCTGGTGCGGAATCCTAGACTCTGCTGGAAGGTCCGCACGCTGCGGTCGACGTGGCGCGCGAACGGGTCTTGGGCCAAACCGGTCTCTTGCAGCGCCAAGCCTTGGCCGTCGAGCCGCCAGAACTTGGCGCGTTGAGCCCGCTCATGGAAGATGCGGCCAATTTCGGCCAACTCGTCGACGTTGTCGCGCTGAAGCCGCCGCTTCTCTTCGGCGATGGCCCGGTCGACCGCTTCGAGTTCGCCCAACACACGTCTGAAATCGTCCTTCCACTCCCCCGATCCCGGCTGCCGAGCCATGAACGCACGGCGGGCTTCGTCGAGGTCCTGCTGTCTCTGTTTCAACGCAGCCTCCGACTCGGTCAGTTCGGGGCGATCCGCTTTCAGCTTCCGCTCGAGATCGGTCAGGGCCTTTCGCAACGCGTCGATCTCTTCGCGGGTCTTGGTACGCTGCGGATGCACATCGAGCACTTCGCGCAACGAGCGGTGATAACGGTCCCAAGACTCTCGGCGATTCGTTTCGGCGTTTTGGAAGTTCTCGTCAGACGACCGCTGCGCGCCCAGCAGCGACTCGTACTTGCGCCGCAGTTCGTCCTTCTTCGGCCGGTCTTCTTCTTGCTCGTACGCTTCGCGGGCCTTGCGGACTTCGGGTAGTTGCCGAACCGCCTCTTCGGCCTCGTTTCTCTCCACGTCGGCGGCACGTGCCGCTTCTTCGAGCACCTTGAACCGAGCGCTTTCGCGTACATGCCGTTCGATTTCCCCCAGCCGCCGCTCGGCCGCACGAACCGCTTCGGCGGCTTCGGTATATTCGTCCGTCTCGCGGATCTCGCGCCGGATACGCTCGATCGTCTGGCGGGTTTGTGCGATCCTCTCGTTCGCTTCAACGGTCTCGGCAAGCAGCTCGAACTTCTCGCGGGCTTTTCGATCGAGTTCGCTCTTGGCAGTATGAAGCGTGCTCCGCTTCTGGTTGAGCTCGGTCAGCAGGTCGCTTTCGTTGAGCAACTGCGATCGGCGGCGGTTGAGCTCTTCCGGATCGACGTCCGGCTGGTTGGGGTCGGGCTGCTGCGACAACTCGCGTTGTTTGGCATCGCGCCGCTCTCGCCACTGGTCGGCGAGTTCGGTGTACTTCTCGTCGAGCGGCTCCGCCGCCCGGCGGCAGGTTTCCTCGCTGAGCACTTGGGTCAGGGCCAGCGGGACTTGGCCGATGACGTCGAAGTCGTCGTGTACCTGGCGATAGATGCGGAAGTGATCGATCCGGCCTTTGAAGAGCCAAGCCGGGTGGCCGTCGCAGTTGATGAAGCAGCCAATGGAGTTGCCCTCCGCTTCGTCGCCGACGAACACGTCGCGCGGCCTGAAAGGGAATTCGCCTTTCGCTGCGCACTTGCCGTTGAAGTAGATCGCGGCCTGCGAGCCGTTCATCGTCACACGGAGGTCGACCCATCGGTTGGCCGGCAGTGCCTCAGGCGACCGGAGTTCGACGTTCCGCTCGCCGTGCCAGGCGAACAGCGACGGCCCGCCGCTCTTGTCGGCGAGCCTCAGGAAGAAGCGTGCGTCTATGTTGGTGCCGAATGCGAAGAGAACCTGGTCTCTTCCGCCGGACCACTTGATCCGCGCATCGATCGTCAATTCCCCAAAATCGGCCACCGACGGCGGGGCTTCCGCGTATTGATCGACGCCGTTGAAGGCGACGCACTTGTGGCCGTCGTCGTCGATGAAGTCCGGCTCGCCGTGGAGCACGCCGTTGTTGTTGACGTAGGCGTCTTCCATCAGGCATCGCTTCGGCTGGTCGAACTGCCAGTTGACGTAGAGCCCGCCGTCGTCGAAGCCGCCGATCAGGCCGTGCCCGAGGGAGGCAGCCGGCGTATAGGCCCAGTTGTACGGCCCGGCCCGGCAGAAGCGGCCGCGATCGAAGACACCGCCGTGGCGGCTGGCGATCTTGGCGTTGTAGTCGACGGCCAGGCTGCCGGTGAGCACTTGATCCCTGGCGTAGCAGAGTTGCATGATGTGCTCGCCTTTGAGCACGGCGTTGCCGGTGACGTTGGCCGCGCCCTCGAAGGTATCTGAATGGACGTGGTATCCACCGCGGCGGCGATAGCGGGTGGCCAGCACGACCGATTCGAGCACCCGGGCGTTGCCGTCGATCGTCACGTCGCCGAACAGCCAGGCCTTGCCGCCGATCTTGGCGTTGCCGGAGACGACCGTGCGGGGACCGATCACCACGGCGTGCTGCTTGATGCAGGCGTTGCCTTCGACCCGGGCGCCGTCGAGCACCATGGCGTCGGGCCCCACGTAGGCCGTCGGGTCCGCGTGGGCGTTCTCGGCCACGAAGCCGCCGCCGTTTTCGTGGCGGCGGCCCTTGGTATTGCGCTGCAGGAACTCGACGCGCTGGCGGAGGTCTTCCAGCCGTTCCAGCTTGCGATACTCGTACCAGTCCTTCAGCCAATACTCGTCGTGGCCTTCGCCGGCGTCGAGCCTGGCTTGCACGGCTTCCTCGGCCGCCTCGATCCGCGGGAGCATCGCCGCCAGCTTCTCCTTGGCCAGCGTGGCGTCGGCCTCCCAGCCGCGGATCGGCACCTCGTGTTTCACGGCGTGGTCGACGTAGAAGTTCTCGTTGTTGATCGTGTAGAGTTCGTCCAGATTGACCACGTCGCCCTGCCGGCGATGCGGCGAGCCGGGCGTGCAGCCGGCGAGCGTCACCTCCCACGGGAAGCGCGGCGTGTGATTGCCGCGATAGTAGACGTTCATGCTCCCGTGCCAGCCGGCTCCCTCACGGACGGGCAAGGCCGAGGGCGTGGCGGCGACGGTGAGCCAGACGTGTTTGTCGGACGGCTTCAGCCGCAAAGACATCTTGCCCCGGTTGAACATGGGGCTATAGCGTGCCCGGCCTTCTCCGTCGACGGCCACGATGCACGCCCGCCAGTCGCTGTGATCGGCCGGCTCGTAGAAGCCGTGGAAGACGACGGTGATTCCCTTAGCGCCTTCGTCGGGCACCAGCCGCACGATGTTGAACCCGTAGGCCCGCGGCTCTTCGGCGTTGGGGATGCGATACGTGCTCGGCCGCCCGTAGACGGGCCGGAGGTAGCTCACTTCCGGCATGCCGTATTTGCAGCGCAGCATCGGTTGTTCGATGAAGTCGACGGTGACCATCCGCGCGGCGTACTCACCGAAGAAATCGCCCAGGCCCTTGATGCCGTTCGCCCACAGGCCCTTGCGCTGTCCCAGCCGGGCGGCGGCGTGGTAGAGCGTCGGCTCGGCGTCGGACCGCAGGCTGCCCAGCACGGCCACGATGCCGTGGCCGAAATTGGGGTTTTCGCCCAAGGCGGTCATCCACAGCCCGGCCTGATACTCGGCGAACATCACGTTTCGCCAGGGATAGCAGAAGTTGTGCGAGAACATCGGCAGTTCGCCCGGGATGAGCATGTGCTGGCCGGCGTTGCAGCCGTTTTCGCCGTGGTATCCGCTGTGGAAGAATTCGTGGCTGAGTTTCACGTTCCGCGGCCCGCCGCCGCACCAATAGAGCGTGCAGCAGCCGTAGCCGCCGCCGTTGCCGGGATCGAAACGCTCCCAGCCGCGTCGGGCGCCCGGGCCGGTGGTGGCGCAGAACTTGTAGTCCGGCCCGTGCTCGCGCCAGAAGGGCATCCGCGCGCCGGCCGCCTCGACGTAGGTCCAAAGACTCTCGGCGAACTCGAGCGTGCCTTGTCGATACCGGGCCTGTTTCTCCGGTTCGTCGGGCGAGATCAGGTAGAAGTCGTCGACCCAGGTGGTCGAGCCGGTCTGGAATCGCCAGTGCGGGCTTTCGATCACCAGACAGCCCGGATCGTCGTCGGGGAAGCTGGCCGTGTCGCGAGGGTTGGTGATGTACGGCGCATCGGAAACCGACGCCTGCACCTTCGGCCAGGCGGCCTTCCAGGTCTTCAAAATGAACGCGTGATCTTCCGCACAAAGCATCTTCGAGAGCGGCTCGAAGTGGACCACCGCTTTCTGACGTCCGTCTTCCAGGCGCAGGATGGCCGCCGGGATCATCACTTCGTCGCTGAAGGTGGGATTCGGCGTAGGCACGCCAAAGCCGCGGAAGCCGACCAGATGTGCCTCGAACGTCTCGGGGTCCGATTCTGTCCAGTTGCGACAGAGCCCGGCCAGCGCTTCCTTGTCGTGTTGTCCCTTGTTGCGAGTCCAGGTTCGCAACGGGGTCCCTTCGGGCACGTCGACGATATCCTGCCCTTTGCGCGGCCACCACCGGACCGTGCGGCGTCGGTAGCCGGTCGCGTCGGGCCCGCCGTCCTGGTCGACCTGATCGCGGCCGACGTCGGGGCGAAGCTCCGGATAGAAGCGGAGGTTCTCGTAGTAGTCGATCTCTTCGGCCGCTGTGTCAACGGTGAAAAGGGCGGCGGCCAGAACGGCCGTCACGAATCGAACGGATCGCATGCGTTTCTCCCTCGCGTTGCTTGACGTCTCTGCTGCACGTACAGCACGGGCGGAGCCTTCGTATTCTCCCCGCTCGAATCGCGCGGAGCAAGCAACCGACTTGCCGGAATCTCGCACCGCTGTTACCATCAACCGAAACGTCGGCATTTGGGTGGCTGGGGCAAAGCGCAGCGGTGCCCCAGGTTGTTGGCACTCCGATTGCCATGGGAACGCTGGGGCACCGCTGCGCTATGCCCCAGCCACCCGACTTCGAGCCACTCCACCCCAGCCGCCCAGCAAGGAACTGGCATGTTCGTCTGGATATTCCACCGCATCAGCGGCGTGATCCTGATCGGCTTGGTGGCCTTTCAGTTGCTGACCGGGTTCTTTCGGGAAAGCACGGCCAATTCGGAGTCGGTCAAGGCCGTCGCCACTTTGCACAAACACGCGTTGCTCAACTGCCTGATGGTCTTCTTGTTCACGTTCCACGCCCTGTACGGCGTCCGCACGATCCTGATCGACCTCGGCGTCAAGGCCGAGAAGCGGTTGTTCTGGGGCTGCACGATCCTCGGAGCCGTGATCTTCGGCGTCTTTTTGGTTCTCTATCTCACGCTGGTGGCGGCATGATCCGGCACGACGTTCTGGTGGTGGGAGGAGGCCTGGCCGGATTGCGTGCGGCGGTGGGGCTGGCGGAAACGATGGACGTGGCCGTGATCTCGAAGGTCCATCCGGTCCGTTCGCATTCCGGTGCCGCACAGGGCGGAATCAACGCCGCGCTGGCCAACGCGCCGGACGGCCGACACGACTCGCCCGAGCAGCACACCCAAGAGACGATCGCCGGCAGCGACTACCTGGCCGATCAAACGGCCGTGGCCAGGATGTGCCGGCTGGCACCGGAGGCGATCTACGAACTGGAACATTGGGGTGCTCCGTTCAGCCGACTTGCCGACGGCACGATCGCCCAGCGTCCGTTCGGGGCCGCCGGCGCGCCGCGGACGTGTTACGCGGCCGATCGCACCGGACACGTGCTGTTGCAGACGCTCTACGAACAGGCCGTCAAACGCGGGATCACGGTCTACGACGACTGTATGGTTGCACAGATCGCCGTCGAAGACGGACAATATCACGGCCTGGTCGTTTACGACTTGAAGCGCGGCCGCTTCACCGGCATGGCCTCGCGATTCTGCGTGTTGGCCACCGGCGGCTACGGGCGGGTGTATCGCAACTCGACCAACGCGTTGATCAACACCGGCAGCGGTATCGGCGCGGCGTTGTCGGCGGGCGTTGAAGTGAAGGACCTGGAGTTCGTGCAGTTCCATCCGACGACGCAGTTCGGCACGAACATCCTCATCACCGAGGGCGCCCGGGGCGAAGGCGGAACGCTGCTGAACGCCGAGGGCCGGCGTTTCATGGAGCGTTACGCGCCGAAGATGATGGAGTTGGCCCCACGCGACATCGTCGCCCGGGCGATCCAAACCGAGATTCAAGAGGGCCGCGGTTTCGACGGCGGCGATCTTGGCGGCGGTTACGTACAGCTCGACCTGCGTCACCTCGGCCGGGAGAAGATCCGCTCGCGGCTGCCGGGCATTCGCGAAATCTGTCTCGACTTCGGCGGTCTCGACCCGGTCGACGAGCCGATCCCCGTGCAGCCCGGCCAACATTACTCGATGGGCGGAATCGATTGCGACGCGACCGGCAAGACGCGCGTTGAGAATCTCTACGCCGCCGGGGAGTGTGCCTGTGTGAGCGTACACGGGGCGAACCGGCTAGGCGGCAACTCGCTGCTGGATACGGTCGTCTTCGGGCGCTTGGCCGCCGAGGCGATCGACGAACGCCAGGCCGAGGCCGACTTCGAGCCGAGCGGTGCCGTCGTGCGGCGGCACGTCGAGACGGTGACGGAGAAAGTCGAGGACCTTTTGGGCCGTGGCAACGGCGGCGTGTCGTACGCCCACCTTCGCGAACGACTCAGGAACGTGCTCACCGAGAAGGTCGGCATCTTCCGCAGCGAGGAAGAACTCGCCGAGGCCGTACACGCCGTCCACGAAATCCGCCGCCAGTATCGCGACGTCTCGCTACAAACTCCGCCCGGGCCGTTTAGCTTCGAGATCCTCCATGTGCTGGAGTTGGAAGGCCTGATATACTTGGGCCAGATTACGGCCGAGGGGGCGTTGGCGCGGGAAGAAAGCCGCGGGTCCCACTACCGCACCGACCACACGCAACGCGACGACCCCCGCTGGCTCAAACACACCGTAGCCCGGCTCGACGGTGAGGAAATCGCGTATCGACACTCCGAGGTCGACCTCAGCCTGCACGAACCCGAGCCACGCAAGTATTGAGACGGCACGCCCAATGGTCCGCTTCGAAATCCTCCGCTTCGAGATCCTCCGCTACGATGCCTCGCAAGACGACCGGCCACAGTTTCAGGCGTATGAACTGGCGGCCGACGGGCGGACGTCGGTGCTCGAAGTGCTCTTGAAACTCCAAGATGAACAAGATCCCTCGCTGGCGTTCCGTTATGCGTGTCGCGGGGCCGTGTGCGGGTCGTGTGCGATGTCGATCAACGGGAAGCTCTCGCTGGCCTGCCGCGTGTTGCTGAAGAACCTGCCCGGCGATCGGGTGGTAATCGAGCCGCTGCCGCGCTTGGAGATCATCAAGGACCTGGTCGTCGACATGGATCCGTTTTGGGAGAAATACGAGCGCGTCCGGCCGTGGCTGCACGCGAAGATCGACGAGGCCAAAGAGAGCCGCGTGAGCGAGCGGCAGCGGGCCAAGATCGATCAGTACGTCGACTGCATCCTCTGCGGGCTGTGCTACGGGGCGTGTCCGGCCGTTTCGTCGAACGACCGGTTCACCGGTCCGGCGGCCTTGGCGAAGCTCTATCGCTTTGCGGCCGATTCGCGGGAGAAGAGCCGGCGAACGGACCTTCAGCGCGAAAACACACACGACGGCATGTGGGGCTGTCGGACGATCACGCGGTGTATTCAGGTCTGCCCGAAGAACGTGCGTCCCACCGACGGCGTATCGGGTGTGCGGCGGCGACTGTTGTCGGAGAAGTTCAAGGGTCTCTTCAGGAGCACGCCGGATGAAGATTGACGAGTCGTACATCGCCCGGCGGCGCTTCCTCCACTGCATGCTCGGCGGTGGTGCGGGCGCGCTGGCGGCCGGCGCGGCCGTGCCGGTCGCCTGCTACCTGGGCAACGTCGGGGGCGGACCGCCGCCGCCGACCGTGAAGCTTTCCGCGGCCGAGAGTACGCTGCTGCCCGGCGAGTCGAGGGTGGTTCGATACGACCGCATCCCCGTGCTGTTGTTTCGCACGCCCGATCCGGACGGTGCGCTAAGGGCCTTCGTCGCCACGTGTACGCACTTCGATTGCATCGTCGGCTATCGCCCGCAGCAGGAGTGCATCTTCTGCGCCTGCCACGAGGGATACTACGACCTCGAAGGCAACGTGACCGACGGGCCGCCGCCGGAGCCGCTGCGGCCGGTGTATCACAAGTGGCACGACGACGTGCTGATCCTCGCGCTGGAGGAGCACAGCTTGGAGACGAAAGACGTTGACGAAGCGTCCTGAGAATCGCCGAGCCGAAGGCGCCGCGCCGCGCGTGGCGGGGTGGTTTCGTGCGCGGCTCGATCTCGATCCGGCGCTGGCGCTCGTTCGGCGCCATCCGGTGCCGATGCATCGGCACAGTTGGATCTACTGCCTCGGCGACGCGGCGGTCTTCCTCTTCGTTTGGCAGGTGCTCAGCGGCGTGCTGCTGATGCTCTACTATCAGCCGACCGACGCCACGGCCCACGAGAGCGTGCAGCGGATCATGACCGAAGTCCCGTACGGCTGGCTGATCCGCTCGGTGCACGCCTGGGGGGCGAGTCTCCTCATCGGCATCACGGCGTTGCACCTTATCACCGTGCTCTTCGCCCGGGCGTACCGCGCGCCGCGCGAGCTGGCGTGGATCTCCGGCGTGGTGATGTTGGCGATCGCCCTGGCGTCGGGCTTCAGCGGCTACTTGTTGCCGTGGAACGAACGTTCCTACTTTGCCACGCTGGTGGGCACGCAGATGCCCGGCACGCTTCCCGGCGTGGGTGACTCCCTGGTGCGATTGCTCCGCGGCGGCGATCAGATTTCCTCGGAAACGATCACCCGCTTCTTCGCCGCCCATGTGATGCTCGCGCCGATGGCCATGGTCGCGTTGCTGTCGATCCACGTGTTGCTCACGCGCATCCGCGGGCTGAGCCTTCCGCCGGGCGTCGGCAAGCAGGACGTGCGGGATCGCCGGCCGTTCTTCGCCGAGTTTCTGCTGATCGACGCCTGCGTTTGGCTGGTGCTGCTGGGCACGATCGCCACGCTGGCCGTGTTGCTGCCGGCGGAGGTGGGCAACAAGGCCGATCCGCTCAAGCCCGCGCCGGAAGGCGTCAAACCGGAATGGTATTTCTTGTTCGCGTTTCAAGCGCTGAAGCTGCTGCCGGAGGCGGTCGGCGTGGCCCTGTTGGCGGTGGCAGGATTTTTGCTCCTCGTGCTGCCGTTTCTCGTTAGGCCGGTCGATCGGGCGACGCTAGGCCGTGGTCTCACGGTCGTGTACACCGTGGCGTTAGCGGGCGTGACGGCGTTGCAGGTCGTCGCGTGGGCATCTCCCGGCGTGGACCGCCCGCCGGAGACGCTGGCCGCCGAAACGTACAGTCTTTCGGGCGGTTTGGTGTCGTTGGTGTTTCTCTGGTCGGTGATCGGCTTTCTGGTCTTCTACCTGTGGCGACTGGTGAAGGAGAGAACTCGCGTCCGGAGTCTCTATTCCTCTTCCCCCTGACTTTCAGGCCCTCTTGGGTGGCCGCGACGCTTTTCCGCAGGCCGCGTTGCCACGTCTCTCGCTGGGCCGGAAAAGCGTCGGGGTCGCGGAGCGACAAGAGGTCTTGCTTTCGACGACAGATCCTCTTGCGGCTGCGCCGCCCGGACACTCTTGCGAACTACGTTTGCCCCGGTGGCGGAGCCTTTTCCGCAAGAGTGGCCGGGCCACCCGACGATTCGGAGGCCCCTTCTCGCAATCACGTTGAATCTGAAACGTCGCCGGGTTAGAATCGGGCTTTGACGATAAGACAATCAACCGACCGGAGACCAATCATGTCTAAACGAGCGGCACGAACCGATCGACGTCGGTTCCTCAAGCGAGCCCTGGGCACCGGCGCCGCGTTGGCCGGCTGCCACGTCATCCCGGCCGCCGCCTTGGGACGCGGCGCGATCGCCCCCAGCGAACGGATCACCGTGGGCGGCATCGGCATCGGCAACCGAGGCAACTACGACCTCGGCTGCTTCTTGCAACAACCCGACGTGCAGTTCATCGCCGTCTGCGACGTGAAGGCCTCGCGCCGCAACTCGGTCAAAAGCCGGGTCGACGCCCACCACGGCGACCAGAACTGCGCTACCTATCGCGACATGCGCGACCTGCTCGCCCGCGACGACATCGACGCCGTGTTGATCGCCACCGGCCCCAACTGGCACGCCGCCGCGGCGATCTTGTCTGCCAAGGCCGGCAAAGACGTCTACTGCGAAAAACCCTGCTCGAAGAACATCGTCCACAGCCTGCAACTGGCCGACGTCTTTCGCCGCACCGGCCGCGTCTTCCAGGCCGGCACGCAGCGCCGCAGCATACCGCATTTCCAATTCGCGGTGGAACTGGCGCGCTCGGGCAAGCTCGGCAAGCTCACCGCGGTTCACGCAGCCGCGGCCGGCTTCGGTACCGGCATGAGCGGCTGGGCCAACGCCGATCCTGCACCGCCGATCGAGGAAGCCGATTGGGACCTCTATCTCGGCCCGGCGGCCTGGCGGCCGTATAGTGCGGGTCTGATGCGGAGCGCCTTCCACTTCGAGAAGGGCGGCGGACTGGTTGGCGGCGGCGTGCTCGAATGGGGCTCGCACTGCGTCGACCTCTGCCAATGGGCCAACGACTCCGACTTGACCGCCCCGGTCGAATACCATCCGGCCGAAGACAAGCAGGCGGTCGCCTACTACGCCAACGGCGTGAAGCTGGTCCTGCGCGACAAGGACTGGCTCGGCCTGGGGTCGTGCCCCGTGCGGTTTGAAGGCGAGACGGGATGGGTGGAAGCCGGCGACAGCGGCCGGCTGCTGTTGAGTTCACCGGAGTTGTTGGCCGGCCGCAAGGTGGCCCAGATCGGCGGCTATCCGGCGACCTTCCACGTGCGCAACTTCCTCGACTGCGTCAAGTCCCGGGCGTTGCCTCTTGCCCACGCCGACGCCGCCTGTTGGTCGCACATCGCCTGCCACGCGCTGAACATCGCCATCTTCCTCGGCCGCAAGGTCGACTACGACCTCGAGAAGCACGCGTTCATCGACGACGCCGAAGCCAACCGGCTCCGCGGCGAAGCGCTGCGGGCGCCGTGGCGGCTGTAGTGTTTCACGCCCGAGGGACCCGACCCGAATACGAACCTGACCAATCTCGCAAATCAACGACAAGGAAACATGCGATGTGCAGTAGACAACTGAAATTGGCGTGCGTGGTGTTGCTTGCCGCCGCCGTGTTGGCGACGGCCGGCATGCGTGTGGCTACGGCAGCCGACGCCCCAACCGCCGCGGAGCGTCAGCAGGAACTGATCGAGGTGTTGCGCTCCGACGCCCCCAAGGCCACCAAGGCGATCACCTGCAAGAAGCTGACCCTTTGCGGCGATGCCAAGGCGGTCGCCGTGCTGGCGCCGCTGCTGGCCGATGAAGAACTCGCCTCCTGGGCGCTGATCCCCCTGGAAGCGATCCCCGCTCCGGAGGCCGACGCCGCATTGCGCGACGCGGCGGGCAAGCTCGAAGGCCGGCTGTTGATCGGCGTGCTCAATTCGATCGGCGTGCGTGGCGACGCGGCGTCGATCGAGGTGGTGGCCTCGAAACTCGGCGACGCCGATACCGACGTGGCCGAAGCCGCCGCCGTGGCGTTGGGCAAGATCGGCGGCAACGCAGCGGCCAAAGCCCTCGAGCCGGTGCTGACCGACGGGCCGGCAGCCGTCCGCTCGGCCGTGGCCGAAGGCTTGATCCTCTGTGCCGAGGCCGCCCTGGCAGCCGAAGAAGCCGACGAAGCCGTACGGCTCTACGACCTGGTCCGCGAGGCCGATCTGCCGCAACCGCGGATCAACGAAGCCACACGCGGCGCGATCCTTGCCCGAGGCGACGCGGGGCTGCCGTTACTGGTCGAACAACTCCAGTCGGAAGAGCGAGAGCCGTTCTACATGGGTCTGTTCACGGCACGGGAAGTGGGCACCCCCGAGGTCACCCAGGCCGTGATCGCCGAACTGCTGAAGATCCGCAAGGCCGCCGCGTCCGATCCCGACGAGCCGGCTCCCAAGGAACTGATCATCAAGAGCGCCCGATACGGCGCCGGCGACCAATGGGCCGACGTCACGCAGCAAGTCGCCGCGATGATCAGCGGTAACGTCCTCTCGGTCGAGGCCTCGAACAGCTTGGCGGGCGACCCGGCCCCGGGTACCGTGAAGCAAATGGCACTTACGTACTCGCTCGGCGGCGAAGAGAAGACCGTCGTGCTGGCCGAATCGGAAACGCTCAACGTTGGCGAAGGCATCGCCGACGGGAATCCCCGTGAGGCGCCACTCATCTATGCCCTGGGCGACTTAGGACATCCGGCCGCGCTGCCGGTGGTGCTCGAAATCGCCGAAGACGGTTCGTACAGTTCGCGCATGGCAGCGGTCCGTGTGCTGGCACAAATCGGCGACGCCTCGGCCGTGCCCGTGCTGTTGAAGACGGCCCAAGCCTCCGGCCAACTCGGCACGGCGGCGCTGGAGAGCCTCGACAAGCTCGAAGGCGAGGCGGTCGATGGGGCCATCGCCGCGGGGCTTGGCGATGCGTCGGGCCAGACGTTGGTGGTGCTGATCCAACTCGTCGGCTCGCGCGGCATCGAATCGGCCGTGCCCGTGTTGATTGAGGCCGCCGATCGCGACGATGAGCAGGTGCGTCTGGCGGCCGTCGATGCGTTGGGCATGACCGTCGCCTTCGACAAGCTCGACACGCTAGTCGCCCGCCTGCTGGAGCCTCGCGACGAGCGCGACGCCGCAGCCGCCCGCAAGGCCCTGTTGACCGCCGCCACGCGGATGCCCGACCGCGACGCCACGGCGACCAAGTTGCTCGGGGCGATGTCCGGCGCGTCGCCCGAGCACCAGGCGGCTTTGCTGGAACTGACCGCTGCCGTCGGCGGCCCGAAGGCCTTGGCCGGCGTGGGTGCGGCCGCCCGCAGCAGCGGCGACGCGATGCGCGATCTCGGCAGCCGTTTGCTCGGCGAGTGGATGGGCCCCGACGCCGCGCCCGTGCTGTTGAATCTGGCCCAAACGACCGACGAGAGCAAGTACCAGGTTCGCGCCCTGCGCGGCTATCTGCGGATCGCTCGGCAGTTCGAGGTCCCGCTGGACGACCGGATCAATATGTGCTTCGAGGCGCTCAAGGCAGCAAAACGCGTCGAGGAGAGGAAGCTGGCGATGGAGATACTCCAGCGCTTTCCGGCCGCGCGGGGGTTGGCCCTGGCCGCCTACGCCGTGCGCGATCCCGAGCTACGTGCCGACGCCGGCGCTGCCGCCGTCGCGATCGCCGAGAAGATCGTCGCCGACGAACCGGCCGCCGTGGCCACCGCCATGAAGCAAGTGATCGAGGCCGGCGGCGATCCCAAGGTCATCGATCGGGCGAAATCCCTGCTGCAACAGGCTGAAGGGCAGTAACCGCCGCAAGTCCGGGTAGTCGAAGTCGCCAGACTTTGGTTCGTCCTGCCAACGCGGCCAAGGTCTGGCGAACTCGGCCACTGCCAGCAGAATGGTCCACGTTCCGTTCAGCCTTTCACGAAAGGACCCGTCATGTGCCGTCAAATCAAGTTGGGCACGATTCTGCCGATCGCCGTTCTCACAGTGCTTGGTGGCATGCCGCCGGACGCCGCATCGGCCGCCGAGCCTGCGATCGTCGATTCGCCGGTGAAGTTCGTTGCCCATCGCCTGGGCAACTACCGCAGCGAGGCCTGCGGCGTGGGCGACTTCAACAACGACGGCAAGCTCGACGTCGTGGCCGGCTGCTACCTCTACCTCGCCCCGGATTTCAGGCCGCTGAAGATCCGCGATCTCAGCGGCAAGGTCGACGACCAGGGCAAGGGCTACATGCACGACTTTATGAACCTGCCCTTGGATTGCGACGGTGACGGCCGGCTCGACGTGGTCGCTTGCGATTGGTTTGCCAAAAAGGCCTGGTGGTGCCGCAACCCGGGCAAGAGCGCCGAGGTCTGGTCCGAACACGACGTCGACACCGAAAGCGGCAACTTCGAATGCGGTGATCTGTGCGACGTCGACGGCGACGGCAGAGCCGACGAAGTGCTGCCGCACGTGCCGCCGACCGTGTGGTACGAAGTGGCCAAGACCGCCGACGGCAAGTCGCAGATTGTCCGTCATCTCGTCTCGTCCGACCGGAAGCCTTACGGCGGCGGCGTGGGCGACCTCAGCGGCGACGGCCGCCCGGATATCCTGCGCCCGGAAACCTGGTACGAGGCCCCGGCCGATCCCCGCCGCGGCACGTGGCGCGCCCACGACTATCCCGTGGCCGGCCACACGCCGCAGATCTGCGCCTACGACGTCAACGCCGACAAGCTCCCCGACGTCATCTCCAGCAGCGCCCATGGACACGGCATCTTCTGGCTACAGCAGACCCGAGACGGCGATCGGCGCGAGTGGCGGCGGCACGAGATCGACAAGTCGTGGAGCCAGGCCCACGCGATTACGTTGGCCGACGTCGACGACGACGGCGACCTGGACCTGTTCACCGGCAAACGCTTCATGGCCCACAACGGCGGCGACCCGGACGCTCTCGGCCCGCTGGGCGTCTACTGGTACGAACTGAAGCGAGGACCGTCACCGACGTGGATCAAGCACGTCATTTCGTTCGACGAAGGGATCGGGGCCGGACTGAGTATTCCCGTCGTGGATCTCGACGGCGACGGCGACCTCGACGTCGTGGTGACCGGCAAGTTCGGCGGGCCGGTCTGGTTCGAGAACAAGACCAAGTAGATTGGACGGCATCAACTCCGCTACTGCGGAGCACTAGCACCCTACCATTCAGAACATACCCATCAGGAGGTCCGCCATGAGCGAATCCACCAAGCACGTCTCCTCTCGTCGCGAGTTCATGGGCAACGCCGGCCGCGTGGCCACAGCTACGGGCGTCGCGAGCCTGGCCGTTCCCAGCGTCCACGCCGCCGAAGATAACACGATCCAAGTGGCCTTGATCGGCTGCGGCGGCCGGGGAACCGGGGCGGCGGCCAACGCGATGCGCGTCAATCAAGGCCCCACCAAACTGGTCGCCATGGCCGACGTCTTCGAGAGCCGAGTGACCAACAGCTACAACAACCTCAAACGCCAGTGCGGCGACCAGATCGACGTGCCCGAGGAGCGCCGGTTTGTGGGCTTCGACGGCTACAAAGACGCCATGGACTGCCTCAAGCCGGGCGATGTCGCTATCTTCACTTCTCCGTTGGCCTTCCGCTGGGTCCATTTCACCTACGCAATCGAAAAAGGCCTCCACGTCTTCATGGAAAAGCCCGTCACGGCCGACGGCCCCACGTCGCGGCGGATGATCGCACTGGGCGAAAAGGCCGACGCCAAGAACCTCAAGGTGGGCGTGGGACTGATGTCGCGGCACAGCCGGGCGCTGGAAGAACTGGCCAAGCGGGTCCACGACGGCGCCATCGGCGACATCGTCACCATGCGGGCGTATCGCATGTCGGGCCCGGTCGGCTCGGCCTTCTCGGACAAGTGGCCCGGCAGCCCCAGCGAACTGCTCTGGCAGATCCAACGCTTCCACAGCTTCATCTGGGCCGGCGGCGGCTGCTTCAACGACTTCTACATCCACGTGGTCGACCACTGCTGCTGGATGAAGAACGCCTGGCCGGTCAAGGCCCAGGCACTCGGCGGCTGGTGCTATCGTGGCGATCGGGTCGATCAGAACTTCGATTCCTACGCCGTCGAATACATCTTCGACGACGGCGCCCGGCTGCTGATGGACGGCCGCTGCATGTCCGGCGCCCAGAACATCTACAACAGCTACCTGCACGGCACCAAGGGCTCGGCGATCGCCTCGAAGTCGGGCGACTGCGGCCGGCCCTCGAGCATCTATACCGGCCAACAGCCCGACCGCGACAAAATGACCTGGCAGTCGGAAACCCCCGGCGACCAGGGCAATCCGTATCAGAACGAGTGGAACGACCTGATGGACGCCATCCGCAGCGACAAGCCGTTCAACGAGACCGAGCGCGGCGTCGCGGCCAGCCTGGTATGTTCCTTCGGCCGCATGGCCGCCCACACCGGCAAGGAGATCACCTTCGAGCAGTTCCTCAACAGCCAGCACGAATACGCCCCCGACGCCGACAAGATGACCATGGACTCCGAGCCACCGCTAAAGTCCGACGAAAACGGCAACTACCCAATCCCGATGCCGGGCGTGGTGACGGATCGGGAGTTTTGAGTGGGGAGTTGGGGGTTGGGGGTTGGGGGTTGGGAGAGAGGATGGCGGGGAAAAGTTGCCACAGTAACGGCTGACGCCCCTTTCTCGGCACGTGTTGCGGCCAGCCGTAACCTCTTGCTGGAAAAAGGGTTGCGTCGGCAGATCGGACGCCCGGTCCCGGCAGCCCCGCCGGCCGTCGTTCAAGAATGCCTCTGCTCGCCACGTAACCTGTTTGCTGAAAACGGTTTACGGAGACGCGCGTCTTTTCGACGCCGGTCAACAATTCGGCCGGAGAGTTACGTCGACGGGTCGTGGTGCGGTGGTCGCCCAACTGGTGTGACAGCAACAGGTTATGACGTTTCGCGTCCGATGCCTTTCGTCGTAACTCCACTCGACACGGGGTTGACTGTCATCGCTTTCTTAGTTAATTGCGCTCGCCGATGCGCGTTGGTCAACATTCCGCGACGTGGGATGGCGGCGCTTGGTGCATCGACCGCATAGTGTGTAAACCCTATTTCGCGGAAACGCCAACTCGCCGGCAACGCCCGAGCGCAATGCCCACAATCGCTCGCATCCTCTTGTGCGTGCCGCCGACCAACGCTTCGCCGGATGAGTTGATTCGCATGGCGGAGCCTCCCGTCGGGCAAACCGCCGGGTGCTTCTACCGATACCACGAAATGTCGCGAAGGTCCCTCTCAATCCACTCATACAAAAGCGTAGTCGTTGCGTTGCCCTCGAAGAAGCCGTCGATCATACGATGAGAATATGGAATGAGGGACCCAGAAGTTGCACCTTCTCGTAACTTCCGCAGTTTCTTCACCGCATCCCACCAATTTCGATCAACCTCCTGAGTTGGCGGAGTCCCAAGCTGGAGCGACGCCGAATTCTCGCTTCCCACCGGCAGTGGTTCAACGTAGTAGCTCATGAACGGTGGACTGTGGCTATCACTAGCGTGCGGCACACGAGAAACCCAACCGACGAACCGCACGGGCAGAAGTGACGCAAACGGCATGCGTCGCGGCAAGTTGCCAAGAGCAGCTTCGCTGAGCCACTGGTAATCGTTGAGCGCGCCCGTGACAACGCTAGCGCTTCTGGCCAGCAACTGGCCGTCCGAGAACCCCGGGCACGCCCAGGAGGATGTCGGCGCGATGTCGCATGTCGGGTGTGGCGGCAGAATCGAGGCGTGATCGAATGCGGCGACAAAGGCTCGGACGAAGTTGATGTCAACCTCCGGTGAAATCAGCACGTCTACATTTCCCTTGATGCCCTGTCTTTCCATGTCGGCCCGCGCCGACTGGAGACATTTGTCGTACTTCGCCAAATGCTCGACCAAGAGCCTCACCGGGATGGGATTCGGGCTCAATTCACCCTGGTTGGCAATCTTGCACGCCTCCTTCCAGATCTTCTCCTTCAGCATCATGCCATTTCCGATGGGGAGCTTACGATTCCGCACGACCTCGGATAGTTCGGATCCCAGGTGTCCGCGGACCCAGCGCCACGCCCACGTTGATTCCGGAGCCGGCATCGCCCAGGTTATATGGGACCACTCGTGCAGCAGTTCGTAATGGGGGGGAATCCTGAAGGAGTCTACTTCTACAACACTTGGCTCCGTCTTAGTACGCGACCAGCCGACCGCCAGACCATCGCCACTCATGCGTACGCCAACCTGAAACAGCTTCCGATCAGATGCGACTGGCGCAATGGCATTCGCGAGAGGCCCTAATCCATCCACGAACGACGCCATGACATCGTGAATCCGCTGTCCGCACTCAACTGCCGGTGGCATATCGGATCCACTTGGCCTTCCCCACATTTCAATCGCATCGTCGATGACAAGGGAAACGAATCCGGGATCGAATTTCCCGATCGGCGCAAGAACACGAGTGACTGTCTTGTGGCTGTTGAATCCCGTGAAGATGACGAGTGCGTAACGCCACCTATCCAGCCTCTCCGAACTGGCAATCACATCCTCACCAGTCGCATTTCCGGACGCGAGGGCTTGCGCCGCAAACCACTGACATAGTACGGGAAGGGAGAATCCGAAGTTCCGTCCGATCCTTGTCAAAACGCCTACGTCAACGAATGGTTCCAGATCGATGTTGTCGTCAACGTCTGCAATCAGCAGTGTGCCGCGATTTGTGCAGTCGACAGCGAACTCCAAGAGTTGCTGTAGACTCTCACGCTCGGACCTGTTGACCTTCTGCAGAGCTCGCGTCGCCAGATAGTGAAGTAGCTGGGCCGTGCTCCTGGGAGCGTCAGTCTGCTCGCGACGGTAGACTCCCAACAGAATCGCAAACAGCGGCCGTCGACACGATGTAACGACTGATTGCGGCAGCGCCCATGCCCATACTTCTGTGTTCGCCACCAAACTCGCCAGCTTGAATGCTGCCTCTTCGTCGAGGTCGCCTAGCTGATACTCTTCGTCGATGTCGCGATATGCGGATATTCGGCGACTCGTTACAATTCCCGATGTGGACTTCCAGAGTTCATGCACATATCGCGCGTTGTCAAGAATGCGATAAGCCGATGATGGATCAACCTCATCAGCCCCGTCAACGACGAAGGAGACTCCCCGCTCCCGCACATCACCGATGGGATCGGCCTTCTCTTGAATCGTTCTCGCCAGGTCATCAACCGCCTCCGAAGCATGCACGTATACTGGAATTGGCGCGGCCTCATCCGATTGGGCGAGTGCAACGGACCGCTGATGAATCCGTTCAGCGACTAGCGACTTGCCCAGTCCAAGATCGCCGGTTATCACGACGAGTTCATTCTCGAGCCGGTCAGCAAGGCTCTCACTAGGAGCACCAATCGCGGGATCGTCCAGCAGTGGCAACGCTTCCTGTCGCGAGAGCCCTGCGGCACGCCAGCGGGTAAGACAGCGCGCTCGCGATTCTTGCAAGAGTTGCTCCAAGAGGGCCTGTGGCGACGGAGCGAGAGTCGCGTCTTTGTTGGAACGAAGACTCGACAGCACCTGAAACGCAAACGCGGCCGCGTGCTTCGAGGCAGTGACCTAACCTCCGGAATCGTCCGAATCTTGCTTCTTGTCGATCAAGTCAGATATGCCACGAATCACTATCGCCTTAACGTCAGGATTGGCAAACGTCGCCTCGAGGAATCCACGCCCTTCCATCTCGACAGCCAACGCGTCACTGTACTGGGCTCGCAAGAGCTCGCAGGTTGCTGATCGCGTCGACGCGACTACCTTCTCTCCTGCAGCGATTGGCCCGACAAATGCACGGGACTTCTGCGCTGAGTCACATCGAGACTGCCAACGTGAGCTGCGCACTTCTGCTTTCGCCCGCTGCTCCAACGCGTAGTGACATCGGGCGACGTCAGCTCGCGGCTTGAATTGCCCTTCATCCTTTCCGGATTCGTAGGCATAGATGCGCGTCGCCGCTACGACGTCTCCCAACTTGACATCCTTAATGCCGCCAGCAACGCCGACAAAAAGAACGTATTCGGGGCCCCAACGACTGATTGCCCTTTCTGTCTCAACGGCAGCTCTTTGGTTGCCGGGCCCGGTCTCCACGAGCACGACCTTCCACTTGGTGCCGTTGGATTCGAAGATTCCGTGTTCATACACTGTTCCCTTGGGATGTCTCGTCTCCTCCGTGTCCGTGAGGTGTGCCTTGACCGCATCGAACTCGACTCCAAGTGCGGTCACGATAATCGCATTTGCACACATTTGCATTTGAAGCATCCCTCTACGGCGGGTGATCCCAGCGGCACTCCACAACCGGGTTTTAACTGCTTTCGCGAATTTGCAGAAGTGGGTAGCCCCGGTGGTTCTCCGCTGGGTGCCTTGTGCAAGTCCGATCATCCTGTTGCTGCGCAACCCCGACGATTCTGCGAATCAGCCAAATGAAGTGGCCAGGCCCTACCCGCAGAATCATCGGGGCCACCCGGCCACTCTGCCGGAGTCCCCAGCCCCGAGTCCCCGGCCCCGAGCTCCCAACTCCCCAGCCCCCTACTCCCCCTCCCCACCCAACCACCGCACCGCATTCTCCAAAATCCTCAACGTCTCCTCCTGCTTGAAGATCGGATACGGCTCGTGGCCGGGGCGGAAGTAGACGACGTGGGCTTTGCCGAGTTGCCAGATCATGACGTTGCGAAACCACTCGCCGGCGTCCCAACGCTCCTCGAACACCACCGCGTCGGGCTTGGGCACGTGGAACGGCTCGCCGTAGACTTCGGTCCGCTCGATGGTGAACTTCGCCGGTACGCCGCGGGCAATCGGATGCTCCGGCAGCAGCGTCTTGAAATGGCTGGGCTCGCCCTTGACGCGATAGAGCGGGAAACAACAGTTCGGCAGCTTTAGCGTGACGACCGTGTGCCCGTCGACCGCACGCTCGTAGGTGGCCGAGGGCGTTAGCGGGGCATCGGCCTTGGGGGCGGAGTAGAGCCGCGGGGGGATCTCTTTGAGTTCGGCCTTGGCGCGGTCTTCGGGCGAGAGTTTGGCCAGGGCGTCTTCGCGGGAGCGTTCAAACATGGCCTCGATAAACGGCCGCGACCAATGGGCCGAATGTAGCGTGAGCAGGGATAGCTGGCCGGCCTTGATCCGCCGGACGATGTCGCGGCCCTTTTCGACGGAGATCTCACGCTGGCGGACGTGGCCCCACCAGACGAGCACGTCGCAGTTGTCCAACACATCGTCGCTGAGTCCTTGCTCGTCGTCGGCCAGACAGACCGATTTGACCTGCAAGCCGGGCCGGCCTTGCAGATGCTTGGCGATTTCGTTGCCCAGGAAGTTGTCGTAGGCGGCCTTTTGTGCCGGCTGTTGCTCGTCCCAGACGACCACCCGCACGTCGTCGGCCGCCGCGTAGCGGCCGAGGGCCAGGATGGCCAGGCTAAAGGATACGCAGCCCGCCAGGATTGTAATTTGTCGTCGCCGGATGTCGCGCATTCGATGGCTCCAGTCGCCGTGGCCTGTGGTGGATGACGTGTTGCTCGATGAGACAGTATACCTTGCGGCCGGCGCGATTATCAACGGCGGCTATCGCTCTTGCTGGTGCCGGCGAATCGCTTCGAGCGGCAGGGCCCCGTCCGAGCCCGTCCGGCTGCCGTAGATTTGCACGGCCCGCAATGCGCCGCGGAACTGGCGATCCTGGCCGTGGCCGTGGATCGTGTGGTTGTAGTTGCCCACGGTCAACGGGCCGCTGCCGGCGCCGGTCTCGCCGCGATTGTAGGTCGTGGTGCGGTCGAGCACGGCCGGCGTGTTCGGGTCGCCGAAGTACCAGCGGACGTTCTCTTTCGCTTCGGTGGCGTCGTAGGCGACCGCGAAGAAGACCCATTGGCCGATGCGGATCTTTCGCGGCGAGCTGTCGTTGTCGATCCGATCGGGCCACTCGTTCACCGCCAGCCGCAGCCGGCCGTCGGCCAGGTGGACCAGGTCGAAGCCGGAGCGGTTGTAGTTCAGATTGAACACGAACCGGTTGCCGCCGGGGCCGAGTTCAAGGCTCGACGCCCTGGCCCAGCCGAGAATCGTAAACGACTTCAGCCCCTCGAGGTCTTCGATCGGTCCGTCGCCAACCGAGATCCAGCGCCACGGCTCGCGCTCGCCGAAGACGTACGAGCCGTCGGCCGCACGGGTGATCTTCCCGTGCAGCTTCACGGGCGAGTTGCCCAACGCTCCGCCGGGCAAGTCGTTTCGTGGCCTAAACCCCACGCGCACGATCGGCGAGCCGGGCACGCGATCGACCGATATCGGCAGTCGTACGGCGGTCGATTGGCCGTCGGGAGCGGTGGCGGTGAGCACGGCCGTGTAGAGCCCCGGGCGTTGGTAGACGTGTTCCGGATTGGCCTTGCGTGTGATGGGGCTGCCGTCGCCGAACGACCACACAAGCCGCAATCGGCTGTCGGTCGAGAAGCGGACGGTAAGCGGGGCAATGCCGGTGGTTGGCGTGGCCGTGGCCTTCACCTCCGGCCGCGTCTTCTCACCGGGCCCGTAAGCAGCGAGCCGCAGCAGGTAGTTTCCGCCCGGGGCCGAAAACGCAAAGCGGCCGGGCTTGGCGTCGTTCAGCGACGTGGTGGCCATCGTCCAGGTGTCGATGCCGTCGACCTTATAGGGTCGTTTGCCGTCGAGTTGCAGCGCGATCGTCGCCGGCCGCTGCGAATAGACCAGGTAGACTTCCTCCGGCTTGGCCAGCAGGTGGTTGCCCGGGGTGAGTTCCGAAGGGATCATCTCGTCGAAGGGCAGCGGCTCGACGATCCGTTTCAACAGCGCGATCCGCGCCGGGCTCTCGCCGTGCAACACGCCGCCTTTGGACCACCAGAGAATGTCCTCGGGATGTTTGTACGTTTCGCCGTGGCCTACGTAACATCCGGCGATAGTGCCCAGCCAGAAGCGATGGGTCATCTCCCTGGCCGAGATGTTGCCCCAGCCCATGGGAATGTTGCCTTCGTACTTGCACTCATCGAAGACGATCGGCTTGCGATACTTCTCGCGTAGTTCGCGGCAGTTGCTGAAGTCGGAACTCTGGATGCTGGCGTGGGTCACCCAGGGCTTGTTGTGGTCGTACCAGCCGCGGCAGTTGTGGATGCCGCGCATGTGTCCGTAGGGATCGTAACGCTGGACGATCTGGAAGTACCGGTGCCAATCATCCATCGACTTGTTCCGCATCAGGTCGAACTCGTTGGCCATCGACCACCAGACGTTTCGATAGGCCGCCAGCCGGGCGACGACGTAGCGGAGATAGCGGTTGTCGGTCTCGTCGTCCATCCGCGCGTAGCCCCAGCGGTCGTAGGGGTGGAACAGGATCAAGTCGGCCTCGATGCCCAACTCCCGCAGATCGCCCACGCGCCGCTCGAAGTGGCGGAAGAACTCGGGGTTGAAGTGGTGGTAGTCGTTGCGGCCTTCGGCGTCGCGGGGGAACGGATAGTGCGGCGGCTCGTTCTGGTTGTAGCTATAGTGTTTCGGAAAGACGCACATCCGCAGCTTGTTGAACGGCGCCTTGGCCAACGTCTTGAGCGTCTGCTGCATCAACGCGTCGGTCTGATGGACCCAGGCGTAGCAGGTCGTGCCGACTTGGAAGTACGGCGTGCCGTCGGCATAGGCCAAATGGACCTCATTATGGACGACGACCGGGCCGTGGTTGCCCTTCGATGGGGCCACGCAGGTGAACTGCCCGGTCTTCTTGTCGAGTTCCCGGCGATTGCTCTTGGTGGTGTAGGTCCACGTGCCGAGGGCATCGGGCATGAACCGCACGCGATAGACCCCGTCGCCGTCGTAAAACCCGTCGGGCTCGAAGGTGCGCTGGCCCTGTTGGAACTGGGCACTGAACTGCACGTGCAGAAACGGATTACCGGCGGCGGGGCCGTCGAGGGAGAGCTCGAAGATGTCCCATTGTTCGACTTCGACCGATTCGGCCTCGGCGCCGGACGATCGTCCCGTGGCAACGGGCCACGCTAGCAGACAAGCCGCGATCAAGAGAGGTTTCCGCATCAGAGCCGTCCTTTCTCAGATTGGTTCCTCGGCCGTACGCGCGATGGGTTGGCCGTCGAAGCGGCCGCCGGGATTGTACCGCACGATAGGCCCGCGTGACAGCGATTCCCGCGCGCGGGATGGCGGGGTGAGCCGTGTCGTGGCAGGGCGCGTGAGACGGTCGGTACGGAACACCACCCGCAATCGTTCGTGCGAACTTACCCCTCTTGTGCGGGGACAAGGCCAGGGTCAGTTGTCGAGGAATCGCCCGCAGAAGCTTGCTTTGCTTCAGTAATCTGACAAGCTGACCGGGAGAGTATCGTGCTTGCACAGTAGCCATCTCGCTCCGCGAGATGTGCCTCCGCGAGATGTGGCTGTCTCGCTTCGCGAGATGTGCCCCCGCGAGATGTGCCCCCGCGAGATGTGGCTGTCTCGCGGAGCGAGACGCCTACTATGCACGGTGCAAACATTATCAACTCCCGCTTAGTTGGCCGAAAGAGAATAACCCCGAAGGCACTCTTGACCCGCTATCCCTCATCAGTGAGGCAGCGCTGCGACACCTTGCAGAGAACGCCCCCAGCGGAGAGAACCACCATCGATTTCTCATGCTCTACCCCTCGTGTTGATGAGACGGCTCGTCAGGCTAGAGCGTCCAGCCCTCGCGATACGGTCGGCGAAGCAGGCCGTCGGCCGCCACGCTGTCGACGATCCGGCAGGCCAGCGGGTCGAACGCGAAGGCGTGGTCGAGCTGCGTGGCAACGTTGCCCAGCAGCAGGAACTCCGCCAACGGCCCGGCGTAGTTGAAGTTCGACCGGGCCGGCTTGCCGCCGCGGCAGGCGGCCAACCACTGGGCTACGTGGGACACGCCGGCGGCCTCGATCTCCTCGGGCTGCTTCGTCTGTACGTCTCGGAACGCTTCCTCGGGAAGCAGCCGGAAGATGGCATTGTGGCGTGGGGCGTGGATCTTCCCCTTGCGGCCGACGATCACGGCACCGGCGTGGTCGAGATTCTTCTTTTCCTTCTTGTCGCCCCAGTCGAGACCGTCGCCGATCAGAGTTTCGATCCGATCGCGCGAACCCGGGGCCTGCGCGCCGTTGTGCCAGGTAAGCGTCAGCGGCGGCAGGTCGCCGCGCGGGGGGATCTCGAAGCGGACGATCTCCCATTGGGGGAACGAGAGCCGGTTGATCCTCTCGACCTTGGCTTCCACGCGCACCCGCGGCTTCGTAGCCCGGTCGGCGTGCCACAGCGAATCGACGCCCAGGGCCATGAAGGCCAGGTTCGCGCTGTGGTGTGCCCAATTGCCCAACTGGCCGGTGGCGAAATCGCGCCAGCGGTGCCAATCGAGCCAACCGTAGTGGAACGGCCGGTCGGCGGCCGGCCCGAGGTATAGATCCCATTCGAGCCACTCGGGGATCTTCACGGTGCCCTGCGGCGGTTTCCGTGCAGACGCCCCGCCGGCTGTGTTCCACACGTGTACTTCTCGGATCTCGCCCAGGCGGCCGTCGCGAATCAACTCCCCGGCGCGGCGAAATCCTGCGCTGGACGTGCCCTGGTTGCCCATCTGCGTGGCCACGCCGCACCTGGCGGCCGTCTCGCGCACGACGCGGGCTTCGGAGACGTCGTGCGTCAGCGGTTTCTCGCAGTAGACGTGCTTTCCGGCCCTCATGGCCGCCACGGAGGCCACCGCGTGGATGTGGTCGTGCGTCGCGACCATCACCCCGTCGATCTGCCGGTCCCGCCGGTCGAGCATCTTGCGGAAGTCGTGATACTTCGGCGTCGTGGGCAGCTTTGCGAAGGCTCTGGCGGCATGATTCTGGTTCACGTCGCACAACGCCACCACGTCGGCCATCTTCGGAATCGTGTCGACGAACCAGCGTCCGCGCAGGCCGCAGCCGACGATGGCGATGCCGAGTTTCTCGTTGGCAGGATAACCCCAGACGGAGCCGCTATTGCGCAGCACCAACAAGCCGGCCCCCGCAGCCGCCAGCAGTTCGCGTCGATTCGGTCGGTTCATCAAGCATCTCCTAGCAGCCCGTTGCAGAAGGGCGAAACTGGGTGCTAGCGGCCAGCCGAGCCGCACGTCCACGCCCAACGGCCGACACGGTCCGACAAAATCTGCCGGAGTGGACCGGTGGATTCCGTTCACACCACCCGCCGCTGTACAACCAGCGCGCCCTGCACCCCCGGATCGCCAGGTTGGAGATACACCTACAGGAATACGTGATGGAATCACCGATCGTGGACATCATCCTGCGCTGACCTGTCGTCGCGACAGACCCCTTGTGGCCGTTTGCCCCGCTCGGCACGCCGCTAAGGGGCGACCGATGAATGACCTTCCGGTGTCAGTGATGGGTGGCTGGGGCATAGCGCAGCGGTGCCCCAGTTGTCC
>CAYYNP010000035.1:0-48565 GCA_964472545.1 uncultured Planctomycetaceae bacterium | reverse complement strand
GTGGGGGGGGGGGGGGGGGGGGGGGGGGGGGGGGGGCGCGGGCGAGCCGTTCGTGAGTGGTGAGTGGTGAGTGAATGGCAAGTGAACGCCGGGAATGTGTGGAGTTTGACCCCCAAGGGGTCGGAGAACACAGCCCAGGGTCGTCGCGCAGCGGCGCACCCTGGGATAGGGAGTTACGCGAAATGAGGAACGCTGAAAGCGTTCTACACGGCGTCACGTCGACGCTTAACTCCACGCGCCTGAACACGGATTACCTTGGCATGCCATTACGCCGGGCACCCGAGACGACACGATAACCATGGCATCGATTTCCGTCCAATCCGATTCGACGCTCACGCGGCCGTTGGCGCTGCGGATGCGGCCGGATTTGACGGTCCACGAGCAACGCACGGGACTGCGGCGATGTTGGGTCGTGAAAGACCCGGTTTCGTTGCGATACTTCCATCTCCGCGACGAGGAACACGCCATCTTGCGCATGCTCGACGGACGCGTGAGCCTGGACCAAATCAAACGGCAGTTCGAGCGAGTCTTCGCCCCGCTGCAACTCGGCGTCGAACAACTCCACGCCTTTCTCGGACGGCTGCACCGCAACGGGCTGCTGATCGCCGACGCTCCGAGCCAAGGCGACCGGCTGCTCGAAGGGCATCGCGATCGCCGGCGCCGGGCGTTGATCGGCCGGCTGACCGGCGTGCTGGCCGTCCGTTTCCGTGGCATCGACCCGGAACCGCTGCTTGGGTGGCTGTATCCGAAATGTCGGTGGATCTTCTCGCCGTTGACGTTGGGTGCTTGCCTGACGTTGGTTGTGGGTGCAATTCTGCTGATGGCCGTACAGTTCAACGTCCTCACGTCGCGGCTGCCCGAGTTCCGGGCGTTCTTCACCCCAGTCAACGCGGTCTATTTGGTGGCGGTTCTGGCCGGCGTCAAGGTCCTGCACGAAATGGGCCACGCGTTGACCTGCAAACATTTTGGCGGCGAGTGCCACGAGATGGGCCTGATGCTGCTGGTGTTTACACCCTGCCTCTATTGCAACGTCTCCGACTCCTGGCTGCTGCCGGGCAAGTGGCAACGGATCGCCGTGGCGGCGGCGGGAATCGGCGTTGAACTCGTGTTGGCGGCGGCGGCCACGCTGCTGTGGTGGTTCAGCGAACCGGGGCTGCTGAACATGCTCTGTCTGAACGTGATGTTCGTCTGCTCGATCAGCACCCTCGTCTTCAACGGCAACCCCCTGCTGCGCTACGACGGCTATTTCGTGCTCTCCGACCTGCTCGAAGTCCCCAATCTCCATCAGCAGTCGCGGGCCCTGCTGGTGCGCGGGCTGGCGAGGTTCTTCCTGGGGCTGGAATTGCACGACGAGCGGGCCGTGCCCGACCGGCGGCGCGGGCTGCTGACGGCCTACGCCGTGGCGTCGACGCTCTATCGCTGGGTGGTGGTGATCGCCATCCTTTGGTTCTGCCGCCGCGTGTTGAAGTCGTATCGTCTCGAGCCGTTGGCGGTGGCTCTGGCGGCGGTGGTCGTGATCGGCATGATGATGGCGCCCGTGCTCAGCGGCGCGCGGTTGTTGCGTAATCCCGCCTGGCGAGGCGCCGTTCGCCGACGGCGGGCGGCGTTGACGTTGGGGCTTCTGGCCGCGGCCGTGATTGGAATCGGGCTGGTACCGCTACCGCATCGCGTGACGGCGCCGAGCGTGCTCGAACCGGCGGACGTCCATCGCGTCTACGTTTCGGCGCCCGGCGTGTTGATGCCGGACGTGCCGATGGCGGCGGCCGGGACGGCGGTTTCGGCAAATCAAACCCTGGCCAGGCTCGACAGTCCCGACCGGCGTATGGAGATCGCGCAGCTACAAGCGCAGTACCGCCAACGGCAGTTGCGGCTGGAACACCTCAAAGCCCAACTTGAAATCGACCCGGCCGCCGTGTCACCACAGATCCCTGCCGCAAAGGCGGCCGTGGACGATCTGATGGGAAGGCTGCGGCAGCGGGAAGACGATCTCGCGAGGCTGGAACTGAAGTCGCCGATCGCCGGGACCGTGTTGCCGCCGCCGAGCGTGCCGCGGCCGGCGTTCGGTTCGGGAATCTCGGAAGCCGGCGCCTTGGGAGCTTGGTGGGGCCATCCGCTGCAAGCCCACAATCGCGGCTGTTACCTGGAAACCGGGACGCTGCTGGCCATGGTGGGCGATCCTACACGACTCGAGGCCATGTTGGCCGTCGATCAGGCCGACGTCGAGTACGTTCGGGCCGGACAGCGCGTGAAGCTGCGGTTGGCCGAACTGCCGGCCGAGGTGATCTGGGGCACCGTTTCCCAGCCCCCGCGCACCGACCTGAAGACCGTGCCTCGCGAGTTGGCTGCCGGCGGAGAACTGCCCGCCCGGGTCGACGCCCAAGGGTTCGCGCGGCCGCTGCAAACCACCTACTACGCACGAGTCGTGCTCGACGATCACGACGCCCGACTACTCACGGGCACCCGTGGGCGGGCCAAGATCATGGTCGATTCTCAATCGCTGGCGCGCCGGCTGGTTCGCTATCTCGGCCGCACATTCCGCTTCCATTGGTAGCCGCCCGTAGGCAGGGTGGCTGGGGCAAAGCGCAGCGGTGCCCCAGTGATCCAAGAGACTACGGGAACGCCGGCCACCTGGGGCACCGCTGCGCTTTGCCTCCGCCACCCAGATACTGAATCGCAACCACGGACTACGGCACCACAAAGATCAACCCCGTCACCGCGCCGGCCTCGATCAAACCGGCCTTTGGCTGAAGCGGCCAGCAGTGTGGCCGATGCGGTGCGCAGCTTCCGGGGCGGTAGTGCCCCAGCGGATAGACGCACTCGCAGCGCGGCTCGGCGGTCATTTTGTAGGGCAAAGCCGGCACGGTGGCGAAGAAGCGGGCGCCGGAGATGGCCGGTTGCAGTGGTCGGCAACGCGAGTAGCCGTAGCGCTCCGCGTTGATCTCCTCGAAGTAGAGCGGGCGGTGAACTGTGGCCGAGGCCTCCCACTGGTAGCCGAAACCGGCCCAGCCGCGATCCGCGTCGATCTCCCGCAAGGCCTCCGCCAGCGGAGGAAACTCGGCCGCCGCAGCGTTTTTCGGCATGGAACCGCCCGGCGCCGAAATGGCCGTCGTGACGTCTGTCAGGGGTCGTGGGTCCTGCGAGAAGACCGGCGGGGGTGAAGGCTCGGTCGCCGGCACGACTGGCACCGCGTCATTGACGTCGGCGGGCTCAACTGTCGGTGTTGCGTCGGGGGCGGCTTCCGGTGTCGCGTCCGGCGGTTCTTCGGCGGCTTCCGACACCGCCGCCGTTGGGAGGTCGGTTGGCGGATTGTCGAGCGTCGTAGCGGGCACCGGCAGCAGCGTGTCGCCATCGCCGAGAACCAGTTCAAGCCTGGCCACCGGCTCCCGAGGATCACCGCCGCCCGATTGCCGAGCGCCCGATTGCCGAGCGCCCGATTGCCGAGCGCCCGATTGCCGAGCACCCGATTGCCGATCATCCGATTGCTGAGTGTTCGTATGGGACGCCGCACGAACCACACTCTTCCGGCGAGAGGATTCGGAGGCGTTCATTCCAGGTGCCAAATCCGACGTGCGCTTCTCGGCGGCCACGAACAACACCGCCACGGGCGGGTTCCGCCGCGGCGCGACGAGCCGAACTGCTGCGGCGCGGCGCCGGCGGGCTGCTGCGTCGTCGGGCGCAGCGGTCGTTTCCAGCCGCTCAACGATGGCCCGATCGCGCGGGGCGGTCGGCTCCCTCATAAAGACTTCGTTCGACATACAGCCGGCGGCCACGCAGATCCAACAGCCGCAGATCACAACGAGCAACGTCGCACCAAGGCCGCGGCCTCGGCTTCCGCTACGGGCGGAGCTTCCGCGGGAGTATCGATCGAAGAGCTTGCCGTGGTGCATATTCGAGGGCGTGAGGTGTGAAGTGGTGGTGCCCCAGCGGCTCGAGCGCCGGAGGTCGGGTCTGCGTTTGTCTTCGTCTACAACTAACCGCTATCACTACAACTTGTAGGACGACCCTCAGGACTGCACGAACCCTCAGATGCCGTCCATCCGGGCCGACCGCGACGACGCGAACAACCGGCGCAACCGGTAGGGCTCGCCATGTTGACGAGTAGCCTCTCCAGACGTCTGGCCCCATCCGCCAGAGCATGCTCCACCACGATTAGGCGTGGGACTCACAGCCCCCCTAAGTGGTCACGTATCCCCCAGCCTGCGAACCGGGTGCCTCGCCGTCCAACGATAGGTGCCTTGACTTATTACGGGCATATGCCTATAACTCAACAGATGACGAGGAACCACGGCCCGGAGCGAATCGATGCCCAGACCCAAGCGTTGCCGGCGAGTATCTTCGCTGCCCGACTGCAGGCTGTTCAAACCCGCCGGCCAGCCGGCGAGTTCCGTCGCCGAGGTGGTTCTCGCAGTCGACGAATTCGAGGCCGTGCGGCTGGCCGACCACGAGGGTCTGTACCAGGAGAAGGCCGCCGCGCGGATGGGCGTCTCCCGACAGACCTTCGGGAGAATCGTCGACTCGGCGAGGAGAAAGGTCGCCCAAGTGCTGGTCGAGGGGCTTGTTCTACGAATCGAAGGAGGAAACGTCGAGATGGCTGAAATGAGAACGTTTGCGTGTGCCGACTGTGGGCACGTGTGGGAAGTCCCATGTGGAACTGGGCGGCCGGCGGAGTGTCCCGCCTGCCAAAGCCAGGATTTCCGGCGGGCCGAAGTGGTGGCGATCGGCCAGGGGGGCCGCCAAGGCGGCTGTCGGCAGCGGCATCGTTGCAGTGGTCAGGGACGCCGCGCCGCCGGCCGGGGAAGAGGTCGAGGCCTCGCCGCTGGCGAGTCGCCGGCCCTTGAGACCGGTAGGGCATCGGAAGACGAAGAGTAGCCAGTTTCCGGGCGGCGCGGCCGAAACGGCCCGATGATCGCTGCAGAACGCGTAGAAATCAGCGAACCACTTCTGGCGTTTGGGTCTCAATGCGGTTGAGGGCAGAAACACCCGAAAGCGACATGAACACCATCGCCTCCATACCGACATCCTGCTCATCAGACTCGTCGACGGTCGACGAGGCGGAGCCGGTGTTTGGTTGACGCACGCAGCAAGCAACACCCACCAAAGCCCGCCCGGCCGACCCGCCGGCGGGCTGTTTTCGTTCTTGGCGAAAAGGCGGCCACGTCGTGTCGCCCGAAATCACCCTACCCAGTCGCACTCGCTGCCCTGGCGCTGCACGGGCACGAAAAGGCCACGGAGGCTGCTCACCTCTTTGGCTGGTCAGCGAGGACGGCGCCTTTCCTTCAGCGAAAGGAGGACACGAGCTATGGTCGAGAAAGTTCACGTCAACGTCGGAACGATCGGTCACATCGATCACGGCAAGACCACATTGACCGCCGCCGTGCTGCGCGTGCAGTCGGAGAAAGGTCTTGCCCGTTACAAGCCGTATCACGAGATCGCCAAGGGCGGCGTGGTACGCGACAAGAGCAAGACGGTCACGATTCTGGCCGCCCACGTGAAGTATGAGACCCAACGACGAGTGTACGCACACATCGACTGCCCGGGTCACGCCGACTACATCAAGAACATGATCAGCGGCGCGGCCCAGATGGATGCCGCCGTGCTGTTGGTGTCGGCCGCCGACGGTCCGATGCCGCAGACGCGGGAGCACGTGCTGCTGGCGCGTCAGGTCGGCGTGCCACACCTGGTCGTGTTTCTCAATAAGTGCGACCTGGTCGACGACCCCGAGTTGATCGATCTGGTCGAGATGGAGTTGTGCGACTAGCTCTCGCAATACGGGTTTGCCGGCGACAAAGTGCCGTTTGTTCGCGGATCGGCCAGCCTCGCTCACGACAACCCGACCGACGAGCAAGCGACCGAGTGCATCGAGAAGCTGCTCGACGCGCTGGACACTGCAATCCCCGACCCGATCCGCCTGACCGACAGGCCGTTTCTGTTGCCGATCGAAAACGTATACACGATCGCCGGGCGCGGCACCGTGGTCACCGGCAAGATCGAGCAAGGGATCGTCCGGCCGGGCGACGGCGTGGAGATCGTCGGACTTACCGCCGAGCCCCGTGCGGACGTCGTCACGCAGGTCGAGTCGTTCGCCGAGATCCTCGATTTCGGCCAGGCGGGCGATAACGTCGGTTGTCTGCTGCGCAAGACCGGCCGCGGCGCAATCCAACGCGGCCAGGTTCTGGCGGCGGCCCGTTCGATCACTCCCCAGAGGAGTTTCGAGGCCGAGGTCTACGTGCTTCGCAAGGAGGAAGGCGGCCGGCATACGCCGTTCTTCAACGGCTACACGCCGCAATTCTTCTTCCGCACGACCAACGTCACCGGGACGGCCCACGTGCTCGGCGACGCCGAGATGGCCATGCCCGGCGACGGCGTGAGGCTCGGCGTCGAACTGCAGCGGCCGATCGCGCTGGCAAACGGCGATCGGTTCGCCCTCCGCGAAGGCGGCCGGACCGTCGGTTCGGGCGTCGTCACGAAGGTGAACGCCTAACGCCGCGAATCGCCCCCGGTTCGAGAAATCGGGCCGGGGGCCTTCATAGCGCAAATGGCGGCGGGGTGGCTGGGGTCGAGCGCAGCGAGCCCCCAGAGTGCAGTAGACTTTCCGCTCGTTCCCAAACTCCGGTTTGGGAACGCGGCGTTGGCAAGGCTCCGCCTGCCCGTGTAGGGCATCGGGAACGGAGCTTCAGTTTCCGCTCGTTCCCAAACTGGAGTTTGGGAACGAGGAGGATTCTGGGAACCAGGCGACGTCACTAGGCTATTACAACGACAGAACAAACGCGGCCAGATCGTCGATCTCTCGCTCCGTCAACCCCTCCACACGGCCGCGGCTCTTGCCGTGCTTGCCCGTGGCGATCAACTCCTTGACGGTGAGGTAGCGGCCGTCGTGCAAGTAGGGGGCCGTGCGCCAGACTTCGATCAGCGTCGGCGTGTCGTAGCGGTCGACCATCTCGTACTTGCCCTTGGTGCCGACGTTGTGCATCCGGAGGTCCGTATACAACGGCGCCGGGTGACACCTGCGGCATCCGACATCGTTGCTCTGGAAGAGGGCACGCCCGCGTCGGGCCGCGGGACTGAGCTTCCCGTCGACCAGATGCGGGCTGGGAACCGGCCGCAACGATCGCAGATACGTGTCGATGGCAACCGCCTCTTCCTCCGGCCGTACGGCGAAGAGGATGTGCGTCATGCCCGCGCGGACGGCCTTCTCAGCCGTCTCCCGCACACCCTCGGCCATCGCCGGCGGCGTCCGATGGGCCAGGAGCATGCTCTTGGTGCTCTTGAAGTTGCCCGTCCCGTCGTTCATCAGGTCCCAGTTCATCGCGTCGGTGCGGGCGTCGGGATGACAACTCGCGCAGCTCTGCCAGTTCTGGTAACAGATGCTCGCGTCGTGGAACAGGAACTGGCCGCGGCGCCGCAAATCGAACTGGGGCTTCGGCCCCAGCGCAATGGAACGGGCTGCGTCGTCGCCCTCGGCCTCGAGATCCACTTCGGCCAACGTATCGCTGAAATACTCGGCCACGTAGACCTTCGACCCCACCACGGCCATCCCGCGCGGCCCCTTGCCGGGCAGCGCGATCCGCCGCGGCGGCGTAATGCCTTGCTGCATATGGTATGGAATGGCCCGCGCATCGGGCGTCATGTAAAGCGGTTCGAGCCGGCCCATCAACGCCGCCACGTCGACGACCGTAACCTGGTGCATGCCGGCATGGCCGATGCAAATCCTCTTGCCGTCCGGCGTGCCGCAGATTCCCCACGGGTTGCCCGTGCCCAGGAAGGCTTCGTCCAACCCGGCCGTCTTTAGGACCGTATTCTCTCGCAGGTCGATGATGGTGACCGCGTTGACGTTCATCCACCCTTGGTCGAGTTGCGAAGTGACCAGGCTGAAGTTGGAGAGGATGTGCGTCACGTAGGCGTAGGCGCCGTCGGGGGAGATGTAGAACTCGCGCAGACTGTGCGAGCCGATGGTCAGCGGGATCGTGGAGGTTTCGTGCGTCTGCGTGTCGACGACCGTGACCCTCGAGGCCACGACGTTCACGAACAGTTCGTCCGTCCGCTGGTTCGGCAGGAAGTTGCCCACCAGCACGGACTTGCCGTCGGGCGTAACGGCCGCAATGGCCGGTTCGCGAACGGCCGCCACTCGGGCAATCTCTTCGCCCTTGGCGAGGTCGAACACCGAGACGTCGTTGTTGAATCGATTGCAGACGTAGAGCCGATTGCCGTCGGGTGTGATCGCCGGGCCGCAGGCCGTGTGTCCGGCCGGCATGGTCAATATGGTCTTTCCGGATGCCGTGTCGAGTACGACCACCGTGCTTTTCACCGCTGCGCAGGTGACGATCAGCTTTGAGCCGTCCGGGCTGAGCACCAAGCCGGTCGGTCTGGCCGGCAGGTCGACTCGCCGAGCGACCGTGCCGCCGGGCAACTCCACCCAGGCGACCTGCTTCGCGTCGGCGTTGATGACGAACAGCGTCTTACCGTCGTTCGAGGCCACCAGGTCACACGGCCCCTGATAGGCAACGGCCCGTCCGGCGGCCGCCAACGCAACGCTCAGCATTGCGGCAGCGAGCGTGGCCCGTCTCCAGACGGTGTTGCGACGCTTGCACAAAGAGGAAACTGGCTTCATGGATCGATCCTGACTTCGTCGCGTACGGCCGGCGCTTGTCGACATTGTGCCGATAGTCTACTCGAAACCCACATCCAGCGTAATGGTGACCCGCGGCGACGGTGACGGGCTCTTGTGGCGTATCGCGATGTTCTGATCTAGAATGGCTCTGCGAAACGGCCGGCCCCAAGGGGAGCAAATGCCGCCCAACGAGAGGGCCCGGAGTGTGATGCCGTTGGTACTTTGCAGACTGCCCGCGCGAGGAAGACCCATGTTTCGGACCATTCGCCTTAACGCACGAAACGTGATCCTGCTGCTGGTGATTGCGTCGGTAATCGCAGACTGCAACCCGACGTGTGCGAAGCACGCAGCCGACGACGGCCGGCCGAGCGTGTGCATCGTGACCTATGGACCGGATCAATCGCCGGCGACAACGGCGGCCGAAGAACTGCGCGACGGCTTGGCACGCCTCTACCCGAACGAGACGTTTGCCGTCCGCCGCACCACGCCCGATCCGCAAGCCGAGTACGTGATCCGTCTGGCCACGCGGCAGTCGATTCGATCGTCGGCCGCAGCCAAACGTCTGCGCGGCCCGGAAAGCTACGCCGTCACCACCACGGAGGAGAACGGTAAGACGGTCGGCCTGATTCTCGGCGACGATCCGCGCGGTCTCGTCTACGGCGTATGTGGTCTTCTGCGAAAGCTGGGTTACGGCCCCATGCTCGACGGCGACCTGCAGCCGGCCCCAAGCAGCAAGCCGTTTACTTTTGCGGAATGGGATCTGGCCGACCGTCCGTTGGTTCCGCGCCGCTTCGTGTTCAACTGGCACAACTTCCTCTCCGGTTGTTCTTCCTGGGACCTGGAACACTGGAACCGATGGGCCGCGCAGTCGCAGAAGCTGGGCTACAACGGCATCATGGTGCACGCCTACGGCAACAACCCGATGACGGGCTTTTCGCTGATGGGCGTAGACAAGCCGGTGGGCTATCTCAGCTCCACGCGAGTGGGGCGCGACTGGGCCACGATGCACGTCAACGACGTCCGCCGGCTGATCGGCGGCGAGGCCTTCGACGGCCCTACGCTCGGGAGCGAAGCGGCAATCGACGGCACCGACCGAGAGCGAACCGAAGCCGCCCAGCGGCTGATGGGCGAAGTCTTCGCGCATGCCCAGCAACGCGGCGTCGATGTGATCCTGGCAGTCGACATGGATACCGACACGGCCAATCCCCAGCCGCTGATCCTCAAGCTGCCCGAACACGCACGTTTTCCCACGCAAGCGGGCGGCGACTTCTGGCTTCCCCGGCCCGACGTGCCGGAAGGCTACGGCTACTACAAGGCCCAATTGGTACACTTGCTCGAGGTCTATCCGCAACTCGACACGTTCGTGCTTTGGATGCGCCAGCGCGGCACGCCGATGCTGCGATTGAGCGTCGACAACTTGCCGGAGCCGTGGAAGGCGGAATATCAAGCGATCGTTGCCGACGAGCCGGAGGTGGCAAAGTACTGGAACAGCGTCGGCATCTTCGTGCTCGGCAAGGTGGCAGTGGCACACCAGAAGGCGCTGACGGAACTAGGACGGGAAGACGTCTCGTTGGGCCTGGGGTCGTGGGGATTCGGCCTGCAAAACGCGGCCGACCGCTTTTTGCCCAAGGACGTCGCACTCTATCCGTTGGACTTCGAGGTGCTTTGGAAGGAATCGCGATTGGAGTCGCCCGGCGGTCCGCAGGGCGTGGCCAAAGCAGCGGCCCATCGGCCGATCTATCCGATCCACTGGGCCCATCACGACGACCTGACGTACGTCGGCCCGCCCTATCCGCCGTTCGAGAACTTCTACGATCTGCTGGCGAAGTCGAAGTGTGAGGCGTCCGGCTTCGGTGTGCTGCATTGGACCACGCGGCCGTTGGACCTCTTCTTCCTTGGCCTGAGCGACGCCGTGTGGGAGTCGACCAAGAACCAGTCCGTCGAGGCGTCCTGCCGTCGCATGGCCCGGCAGTTGCTCGGCCCGCAACACGAACAGCTTTTCGGCGACTACTTGCAGCAATGGCTGGCAGGACTGCCGATGATCGGCCGCGATACGTCCGACTATTTCATCGATCGAGAACTCAAGGGATACGACGAGGCGGTCGCTTCGCACGAGCGGCGCATGGTGCTGTTGGATCGCATCGACCCCGCCACGCTCACGCCGATCCAACGTGATCGGATCGCCTATTTCCGCGGGCTGGAACGGTTCATCCTCAGCGTGTTCGAGAACGAATCGCATTACCGACGCGCGCTAAAGCTCCTTGAAGCAGGTGACGTCGCCCGTGCTCGCCAGGCGCTGGCTCGAACGGACGTGCCCGCGGCCATCCGTCTCTACGCCGACATGGCACGGCTGCTCGGTATCTCACGCGGCGAGCAAGGCTTGATCGTCTCGTTGAACTTGCGATGGCTGACGCACTACATTTGCCTGGCGCAGCAACTCGGCGTTGAGCCGATCCGCATTAACTTCGCGCCGACGTCGCACGACCTGCTGGCCCAAAATCGAGGGCGCTTCACCTACTTCATCGATCGCGGCGACCGCCTTTGGGAAGTCCGCGGCGAGGAAGAGATCACGGCCCCGGCCTACGGCGATTTGGCCGGACGCACTGCACTGCCGCCGGCGTCGGCCGAGACCCAGTGGGAGGTGCGGCAGTCGGGAATCGAATCGCAGCAGCCGATCCACTTACGCGTCTCGCCGTTGATGAACCGGAAGAACCACACGGTTGCAGCGGGGCGATATCGGCTAACGCTGTTCTTCGCGGAACCTCGGGAAGCCCCCTCGCAACCATGTGTGTTCGACGTCGCCCTGCATGTACCGGGCAACAAGCCACCCATTTCCGAGCGCATCTCCTCTCTGCGTTCGCGTCAGAAGACGTTCGACGTGGAGTTGACCAAGCCCGGCGTGGTGGGGGTCGTCGTCACGCCTATCCGAAGCAAAGCTCGGATTTGCGGGCTGTCGTTCGTGCCGCTGCAATAGTGCCAGACTCCAGAGTGCTTTCTCCAACGAAAAAGGACGCCGCCCCCCCGTAGGGAGACGACGCCCGAGAGATGGCATTGCCAACTGAGTCTATCGCGGCCTTACGCCCGGCGACGGCGACGCCAGACCAACAGCAGACCGGCCAGGCCGGCCAGCAGCATCACGACCGTGCTCGGCTCGGGGATGAGCGTGAGGTCGCCGCCGATATCGGCCGAGGTGATGGTTCCCTTGGGGATACCTAAGCCGAGCGTGTAGTCGATCACCAGAGTCCCGGAGTCCAGCAACTGGGCAAAGTCGGCTCTCGCATCGTCGTACGTGTTGGCGATAACCGGGTCGGCCAAGATGTTGCCGACGAAGACGTCCGGCGTGTCCAACGGCAACCCGAAGGAGGCCTCGCCCACCGTGTTCACGTTCGACGAAACGAACGTTCCGAACGGTGCCGTGGGCATGTCGGATTCGTTGCGAACGTAGTCGGCCACGTCCGGACGGAACCCACCCTGCGTGATCAGGTTCCAACTCATCACTTCTTTGGCCGAGACGATGAACTCGCCGGTGACGAAGTTGTACTCCACCTTCATCCCGCCCGGATCGGCCGGCCCCGGGTCGCCGGTGAAGTGGGTGATCAGGTCGGTAATGTCCTGGCCGTCGACCCAACCGTCGCCGCGGCCGTTATTTCCGCCGGCCGTGTCGCCCTTGAGCCAGTTGCGGTCGGGCGGGTCACCCTGCAGGTTGAAGTTGATGATCAGGGTTTGGATGTCCTGACCGTCGATGTTGCCGTCGGCGTTGCTGTCGCCGCCCTCGGCCGTATAGACGTCCACGTCAACCGCCATGTAACTCGGATCGGGCAGGGTCGGCGGAATCGTCTCGACGTACGTCACGCCCATGTTGAACACGCCCATACCCAGGTGTCCCGGCTTGCGGTCGCCCGGAGTGCCGGCGGCCGGAACGGCGTCGAAGTTGCCCTGAATCACGCCTTCGGAAAGCGCTTCGGCGATCGTCCGGGTGACGGTCTGCCCAATCTGGGCGGGGCCTACGGCGACCGGCACCAGATCGAGCGTGCCGGCCAGCGTCAGTTCCGAGTTACCGAGGTTGGCCAGATTGCCGTGGGCGGCTCCGTCAAGCCTGTTGCGGTAGGTGGAATTGTCGGCCAAGAGCACCTGTCCGTTGACGTTCAACGCACCACCGAGCGAAAGCGTGTCGGTGATGGTCAAGTCGCCGTTGATCGTGGCCCCATCGTCGGCGGCGACGTTGGCGAAGGAATAGGCCGCAGCGTCGAGCGTCAATTCGGTCGGAGTCGCCGGCGCCGGATTTGTGATCGTCAGATCGCCGAGGGTTACCGAAAGGTCACTCGTCGTAACCGTCGTCGTGTCGGTCACCAGGAGGTTGGTGGTCGGCTGGCTTGCACCACCGCCGCCAGCCGGCGGCTCGTAAGCGGTATCTAGATCGTACTTCGCCTCGAGGTAGCCGCCTATGTTGTTCAATTCAGCGGCCGAGAGCGCCCGGTTGTAGATGAGGAGTTCGGCAACGTCGCCGTCGGACGACTCGTTTTGGTTGCCGCCGTAGCTATTGAGTTGGAGTCGTCCGATCTGCAAACTCGGATTGGGGTCGGCGGTGATATCGGTGCCGTCTCCGTAAAGCCTGGTCTGCGTGGCATCGCGCGTTGCCGCGTAGATGTGAGGATCGACACCCGGTGCAACGGCTGGGTCTAGCCTGACCCATCCATTGGCATACATCACGTCCCTTCGGTTACCCCAATAACCCAGCAGCCAGTTGCCGGTAGCAGACGACACGAGCCGCCGGCTGGTGCCTCCGGTCATCTGCCCGGCATACAAGATGGTATACGGGCTGGTGAACGTCGCATCGGTTTCCATCCTGCTGTTCAGGTCGAAGTGTACCGCGGGCTTGCCGCCCAGAGCGGCCGATTGGTACGTGGGAGAGCCGGCACGCGTGGTGGCGTGATTCCCGTTTCCGGAAACGTCGTCCCACTGGTTCACCACGCCGCCGTCGGCCAGGCCACTGATGGTACCGGCGTCGAGCCAGAGTTGAAGTCCGTCGGTGGAGAACGGCGGTGGGCCGAGGACGGTGAGCGTGCCGCCATCGACGGTCAGATCGGCACCGGCCGTCAGGTCCGCACCGCCTAGGCCGATCGTGGCGTCGGCGATCCTGTAGGTGATATCGCCGATGTTGACGGCCTGATGGACGAGGACGGGGCTGCCCGCAACGATCTCACCGGCAACGACGTTGGCGGTGGTGACGTTCACGTCGGCCGACGCGGCCAGTAGGCCGCCGGAGAGGTCGAATTGCCCCACCGTGCCGCCGGCCAGGCTCAACGAGCCTCCGGAGAGGGACGCCGAACCAACGTCGAGGGCACCTTGCAGATCGACCGTGCCGTTATCGACGGCGATCCCGCCGCTGCCGCTAACCTCGCCCTCGACGCTCAGCACGTAGTCGTTGGTCGACTGTAGCGCGAGCGTTCCGTCCACCGCGACGTCGCTGCCGGCGATGATGGTCATCGGTGCGTTGGCGGCGGAAGCCTGGCCGCCCTTGCCGGCGGTCAGAGTGCCGCCGGCCGCCGTTACCGTGACGGCGTTGTCGTAACGGACCGGCGAGGCATCTCCCTGCCTGGCGCCGAGCACGACTTCACCGCCGTTGATCACCAACGGGGCGACGTCGAACGGATTCGACGACGGAATGCCGATCAGCCGGCCGCCGCGGACGTCGAAAGTGACGTTCTCGATCCCGGCGTTGGTATGATCCAACACCAGGTCGCCGACGCCGTTCTTGACGATCGTCAACTCGGCGCCGTGGGCGTCGATCGGACCAGGATTAAGGATCATATCCGGGGCGAACCCGACCACGGTTACGCCGGTGGCAGGCTCGATGCTTGTCGAGGCAAAGAAGATCCCCTCCGGCGCACCGGAGGTTGCCAGGATGCCCTGCTTCACAGTGAGCGTTCCCAGCGTGGCACTGAAATCGGTGCCGGCCTGCAGCGTGGAATCGGCGATCACGGTGAGGTCGTAGTCGGCCATCGTCAGCGCCTCGACCGGCCCGGTGTAATCCCCGGCGATGCCGTACTTTTCCTGCAGGTAGAACCCAAGGCGGTTCTCGTCGAATCCGGAGAGCACGCGATCGAAGACGAGAATCTCGGCGATATCGAGTTCGCCCGCCCAGCCCTCCTGTGAGCCGATTCGATAGTCTCGCAGGTTATCGGCGAAGGCCGTATCGACCCCCAGCACCATATACTCGTCGATCGGAGCCAGATTGAAGTTGCCGCCTAATGCGATGCCGTTCTTTCGCACGCCCGGCGGGAACGGATTACTGTGGAAGTAAGTCTGGCCGGCCTCGAAGATGAACGTGCGGCCGGTGTTGTAGTCGACCGAACCGAAGGGCGAGCCGTAGGTCGACCAGGTCGGATTCGGGCTGCGGAAGACGGCGTAGACCGATCGCGCGTAGAACGGATCGGCCAGATCGAGCCAGTCGTCGTTGCCGCGGAGTTGTACGACCGGCAGCCCGTTGACTTGGTTGTCGACCACGAAGGGGTGCCCGCTAGCGCGTACCGCGTCATTGGTGTTGCCCGACTGGTCCTCCCACGACAGCACGATCCCGCCGGGATCGGTGGTGAGCCCCACGCCTGCGTCGAAATGAGCCTCGAGTCCTCGCAACGTGCCGGGATCGATCACTCCGGCGCCGGCGAGGCCGGTGATGTTCAGCGTTCCGCCGGCCAGCACGGCCGACTTCGAGCCGCCCCAGGGGGCCTCGCCGGTCATCGTCAACCGGCCACCCTCGGCCTGCCAGGTGGCGCCGGCCAGATTCTGGTTGGCCGCGGCGAGCCGCAGTTCACCGGTACCCACCTTGGAGATCGTCACGTTCGGCCCCGCTCCGCCGCCGGTGATCACGCCCAGGTCGACCGCCGTATCGGTATCGAGGCCGATCGCCGTGGCCGCCTCGGGAATCAGCGTCGAGTCGAAGCTGACGGGCCCTCGGGTGTTGAGCACACCGGCGTTGATCGTCAACGGGCCGCCGGCGGTGGGCGTTTGGGCGTTGATGCCGGCGGTGCCGGCGGTAGCCGGCATGGTGGTCGAAGTGAAGCCGATGCCGTCCAATGCACCGGTGGTTGTCATCACACCGTTTTGCAGTGTCAGATCGCCGAAGCTCGCGCTGGGAGCACCGATCGAAAGCGTGGAGTTGGCGGTCACGTCTACAGTGACCGTGCCGACGTCCAACGGCTCCCGCTCGCCGGCCATCGGGATGATTTCCTCGGGGGTCAGCGCTCGGTTGTAGATTTGGAGCTCGTCGATCAGGCCGACCCAGCCGTTGCCGAGCCACGGGTCTTTCGAGCCGATGTAGATCTCACCGGTGGGGGCTTCCGGCACTCCGGCCGACGTGCTTCCCTTGACACCGTCGAGCCAGATCTGGTTCTCGCCGCCGGCGCCCCTGACGGAGACGACATGGTACCATTTGCCCCGTTGCAGGTTGCCGCCCGGGTCGGAGGCGAAGGTATGACCGCCACCGTGGTCGCCAAAGGTCTCGGTGTTGTCCTTACCGAGATGTGCCCAGAGGGCGCCGGTCTGCCAATTCCCCACAGCGGTTCGCCAAAGCCCAGCACTCGGGTCGTCCAAACGCAACCAGGCGGAAATGGTGAAGGGTGTGTTGGGGAAGCCGTCGCTTCCCACGTTAATCTGGCTGCCACCGTCCAGCACCAGCGCGCCGCCCACCAGGCCGTCCGCCGTATGCGCCGGATTTCCGATATTGGTTCTGGAACGGAAAGTGTTGACGCTATCGTATCCGAGGTCCGCGGGGTCGTCGAACTCGAAGTGGGCGATCGCGTCGCCCGGACCGGCGGCGATGTTGGTCAGTGGGTTCTCAATCTGGAACGTTCCGCCGGCCAGCTCAAGCTTGGTCGCCCCGCCCAGCGGATCGGTCGTAAGCATCGTTAGCGTGCCGCCCCTGGCGGCCCAGGTGGCGTCCTGCAAGCCGGTGTTGGCTTCAGTCAACACGGTTGTGTCAGCACCGACCTTGGAGATCGTCACCTCGTGGCCCGCGCCGCCGCCGCTAATCACCCCAAGCTGCAAATCACGATCGCCGTCGAGGCCGACCCGCGTGGCGGCCGCGGGGATCGTGGTCGAATCGAAGCTGACCGGGCCGCGGGTGCGAAGCACGCCGGCGTTGATCGTCAACGGGCCGCCCGTGACGTCCGTTTGGGCCGTGATGCCCGAGGTGCCGGCCGTTTCCGGCATGGTGGTCGAGGTAAAGCTCACGCCGCCGGGTGCGCCGACAACCGTTGCGACGCCGTCCTGCAAGGTCAGAGCGCCGAAAGCTGCCGTGCTGGAGGTGCTGGCGTTGAGCGTGGAGTCGGCGGTGACCGTCAAATCGTACTCGGTCATCTCCAGCGCCCCGATCTCACCGTGGTACAGCGTGTCCAGGCCGTACTTCTCCTGCAGGTAGAAACCGACCGCGGTCATCTCGGGCCCCGAGAGGCCCTTGTCGTAGACCAGGATCTCGGAGATGTCGCCGTTGAGGTTCTTGTCGCCGTTGTTGTTGTCGTGCATGCCGATCCGGTATTCGTCGCCGGCGTTGTACTGCCCGCCGACGGCCCCTTGCGATGCGCCGTCTTGGAACATCTCCCAACCGCCGGCCGTACTCTCGACCGCGAAGATGAACGAGCCGGCGTCGGGCATGGCCGTGTAGTTCTCGATGCGATTCGATCGAAACAGACCGGGATAAGAGAGGCCGTTGCCGTGATAACGCCACCAAGTGTCGTTGTTGCGCGTGGTGAACAGGTTGTAGTGGGGATCGCTCAACGTGGTAACCACGAACAAGGTGGCGGCGGACGGAAACGCGCCGCTGAGGTTCCCGAGCCGGAAGCCGTCGTTGCCGTTGAAGCGAACGGCGGGCTCGCCGCCCAGCGCCGAAGCCTGGTAGGTTGGGTCGCCGATGGTCTCAATGGTGTCGTGGAGGTTGCCGGACTGGTCGCTCCAAAAGCCCATCACGTCGCCGTCGTTGAGGCCGACGATTGCGCCGGCGTCGAGATGCAGTTGCAGCCCTCCCAACGCGGCGGGATCGACGGGGGCCGCTTCCACGTCGGTAACGGTCAGCGTCCCACCGGCCAGCGTGGCCTTGGTGGAGCCGCCCCAGGCGGCGGTGCCGACGAGCTTCAGGTTGCCGCCCCGGGCGACCCAGGTGGCGTTGCCCATCTCGCTCGCGTCGCCGTCGATCAGGGTCATTGTGCCCGGGCCGGTCTTGGCGACGTTGACGGTAAGCAAGTTTCCGTCGATTCCGCCGTAATCGGTATCGGTTTGCGGGTTGAACCCGACGGTGCCACCGGCGGCGACGGCGTTGATCGAGACGCCCTCGAAGGCCACCGACTGGCCCATGGTCGCCAAGATTCCCGCCTGCAAGTCGACGGGATCGACACCGTAGCTGGTGGGCGATAGGGCGTTGAGGCTGGCCTCGGCTTCTCCGGTGGCGTTGACGGTCAACGAAGTGAACGTAACGCTGTCGGGCGCGCCGGTGATCGTCAGCATCCCGCCTTCATGGGTCAGCCCGCCGAAAGCGGCAGTCGTGCTAGAGGCGGCCTTGAGCGTGGAATCGGCCGTGACGGTGAAGTTCTTGCCGGCCATCGCAATCGCCGGCAGTTCGGGGAAGTCGATTCCCTCAATGAAGAGTTGAGAGACCTCCGCCGGGGTGACGGCTCGGTCGTAAACGAGGAATTCGTCGATCATCCCGTCGTAGAAGTTGACGTTCTCTTCCGACCCGATGAACATCCGGTCGATCCCGGCCAGCGGAATGGTCCTCCCGCCCTGGCTGTCCCGCTCAACTCCGTTGATGAAGACCTTCATCTCGCCCGTGTTGGTGTCTTTGGTAAACGCCCAGTGGTTCCAACGATCCTTGAAGTCCTCGGGAGGAATCACGAAGTTCGACCGGTCGGCACAGCAACTTGCGGCGCCACCTGCGTCCCAATACACGTTCGAGTTACTCCACGGCAAGTGGCTGCCGACCGCCCGCGCGCCGCCGATCTTGGCTTGGAAGATCGTATCGTTGCGCGGCTGGGTGGCGGCGCCGTTTTGCCAAAAGGCGACCGTGATTGCGTCGTCGACCGTGGCAAAGGGCCCGCCGGGAACCGCGACTTGCCCGACGGCGTTAAAAGCGAGCACCGATCCGCGTTCGGGATCGTCGACCCACGAGGCTCCTTGAACGACGCCGTCACCGTTTCCGGTGCTATCGGCGGCCGTGGTGCCGGCCCCCTCGTCAAACAACCAGGCGCCGACCAGACCCGCGTTCAGGCCGGTGGGATCGGTAATCGCGCCGGCGTGGATTTCGAGCGTGCCACCGGAGAGCCGGGCCTCGGTGGCATTCCCCCAGGCTGCATTGCCGCCCAGCACCAACCGGCCGCCCTGCGCGTCGAGCGTCGCGTTGTTGAGTCGCGTTGCGTCCCCCGGATTGAGGATCATAGCGCCCGGGCCGGTCTTGGAGACCATCGCATGGGCCAGATTACCGTCGATCTGGCCGTAGTCGGTCTCCGCCTGGAAGTTGAAGCCCACGGCGGTCGCCGACGAGTGGAGCTTGATGCCGTTGAGCGTGATCGGATTGCCGGTGGTCTGCAACACGCCGGACCTCATCACCACGGGCGTTCCGCCGGGCGAAAACTGCGTTGGGGCCATGGCGTTGACGCCCGCCTCCAGCCCGCTGGCCGGGTCGACGTTGACGGTGGTCGAAGTGAAGCTGACGCCGCCGGGTGCGCCGGAAATCGTCAGCGTCCCGCCTTTGAGCGTCAGATCGCCGAAGGCGGCCGTAGTGTCGGTGCCGGCGAACAGTGCCGAATCGTCCGTCACCGTGAAGTCCTTATCCGTCATGGCCAATGCGGGGAGTACCGCCTTGGGTGCTTGGCTCTCGGCGAAGAGGTCGGCCACCTCGCCCGCGTTGAGTGCCCGATCGTGGATATAGACCTCGTCGATCAGGTCGGCAAAGCGCTGGCCGCCGCCCTGGTAGTTGCCGATGCTGAACACGTTGCCGATGGCTTGGCCACCGGAGCTTCCGACGTACTCGCCGTCGATGTAGAAGTCGGTCCCACCCTCGGAGCCGACGGCCGTGATCTGATGCGGATCGGGCGTGAGTAGGGACGTGTCGTAACCGGAGCTAAGGAAGCCGCCGCCGGTGTTGCTGTACGCGCCCAACATCGTGGTATTGTGCTCGACGATGATGTGATGGTCGGCGGCCGCGCCGCGGAAGAGGGTCCGCCACGCGCCCACGGGTGCCAGGCCTTCAAACCAAGCGGAGACCGTCCACTCGGGGCCCAAGTTGACGCCGCCGGGCCGGATCTCCATCCGGTCGTTGGCCCCGATCAAGCCGAGTCCGCCGCCCATCACGCCGACGGGCGTGTGCAGCGCCGTATCGACGAGCGTGCCGTCATGGCCGTTGCCCGAGTCGTCGTGGCCCGGATCGGCCGGATCTTCGAACGAGTAGTAGGCCGCCGTACTCATCGGATGAGAAACGGGTATAGGCACGGCCGAGATGGACATCGTGCCGCCGGAAAGCTGGGCCTTGGTCGCACCGGCCCAGGCGCCGGCGCCGATCATGTTCAGCGTGCCGCCGCGGGCGTCGATCGTGGCCATCCCCATCCCGGTCATCGTCCCCGCTTCGACGACCATTTCTCTGTTGCCGCCGACGGTGAACGTAAAGGGTGCCGTGGCCGCCGAGCCGTCGATCACGCCGAAGAAGGTCTCGGTTTCCGGCGCAATGCCGACCGCCGTGGCCCCGGCGGCGACTTGCGTGCCGGTAAAGGCGATCTCATCGCCCGTGCCCTTGGTCGTGAGAATGCCGTTTTGCAGCGTCAGCGCGCCGAAGTCGCCGTACTCATCGGTCACGACCTCGAGGGTCGAGTCCTGCGTGACCACGAAATCGGCGCCGGTCATATCGAGCGGGCCGCGTGGGCCGAGGCCGTACTTCTGCTGGAAGTGGAAGTTGATATCGCCCCGGTCGGCCTCGCTAAGCGCCGAATCGTAAACCAGGACCTCGGCGATATCACCCAGGAGCGACTCACCCCAAGTCCAAGGCCGGTTGTCCGCCCCGAAAGTGAGTTGGCCCGCAGCACCGCGAGAGCCAGCTCCCCCGGCCCGCTGTTGGCCGTTTTCGTAGAACGCCCAGGCCGCCGCGCTGTTGCTGGCTTCAGTAACCACGAATTCATCCACCGGCATGAACTCCGCACCAACGTAGGCCCATCCTCCCATGTGATACCGAAGCATGCCGTTATACGGGCCGATCAGCCAGTTGTTGGACCCGTGAATTGCCCTGCGTGCGGCACCACTGTCCTGGTCGGAGTCGAAAACGACAAAAACCGAATAGTCGTCCCCAGCGACGGTCAGCGGCGTGACCATGCCCGCACCCGGCCCGAACTCAACGGCCGCGATACCGTCACCGTTGGCGCTTTGGCGATAGATGGGCGCTCCCATGCTGAGCGTTGCATGGTTGTTGTTACCAGAAAGGTCGTCCCATTGGCCAACCGTTGCACCGTTAGCCGAGACGATGGCGCTGGCGTCGAGATGGAGTTGCAGCCCGGCGATCGCGGGCAAGCCCGGGTCGGGCGTCGGATCCAGGGAACCGAGGAGTTGGAGGGTTCCGCCGTCGAGTTGCACCGGAGCCGTGGAACCGGCCAGCGGATCGGCACCACTGAGGGACAACGTGCCGCCGCTAACGCGAACCGCCGAGTTGTCCAGGTCGACCGCGCCGCCGGAAGCGCCCAGCGAGAGGGTTCCGTTTCCGCCCTTGATCAGCGTACCCGCGGTGGTCGCGTCGGCCAAAGATCCTACAGAAAGCGAACCGATGCCCACGTTGATCGTGCTGTCGCCGTCGATGCCAACCGCACTGATCGAGCCACCCGTGCCGGCCGTCAACGCAGCGCCGGGGCCCATTGTCAATGTCGTGCCCGGGCCGAAGTTTACGGAGGTCGCCACCGAGAGGCTCTCAGCAGCGGGGATCACGACTCCGGTCGGGTCGGCCCCGGCATCGACCGAGAGCGTGGCGGCCCGAGCCGGCGCGGGGCCCGTGTCGACCGTGACGATCCGGTTGTTGATCGTAGTCATGATCGTTTCGTCGGGCACGCTGGCCGTAGGATTTCCGAAGCGGTCGAGCCAGTTCAGGTCGCTGAAGTTGCCGTCGGCCGTGCCGTCCCAGGTCAGCTTGTCGAAGCCGACGTACGTGAAATTGCTGATCTGTTGATTGGAAAACAGCCCGCCGGTGGCTCCGGTGAAGCCGACCCATGCGCTGCCGCCGCCGACTGCTGCGGGGATGTCCGCATCGATCGACCTGCTGAAGGTCTCCCCGGTGGCGAGGTCCGCCAGCCCCATCACCAACTCGCTGCCGTCGTAGGTCAGCGTGGCTCGAATCGGGTTGGTATCCCGGAGATTGATGTTGCCGGTCGGCTGGTAGGCGTAGTCCAAAACACCTCCGGTGACAAATTCGGTGCCGATCGGGTGGCCGTTGTAGACGTTCAGGATCAGCGCGGCGCTGTCCGGGACGTTCATGTAGGCCATTCCCCCGCCGGCGGCACCGAGGGCGTTGAGGCCGCTGTTTTGCAGCACAAACGCCGCCCCGTCGGCCGGATTGCCCATCGGCGGTAGCAGGTGATAGTCGAACTGAGCCACAAAGCCACCCACGTCTTGCTTCGTGTTGAAGAAGGCGCTGGCCGCCTGGCCACCGGGCTGGGTGCTGGTGATCTGCAGCGTGCCGGCGTCGATACTCGGCAGGCCGGCAATCGCCGAGGCCCCGTTGGCGGTGAGCGTGAAGCCCGAGCCGTCACCGAATCCGGGCACGTCGGCCGTTGCGGCCGTCGGCGCCGTCAGTCCGACTCCAATTACAGCGAGGACCAGTACTGCCTGATGCAACAACCGTGCAAAAACCTGTCTCATCGAAATACTCCTGGCAACTTCGGGGGGCCAAATGTTCGTGCGATGAAGCACAACGCGGCAAACCGCCGATGGCGATGATTCCCAGAATGCGCAGCCGCGCAGCGACGAGGACAAGACCCAAGTCTAGAGAGATTCCCTCTAAGAAGCGCCCGTGCGTCTGAGAAGAGCCGCGTCTGCCTCGGCGGACTAAATGGGCTTGCGAGGGAAGAAACACTACAAGATCGGTACTCTCAATTCCTCAATATATCACAAATCCCAAGAACCGCAACCGTGCGCCGCGTGAAGTCCCGAGATTCTCCGCTCCTGATGCTTGCCGATCGCGCGGCGCTGGCCCGTCTTCGCACGAGAACTCGAGCGCCGCGACGATCTACGAAGGCCCCGAGATTAACCCCAAATGGGGAACTTCGCAGGTCGAAATAACTACTCCGGCGCGTCCTTAGGGCTTCCGTTGAACATCGCAACCAACTCGGCGAGAATCGCAGAAGTCCCCCGTGAAGTTGCATTTCCGGCGAATCTCGGCATAATGGGTGATGGTGGGGTTTTGCCATGCTAGCCGGCCCCCGGCGCCGCTCACGCCCCGAGAACGTAGGACCGCGAGATGTTCGACTGGCTCGCTTCGCGCAATCCATTGCCGTCGGCTGTCCGCGGGGCGTTCTCCCGTCGGCTGGCCGTCGAACGACTCGAACCGCGAACGCTGCTCGACGGCGGTTCGCTGGTAATCAACGAGTTTCTCGCGATCAACGACTCCGGCCTCCGCGACGAGGACGGCGACCGCTCCGATTGGATCGAAATCTATAACCCGACCACGGTCACGGTCAATTTAGGGGGGTGGCACCTGACCGACGACCCGGATTATCTGACACGGTGGCGCTTCCCGGCCGTTTCGATCACTCCCGGGGAGCACCTGCTGGTTTACGCCTCGGGCAAGGATCGGAGCGCAACTCGCCTTCGGCTGCACACGAATTTCCGGCTCGACGGCGACGGCGAGTACCTGGCCCTGGTTCAGCCGGACGGGATGACCGTTTCGCATGCGTACGCACCGGAGTATCCGCCGCAGGCGCCCGATGTCTCCTACGGGATCAGCGACGACGCCACGACGTTCTCCATTCCGGACAACGACGCCCTGACCTATAACGTTCCGACGGCGCAAGATGCCGGCGTCGAAACGGATTGGATGCAGCCCGACTTCGATGACTCGGCGTGGCCGGCCTTCACCAAGACGTCCGGAATCCTGATCACCGAAGTGGGCACGGAGGACCCCGACTACGTCGAGATCCAGAACGTCTCCGATCGGGTAATCAACACCGACGGCTGGGTTGTGGCCGCCAACATCGGCACCACGGGCAACGTCAATCAGGTGCATACGACCTACTGGAAACTGCCGGCGGTCATCGGCGGCGGACAGATGCTCTATCAAGACGACGACTCGGAAGCACCGGCATACTACTGGGGCGGGCCGATCAGTTGGCGCACCGCCGGCTACGGCTGGGTGATGATCGTCGACGACGTGGGCAACGTGGCCGACTTCGTCGTCTGGGGCTATCCGGCCGAGCAAGTTGCCGCAATGAACACCACGGTCAACTCCCACACCGTCACCGGCGCCGACGCCTGGAGCGGCAACTCGGCACTGGCGACCGGCACCGACCGCAACTCGCTGCAGCGCCGCGGCGATTCCGATCACGATTCGGCCGCCGATTGGGCCTTCGTGGAGCCACCCTCGCCGCTGGCGGAAAACGTGGGCCTGGTCACGCCGTTTACGACCGACGTGGCCACCGGCATCGGCTTCGACGTGGCCGCCACGGGGCTCGACGGCACGTTCATGATCGACGTCGCCGAGCCGATGCACGGGCAGAACGCGTCGCTGTGGGCGCGGATTCCTTTCGAGGTCGAAAACCCGAGCCGTCTCGACGCGATGCAATTGCGCGTCCGCTACAACGACGCCTTCGTGGCGTATCTCAACGGCGTGGAGGTTGCCCGAAGCAACGCGCCGCAAACGCCTCACTGGAACTCGACCGCCGACGACCCCAGAACCGTACCGCAGTCGCTACAGCAGGAGGAGATCGACCTGGCGGCGTATCTTGACGAGTTGCGCGCCGGGCGCAACGTGCTTGCCGTTCACGGGATGAACGCAACGGCCGAGGACGCCAACTTCCTGATCGTCTCCGATCTATTGCAGTTGGGAAAACGGTTCTTCGCCAGCCCCTCGCCGCGAGAGTCAAACGGCGCCGGCCTGCTGGGATTGGTGGCCGACACGGCCTTCAGCGTCGACCGCGGCTTTTACGCCGAGCCGTTCGAGGTGCAAATCACTTCCGCCACGCCGGGGGCCACGGTCTATTACACGCTAGACGGCAGCCAGCCGACCGAAGAGACCGGCACGCTCTACGCCAATCCGATCGTGATCGCCAGTACGGCGACGCTGCGGGCGGCCGCGTTCAGGCCGGGCTACCGGCCCACCAACGTCGACACCCAGACGTACATCTTCCTCGACGACGTCGTTCGACAGAGCAACTTGTCGTCGGCGATCACCGGACACGCCGTCTGGGGACCGCAGATGCAGCGGTCGCTGACGGCGGTCCCCACGGTCTCTTTGGTGATGGCCCCCAATGCGGCTGCGGCGATGACCCAGAGCGTATCGCTAAACGAACACGCCACGTCGGTCGAATGGATACTCCCCGACGGCACCGACGGTTTCCAGATCAACGCCGGCGTGGAGCATTTTGGCGGCCATAGCATCAACTACCCCAAGAAGTCGATGCGGCTGAGTTTCAAGAACCTCTACGGTCCGTCCAGGTTGGAGTACGACCTGTTCGGCGACGGGCCGTTCGGCGAAGGCGCCGCCGACGAGTTCGATCAGATCCTGCTGCGGGCCGGCTCGCACGACACGGTCTTCTACACCAACGGCACGCGGGGAATCTACTTCCGCAACCGCTGGATCTCGGAACGCCAGCTCGAGATGGGCCAGCCGGCCCCACACGGCCGCTACGTCCAGGTCTACATCAACGGCGTCTACTGGGGGCAGTTCCACCTGATGGAACGCCCCAACGCCGCCTTCATGGCCTCGTACTTCGGCGGCGACAAGGAGGACTACGACGCCCTGAACGCCGGATCTGCGATCGACGGCAACACCGGCGCCTACGGCGCGATGCGGAACGCCACAGGCAACTACCAGTTGCTGCAGCAGTACATGGACGTCGTCAACTACGCCGACTATATGCTCGGACAGTTCTACGGCGGCAACGACTGGGACTGGCGGGCCAGTCAGAACTGGATGGCCGCTCGCCATCGTGCAGCCGGCGCCGGCTACAAGTTCTTCGCCTGGGACAGCGACATGATTCTCCGCCGTGGGCTGAGCGCCAACGTGACCACCTTCGGCGGCCCCGGCAACATGTGGCCCGGCGTCCGGCAGCACGAAGAATTCCGCATATTGTTGGCGGATCGGGCGCAGGACTATTTCTTCAACGGCGGGATCCTCACGCCCAATCGCGTGCTGGCCCAGTTCGACGAGTTGGCCGAGCGGATCGAAGACTCGATCGTCGCCGAAACGGCCCGCTGGGGCTCCGGCAACTACACGCCGGATACTTGGCGAGCCAACGTCGAAATCGTCAAGAACCAGATCATCTCGCGGCGCACCGAAACGGTCGTTGCGCAAATGCGCAGCGCGGGGCTGTTTCCCAGCATCGACGCGCCCGCGTTCGATCGCTGGGGGGGACCGATCGCGCCAGGCGCATTGGTCGAACTGTCGGCGGACGACGGCACAATCTACTATACCGTCGACGGCACCGACCCCAGGCGCCCCGGCGGCGGCGTATCTCCCAGGGCGCGGGTTTACGATGGGAAGATTCTGCTGACCGCATCCTTCTTGGTGAGGGCCCGGGCACGGGCCGACGGCGAATGGTCGGCGATCACCCAGGCGCAATTCTACGTCAACCCGCCGGCCGCTCCGGAAAACCTGGCCGCCAGCGAGATCAACTACCATCCGGCGGATCCGACCGAGGCCGAATTGGCCACGCAACACTCGACCGAGCCCGATTACACTGCCGCCGATTTCGAGTATATCGAACTGCTCAATCGGACCGGCGATACGACCATCGATTTGATCGATGCCAGGTGCACCGGCGACATCGACTTTGCCTTCAACGACGGCAGCGTGTCGTCGCTGGAGCCGGGGCAGCGCGTCGTCGTCGTCCGCAATCCGGCGGCGTTCGAGGCCCGCTACGGCGGCGGCGTACACGTCGCCGGGCAATTCACCGGAGAGTTGGACGACGGCGGCCAACGCGTTGCGCTGGTCGATTGGCAAGGCCGGACGATTCTCGATTTCGAATACGATGACGACGGCGCCTGGCCGGGCCGGGCCGACGGCAAAGGGGCCGCGTTGGAACTGATCGATCAGGACGGCACCGCGCCGGCCGACTACGGTCACGAGGCTGCCTGGCGCTCCAGCATCCAATTCGGCGGGACTCCCGGCGCGGAACCGGCTGCTCAGCCCGGCGTGGCGGTCAACGAAGTGCTCACCCACACGGATCCCCCGTTGTTGGACGCGATCGAGTTGTACAACACGACGGCCGAGGAAATCGATCTGGGCGGCTGGTATCTAAGCGACTCCTGGGGCTGGGCGTCCAATCCGACAAACGGCGACTACCGCAAGTTCCGCATCCCGGACGGAACCCGGATAGCCGCCGGCGATTATCTCGTCTTCGACGAGCGGGACTTCAACCCCAATGGCCTCTGGAACCCCGAAGCCGGCCCGCGCGGAGAGTTGGAATTTGCCTTAGACGGTGCCGTAGGCGACGACGTCTGGTTGACCGAAGCCGACGCGTCCGGCCGGCTGACCCGCTTTGCCGACCACGCGGAGTTTCCCGCGGCCGCGGCCGGCGAGTCGTTCGGCCGTTATCCCAACGGCAGCGGCGAGTTGGTTCCGATGCAACAGCGGACGCTCGGCGCACAGAACGCGCAGCCGCGTATCGGCCCGGTCGTGATCAGCGAGATCATGTACCATCCGCCCGCCGGCGGCGACGAGTTCATCGAACTGCTGAATCCGACCGGCGAGACGGTCGCGCTGTTCGATCCGCTGCGTCCGCACAATACATGGCGGCTCGAGGGAGTCGATTTCCCGTTCCCCGCCGATGCAACGATGCCGCCCGGCAGCGTGGCGTTGGTGGTGCCGATCGCGCCGGCCGCGTTTCGCGAGAAGTACGCCGTGCCGGTGGAAGTGCAGATCTTCGGTCCCTACCCGGGCGCCTTGAACAACGCCGGCGAACGACTGCGGCTGTTGCGGCCCGAGGCACCGACGCTCGACGTGCCGCCGGTAGTGCCCTACGCGACGGTCGATGAGTGCGATTACCTGCCCGACGGCGGCTGGCCGGCCACGGCCGACGGGCTCGGTGAGGCGCTCGAGCGGCTGGGCTTGGGGATGGTGGGGCAGTACGCCGAGAGTTGGCAAGCGCATTCCCCCACGCCGGGCGACGCCTCCGCGCTGGTCGTGCCGGAGGTGGTTGCCCGCTGGGCGTTCTACAACAACTCCGCGTACGACGGCTCCGATGCCGGCACCGATCCGCGAGACGACGCAGCCGTCGCCACCGACAAGACCGCCCTGCTGCCCGGCCAGGTCGCATCCTTTGCCAACTACACGAGCTTCGACCGGGGACTCAACGGGATCTTCGTCGATCTGGCCGGCCTGCCCGACGGGATTACGCCCGAGGCCGGCGATTTCGTCTTCCGCATGGGCAACGACAACGATCCGGCCGCCTGGCCCTTGGCTCCCGATCCGGCCGTTACCGTGCGTGCCGACGCGGGTGAAAACGGCGCCGACCGCGTAACGATTAGGTGGGAGGACCGTGCGCTTCGCAATCGCTGGGTGCAGATCACCGTGCATGCCGGCCGGCTGGGATTGCTCCAAGACGACGTCTTCTATTTCGGCAACGCCGTGGCCGAGGCGGGCAATTCGGCGGCCCAGGCCCAAGTCACCGCCACCGACCTGCTGCTGGCACGAAACAACCCCCGCAACTTCCTCCACCCGGCAGCCGTCGACTTCGCCTACGACTACAACCGCGACCAGCGCGTCAACGCGACCGACGTGCTGCTGGCCAGGAACAACCAGACAAACTTCCTTACGGCGTTGCGGCTGCTCGATCTAACCGATATCGACGGTGGCTAAGCGGTGTTCGTGAGTCCTTTCCGCGACGGGGCGTAGGCGGCTCGCTGTGCGATACGGCCAGATCTTGCAGAGTCAGGCACGTAGCGTTTCGTTGCCGAGGTTTCCGGCATAGCAAGGAAAACGGCCCCCCGCTCCGCGAGACGGAAGTCCATCTCGCGGAGCGAGCGGGCCATCGATTGTCGGCCAAATCGCTCGGCTTGCCGGGCGCGTCTTACGCCGCTCGCCGGCGCCGCCAAATCCACAGCAGGGCCAATCCGCCGCTGAGCAGGATCATCAAGCTGCCGGGCTCGGGCACCACGTTGATCGATCCGATCTGCGGCTCGGATCCGAATCCGCTGACGAAGACCAGTTGGAGTGAGCCGGCGTCGGTTCCCGGCTCGACGATCTGGCCGAGGTCGACTTCCTGGTAGCTAAACGGCGACCCGCCCGGCAGGCCTTCACCCACCGTATTCGGGTTGGCCGAAACCAGATTCGCCGCATCGCCCAACGGCAGCACGTCTTGCAGGGCGTCCAAGTCGGAACCGGCGAACAGGCCGTCGCTGGTCAGGCTCCAGTTCATCACGCCGTCGACGGTCACCTTGACCTCGCCGGTGGCCGGGTTGTATTCGGCGGCCGCGGTGCCCGGTTCGATCGGGCCCGCGTCGCCGGTGAAGTTGGTGATCAGGGCGGTGATGTCCTGACCGTCGACCCAGCCGTCGCCGCGCCCGGTGATGCCGCCGGCCGTGTCGCCCCTGAGCCAGTTGCGGTCGGGCGGGTCGCCCTGCAGGTTGAAGTTGATGATCAGGGTCTGGATGTCCTGACCGTCGATGTTGCCGTCGGCGTTGCTGTCGCCGCCCTCGGCGTAGAAGATCTCCGCGTTGACCTCCGTGAAGGTGGGCGGATCGCTCGCCGGTACGGCCTCGACGTAATTCACGCCCAGATTGAACACGCCCAACCCCAGATGGCCGGCCGTCACCGGCTCGCCCGCGCCGGGCTGCGGCGGAGCGACGGCAAACTGGCCCTGCAGCACGCCTTCACCGGCAGCCACAACCAGCGGCACCACGGCGGTCGTTCCACCCTGGGCCGGCGTCACGCCGACGGGCACGATGTCCAACGTGCCGGCGAGCATCAGATCGGTCGAGCCAAGATACTCGATCGCGTCGGCCCCACCACCGGCCAACTCGGCCGAGAGGGTCGTCGTGCTCTGAAGCAGCGCGTCGGTGTTGACGACGTTCAGCATTCCCGCGGCACCAACGCCGCCGGGCGAGAGCACGTCGCGGACACTCAAGGCACCGGTAATCGTGGCACCGTCGGCCGCCGACAGATTGGCGAAGCTGTACTCGGTCAGCTTGGCCGCGTCGACGTTGGCGAAGGTCACGTCGGTACCCACGTTCGGCACGTCCAGGTTGCCCAGCGCCACGCTATCGGCCGGAGCGTTGATCGTGGCGGCGGCAGTCACCGTCAGATCGCTGGCGGCCAGATCGAGATCGTTCCCCCCTGGGCCGGCACCGCCGCCGTAGAGCATGCCGAGTTCGTCAATCGCCAAGGCTCGATCGTAGAGATAGAGGTCATCCATCGCACCGACGAATTCCCGGCTGCTATGGTCTTGCCCGATACGCACGTCGGCACCGGCGGACGTGTTCAACGGCTCATCCAAGCTGGCGCTAACCACCTCCAATTCGCCGTCCACGTAGAGCAGTACGTCCTGCACGTTGCCGGCACCGTCCGGCACGACCGCGGCCACGTGGTGCCACTCGTTGTCGCGCAGATCCGTGCTGCCGACCGTATAACCGCCGTTGACTTCGACGCGAATCGCGCCGGGCGTGCCGTTGCCGGTCTGCAGCCGGAAGATCCACTTATTCGAGGCAACGTCGTCGCCCCAGGACATGATCGCGGCGTCGCCGGCCGTACTCCTGATCCACCCGGCGATCGTTCGCGGCGCTGCGCCACCGATACCCTTGTAACCGGGGACATTGACGTGGTGGTCGGCACCGTCGAAATTCAAGGCGCCGCCGACCACGCCGGCGACCCACTCGTCGCCGGTGAAGCCCTGCAACACGCCGTCGGGCACGATCGACGCAACGGAGTTGACCGCGGTAGTACCGGCACCGTCGTCAAACTTCCAGTTGGCCAGCAGGCCGTCGGCGGGAGCCACGTTGGAGAGGATCGTGAACGTGCCGCCGTTGACGGTCAACGCCCGAGCGACCGCCGAATTCGCCAAGTCCGTACCGCTCGCCTGGAAGTCGGCCCCGACCGTGGCAAAGGCCATCTGGTCACCGCCTTCGCCGAGGATCAACCGATCGGAGATGCCAATCGGGCTGGCGTCGGTATTGACCACGGCCGTCCCGGTCACGTTCATCGTACCGACGGTCATTGGGCCGATGGTAGCCATCGCGGCGTCGCCGCTGACGTTCAACTCGGGTACGTCGGCCCCGATGTTCAGCGTGCCGGCGGTGGCGTTGAGCGTTTCGACGTCCAACACCGCGCCGGGCAGCAAACCGGCCACGCCGCTGGTGTTGATCGCCACGGCGTCGACGATCCCGCCGTCGAGAACGCCCAGCGTACCGGAGGAGTTCACCGGGCCGCCGAAAACTTCCAGCGTTCCGCCGCCGCCCACGGTAACCACACCGGAGTTGTCCAGCGTGGCCGTCGAAAGGAAGGCGTCGGTGCCCACGTTCAGCGTGCCGGTATCCGCAACGGTGACGGCCTCGACGACCTCCAATTCGTGTTCGTCGGCCAGGTTCAACGTGCCGGTGCCGTTGACCGTCACCGACAGCGGGGACGTCTGGCCGAAGTAGTCGTCGTTGACGGTGACCGTGCCTTGCGGAACGATCATCCGTCCCAGACCAGCGGCCGGCGGAGCCTGCAGGCCGGGATTCCAGTTGCCATCGGCAAAGTTGCCGGCCGTGGCGTCGGCCCAGGTGAGCGTCGGCGAGAGGTAGAGGAAGACGTGGTCGCCGCCGGCACCCGGTCCGTAGCGGACGAAGGCGTCGTCGGCCCAGCCGACCTCAGAACTGTCGACGTTGACGTTGGTGATCACGCCGCTGGCATCCGGCATTCCAGCGATCGTGCCGTAAGTGATCAGGGAGTACGGCGTTCCCACGTCCGGAGCTGCGCCGGACTGGCCCAGCTTCACCGTCCAGTTATCCTGCAGGGTCAACTCGCCGGTGACGTCGACGACGTCGTCCAGCGCGTCCCAGTTGAGCGTGCCGTGTCCGACGACCATCACCAGGTCGCCGTCGACCGTCAGCGAGCCCGATCCGCCGGCAACCGGCGTCAGGCCGCCCACCGCCCGAACGGTGCCGGCAACGGTCGCGTCGCCCTGCGTTTCGATCGAGCGGATGTCGAGCACGCCGGCGCCGGCCAGCGTCAACTGAACTCCGTCGGCCAACGTCACGTTGTTCAGCGACGGCGTCATGGCGTAGTCGACCGCCGCGTTGAACAGGTCTTCTGCCTCCGGCGTTACGCCGCCCTCTTCGTAGCTCACGCTCCAGTAGGTACCGATCTGCTTCGCCGCGGTGATGCGTCCGTCGAGCAGTTCGTCGCCGGCGTCGAAGGCGAAGATCGCGGGCAAACCGTTGACGGCCGCGACCATGTCGGCACTAGGTGCCAGGCCTACCGCGTTACGCCGCGGCGTGGGGTTCAGGCCGGTGTAGACCGTCACCACCCCGGAGTATCCGGCCGCCAGTGGATGGACCGGGTCGACAATATCGATCGTCAGTCCGTCGCCGCCGTCCTGGCCCATTTCGGCCCATCCCAACGCGTTCCAAGCCTGGTAGGAAGCCACCAGCATCGGCACGGTCGAATCGCCGTACTTTGCTACGCCGGGCGTATTGTTCTGATTGGTGGTGATCACCAGATCGTAGATCTCCTCGAAGTTCGCGGGGATCGGAGCGTCGTCGTCGACCGGCGTTACGGTGAACGTGGCGTCGGTCCTCGCGTGCAGGTCGTCCATGATGTTCTGCTCCGCCAAACGGCCGGGCGGAACCGCCCCGGAAAGCAGCATCACGTTGTAGGTGCCGCCGGAAACGGTCGTCGGCACGTCGATCCGCAACTCGCCCGCGGCGACGTTCACGTCGGTCCGGCGGATGTCCATTGCCGAGGTGCCCGAAAGCGTAGCCACACCGGCACCCGTCTTGACCAGCGTACCGCCGTGCAGGCTCACCGTGTCGGCGGTCAGACTGGACGACGTACTCAACAGGCCGCCGCCAAGGTCCAAGCCGCCCGTCATCGTGGCTCCGGGAGTGGTCAGCGACCCGTCGGCCAGGCTCACATTGGCGCTTCGCAGCAGGACGGTCGAGGCGACGTCGCCGCCGTCGATCGCCAGCGTGCCGACGCCGTTGAGCCCGGCGGCCGTGTTGACCGCGCCGCCGGTCACGTTCAACGAATCGAGCGTGACACCGGCGCCCGCCCCGAAGGTGGTCACGCCGTCGCTAACGTTCATCTCCGCCGCGGTCAGTGTGCCGCCGATGGTCGTCGTGGCGACCGAATTCAGGTTGCCGCCGAGCGTCAACGCGCCGGACCCGCTGACGTTCAACGTCGAGCCGGCCATCACGTGGGCGTTGTTGATCACTGCCAGCGAGCCGCCGGTGATGTTGACCGTACCCTCGTCGATAATCAACGAATGGGCCGACCGGGCGCCGGACGTGATGTTGGCCGGATTGGCCGTGGCCGGAACCACCGCCGCCCGCGATGCGTTCGGCGGCGGCGTGGGGCCGGTCCAGCTTCCGGCGGTTCCCCAGGAGGTGCCCGCCGCACCGGTCCACACGTTGGCGTTGGTGGAAACCAGGTTCAGCATGATCTTCTTATTGCCCGCGTCGTGCGTGACGGTCGTCGCGGCCAGGTTGACCAGTTCGTTGTAGGGGCTGTTGCCCTGGAGAATGTCGCCCTCGCCGAGCACGCCGGTCAGTTCCGGATCGAGCAACGCTCCGCCGTAGCTGAACAGTTCATACGTGCCGTTGGCCACCGCGCCGGTGAGATCCATCTGCAGGTCCCAGTCGCTACTCACGTCGAGGTCGCCGGTAACGGCTACGCGGTCGGTCTGCGATCCGTCGAAGGTGATCCAGCGATAGACGGAGTCGCCGCCCATCGCCATGTCGCCGTCGACGTTCAGCGTCCCGCCGTTGCCGCCGGCCGGAGCCATCGTGCCCAACAGCGTCGTGTCGCCGTGGATCGTGGCACCATTGGCGCCGGTGATCGACTCGAAGCTGGCGGCGCCACTGTCGGTCAAGACCAGGTCGGTGGCCGGGGCCATCGTCAGGTCGCCGAACAGCGTGCCGAGGTTGAAGCCCTCGACGTCGCCGAAACGCATCTGCGTCAGGTTGTTGTTGTCGTGCGCGGTGACGGCCAGGCCGCCGTACATGGTCCCGCTCAAGGGGTCGGCGAGCGTGAAACCGGCCGAGCTGTCCAGGATCCACCCGGAGGCCGGGTCGTCGCTGTAGTAGCCCTCGAACGTCACGCCGTCGCCCAGATAGTCCAGCCGCAGCCAGACGGGCTCGGCATGGTTGATCCTGGCGCCGGTGGTGTTGGTGCCGATGGCGCCGGCGCCGTCCGCCGTTCGCATCTGCGGGTTGATGCCGTTGCCGTCGTTGTTGGCAATGATCATGGCTGCCATGCGCGAGTTAGCGTCGAGCGACTGCCGGATCATCACGCCGGCCTTGGCCCAACCGTTGATGCCACCGATGATCGCCTGATAGCCGTCGACCACGCCGACGTTCGCAATCAAGCTCAGCGGCTGATCGGCGGGGAAGGCCTGATAGGCGAAGTGCGCTCCGTCGTTGGTACCCCAGATGTCGTGGCCGCTGGCCTGGATGGTGTAGATCCCGTCCTCGAAGGTCATTGATCCGTCGTGTCCGCCGCCAAGTTTGACTTGCAGCACTTCGGCCGCCGACGGCGCAGGCACCGTCAATTGGCCTTGGTTGACCGTCAGATTCGGCCGCCCGCTGATCCGCAGCGTGTCGGCCGCCACGGCCGCCGCACCGGCGCCGTCCTTGACCAACGTTCCGCGGAAGTTCATCGTCCCGTTGGCGGTCACGTCGGCCGACATGGCCAACGTGCCTTCGAGATCGATCGTATCGGCGATCAGCGGAGCCGCGGTCGAAACCGTGCCGCCGACGTCGATGTTCAGGGTGGCCAGCGTGCCTCCGGCGTTGGCATTGACCACGCCGCCCGAGGAATTCAGGTCGGTGACATTGGTCAGCGCGACGCTCGCGTTGACCACGCCGCCGCTGGCGTTCAGGGCGGGAATTGCCGCGCCGATGCCGTCGATCGCGGTCGTTCCGCCGGAAACGTTCAGCGCGCCGATCGTGCCGGTAGCCGAAGCGCCGAGCGTCGTTGCGCCGGCCGAGTTCAGCACGGGGGCGTTCAACAAACCGTCGACACCGAGCGTGCCGCCGTCGGCCACGTCAACACGTTGGACCGCAGTCAGTTCACCGCCGCCGGCAATGTTGACCGTCCCGCCGGCGTCCACCGCCAAACGGAAGGCCGTTTGGCCCGCGGTCTGCACGGGTGCAATGCCGGCGTCGACCGTGGCGATGGAAACCGCGTCGGGCGGTCCGCCGCCGGGCAGCCAAGTGCCGGTGGCCCAGTTGGCTCCGCCGCCCCAGGTCAGCAGCGTGGCCGCGTTTTGCAGGTTGGTCAGGTAGACCCGGCCGGTGGCGTCGTCGAACTTGACCTCGCCGCCGGACCATCCGGTCGCACCATAGTCGATCGTCACCGCGTTGAGCACGTCGCCCAGCCGCGGAGTCGTCAGCGCTCCGGTATATGTGAACAGGTCGTACTCGTCGGTCGGAGCCGCCGCCGAGCCGGCCGCCGCGTCGATTGACAGCGTCCAGGCGTTATCGAGCGTCAAGGCGTCTACGCCGATCGAGTCGAACGCCAGCGGGCTGATCTGCCAGTTGTACGCGGCCGCGTCGGCCAACGTCACCAGCGGGGCACCTTCGATCGTGCCGCGTCCGCCGATCGCGTCGAGCACGATGCTCGTGCCGGCCGTGTCGACCGTGCCGCCGTCGCCGACGTCGAGGCCGCTGATGTTGAACAGCGCGGCGTTGGCACGCTGCATGACGAGTTCCGCCGCGCCTTCGAGCACCACGTCGCTCAAATCGACGGTACCCGCCAGGGTGGAATCGGTATCGCGTTGGGCGGTGATCCGGCCGTCGACCGAGATCGGATTCCCGTCGTCGAGGATCCGTACGGTGGCGCCGAAGTGGTTGGTGATCGTCGGGCCGGCGCCCACTTCGTCGACGCGGATTTCGAGATCCTCGCCGTCGCCAAGTTGGAACTCGCCCACGCTGATTTCGTTGGTGCCGTCCTTGCCGGGCCGCACGCGGATCAAACCACCCGCGCCGGCCACGCCGGACAGATCGCCGCGGTTGGCCACGATCGTGTTGGCGCCGATGGACGCACTCGTCTCGAGATCCAGCGTGCTGCTGATCAGATCGAGGTACACGGCGCTGTCGCCGAGGCCAATCATGCCGCGGACGTCGGTTTCGCCACCTTCACCCGGCGCACCCACCCGCAACACGTTCAGTGCGCCGACGGACGAAATGTCCATCAGGGTAAACTCGTCGGGCTGCCGCTCGATCGTGGCGTTGCCGGTCAGGTTCAGCGAGATCCGCAGTTCGGTGCGGCTCTGGTCTTGCCGGTCGATTCCCACGTGGGCCCCGTCTCCCAGCGTGACGTTGCCGAAGAGGGCGTTACCGCCGCCGCCTTGCTCGTCGGTCCGGAAGAGGCTGAAGTCCCGCCCCAGATCGGCCACGTCGCCGGTGCCGCGGAAGGTAATCGGCAGCGCCGCCATGGAGTCGGCTTGGTGATACCTCACGTTGAGATAGCCACCCTTGTCGACAAAGATCCCCTCGGGGAACACGGACCCGTCCGCCATCTTCGGACGCAGATTTGGGCGGAAGCCTTGGAGTTCGACGGTCGCACCGTCGCGGATCGTCAGGCTTCCGGTGGCCTCCAGGTCGTAGTCGTTATTGTTACCGAAACGAAGCCGTCCGTTGCGGACCTCGATCGAATCGACCTGCGTCAGCTTCCGGTTGAGGTTGACGTTGCCGTTGCTCTCGGCATTCATGCGGGTCAGGTCAGCGTCGGTCCGTGGCAGACTGACCGTCTCGCCCACCGGATCGTTGATCACCAGGTCGACGCCCGCCATTTGGATCGGCGAGTTTATGCTCAGGTCGCCACTGCCGGCAACGGCATTGGAGAAGATCACGAACGGATCGAAGCCCGGCGGAGGTTGCACGATCCCGTCGAGCATGTCCTGCAGCGCCAGGCCCGGCCTGATCACCGTACCGGCATTGTTTACGTCGGTCCCCTGTGCTTGCATGGCGGGCGTCGTCAGCCGGCGTCCTTCGCCGAGAAAGAGGCCTTCGCCGAAGGTATTCTCGCTGATGATGATGTTCACGTTGTCGAAGCCCCAAAAGTCGAGCCCGGGGAACCCGACACGCGGATCGGCCGAGGTTACGCCGGCGTCGTGGTTGAAGAGGATGTAGGCGTCCGGATCGAAGTTGAACGTGGCCCCCTGCTTCAGCCGGTTGTTGTTGTTGATCAGCACCAGACCACCGGGCCCGATGTTGTAGGTACCCGTGGTGGGCAGCCGGCCGTCGGCGTTGTCGACTATGTTCAAAGCGGCGTCGGCGCCGATTTCGAGCGTGCCGCCGTCGGCCACGCTGTCTTGGGCCTGGATGCTCACCTTACCGGCGGTGACCTTCATGGTTTGGCCCGCGCCGATGGCGCCGCTGGGCAACTGCACGACCCAATCGTTGGTCGTGTTCAGCCCGGCCGCGTCGTCGAACAGGCCCGTACGGGTCATCACACCGGAAGCGCCCGGCGTATTGACCGGAGTTTCGACCAACAGCGAACCGGGGCCGGCGAATTCGGCACCGCGGTCGGTGTTGCCGGTGTTCAGCGTGGTGGTGGAGTTGAGCGTCAGGTCGCCGACCATGCGGATGTAGAGGCCGGTACCGGCCGCCGAGACGTCGTTGACGGTGGCCTCGAACGGCCCGGCGTCGCTCCAGACGCCAAAGGCCCCGCCCTTGTAGATCGAATCGACGCCGTTGTCGCCGAAGTTGTACGTTGCGGCGTTATCCACGCCGATGATCCCCTCGAGCAGAATGGCACCGCCGGCCTGGGCCCGAGTCGGCTCCGGGCCGGCCACGGGGATCAACACGGCGTCTTCGGCCAACACGACGCCGCCGGCGCCGTAGACGACGTTCGTCAAGTCGCCACCTAGCGCGGCCCCGCCGACCAGCGTTACGGCCGGGAAGTTGCCGGCCGACTGCGTCTGGGTCACGTTGACGTATCCGCCGGGGCTCATCGCGATGGCGGCGCCGCCGGCCCCGCCGTCGGCTGCCACTTCGAGGCTGCCGGAGAGGTTGATCGCCGTGGTGCCGGCCAGGGCGTTGGCAATCCCCGCGGTCAACACTCCGCCGCCGGCCACGTCGACCGTGCCGTTCCCGGCCGAACTGGCCGCGTCGGCGTTGTAGGTGCCGCCGGGATTGATGACGATGCGGTTCGTAGCAACCGCAGCGCCCGCGTTGACGATGCCCAGGTCGTTCACGAACAGTTCACTGGTGGTCAGCGTGGCGTTGATCTCCAGTGTGCCGTCGGTAACGGACGCCGACGGGGCGACGCTAGTCCAGAGGCCGGCCTGCGCGGCGGCGCCGGGATTGACCAGCGTCCACGCACCGGCGTCCGAGGGCTTCGAGAAGTAGCCGCCGAAGTTGATGCCGCCGGCGTTCTCGTTGAAGCCGATCGCGATGTCGTAGCTTGTGCCCGCCGTCAGGCCTGCGGATACCTGGCCGTTGCCGGCGGTGGCGATGCGTTCGGACGTCTCGAAGATGCCGTTCTGGTTGGTGTCGATGTAGAACGAGCCGTCGTCGTCGATGCCGCCGGTCGGGTTGGCCCGTTGCCCCACGCGGAAAAGGTGGTCGCCGTCTTCGTCGGCGTTGTACTGACCGGTCCAAACGACCTGGTATTGGTCGCCGTTGGCGGCCGAGAGGTTCGTGGCGGCGGTGTTATCGGCCACGTTCCACGTGCTGATTCCCCTTTGTACCGGGTGGTCGGCCAGCCGGCCGCCGACACCCATGAACGACGCCCCGATGGGGTCAAAGAACTCCCCGTCGAAGGTGACCAGCGCCAGCCCGGTGGCGCCGTTATAGACGCTCACGTCCAACCCGGCGGTGACCCCGCTGCCGATGGTGGTCAGCGGCTCATTGAGCACGGCCGAGCCGCCGTTGAGCGACAGGTACTGCGTGGCGGTGATCGGGGCATTGACGTTGAGCGTGCCGCCGGTGACGAACGTCGCGCCGGTGTAATCCTGTGCGCCGGCCCCGGTGAAATTGACTGTGCCGGCCTCGGCGTTGACATTGGCCGCGCCGGATATGTCGAACGGCACGGTGGCGTCCTCGAAGAAATAGTCCTTCGTGGCCGTGATCGGCCCGTTGAGCGTAGCGCCCGGGCCGGCCATAACGACGCTCGGGGCCGTCAACGGATTGGCCGTGGTGAGCGAGCCGTCGATCACCGAGATCGAGCCCAGGACGTCGCCACCGACGACGTTGACCGTGCCGCCGACGTTCAGGTCGCCGGCCACGTTCAGAACGGTTCCGGTCATCGACCCGTTGACGTCCAGGCTGGCGGGGCTCAGCGGACCGCCGACGATCAGACTGCCGCCGGGGTTGACCTCAATGCCGGCGCCGGTGGCGTTCAATGTGCCGGCCGAGGCGTCCAAGGCCGAATCGACGATCAGACTGCCGCCGACGTTCAGCGTCGAGCCCGCGCCGATGGTCTGGGTACCGCCGGCGACGAGTTTCGGCGTGGTCAACGTACCGCCGACAAGGTTCAGCGTGGCGCCGCTGGCAACCTCGAGCCCCAGTCCGCTGGCCACTTCGAGCGTTCGACCGGAGTTGATCCGCAATTCGCCGCCGTTCAGCGCGACCTTCAGAGGCGCCAGCGCGCCGGTCACGTTGGAATTGACCAGCACGCGGCCGCCGCCGATGATCATGCCTTCGCCGCCGGCCGGCGTCGTGCCCGACCAGTGGGCCGACATCCAGTTGTTGTCCAGCGAGTTATCCCAGACCAGATCGGCGGCCTGAATCAAGATCGAACCGAGCCGCACGCCTTGCAGGCCTTTCTCGTCGGCGCTGAGCGTGCCGCTGGCACCGAGTGCCTGGGAGACGACCTCGACGTAGTCGCCGCTTTGCATCCCGAGCAACGCACCCGACCAGTTGCCGACCTTGTCGGCACCGCCGGTGTTACGGGAAAACTTGCCCGTATAGCCGAACGGATGGAAATCGGTACCGTTGGTCCGCCATCGCTGCCAGTAGAAACCCCGCTGCACCTGGTCGTCGTTGTCGTGCAGAGCCGTGAGGAACAGATAATCGTCGTCGGCCAGCACACCGACCTGGCTGTCGCTGTGCGTAAAGGCTCCGGCATCTAGCTCCAATTCGTCGTCCCACCCCATGGGCGTCGCACTGCCTGCGTTGAAGTTGTCCGTTCCGCTGTCGTCCAACCGGATGTAGTCACCGTCATCAGGTAGCTTGGCGATCGTCAGGCCGGTCTTGCCGCCGATGTAGTTGAACGGCGAGCGGTTCACGTCCAAGGCCCCTTGGACGTTGAGCACCTGGTTTTCTAAGGTAGTCTCGACAATCATCCCGATCGACGCCGCCCCTTCCGAAGCACTGTTCTGATTGCCGCGGATGTAGACGGTCGATCGCGAACCCGGCACCAACGAGCCATCGAGCGTCAGCCGTTGCATCAGGATCGTGCGGTCGGTCGACTCGAAGCCGTAGGTGTTGGCGAAGACCATGTAGTGGCCGGGCTCCTTCAGCGTGACGTCGCCGCTGCCGGGCGTATGGCCAAACGAACTGGCCGCAATTTCGTCCTGCACGTCGTACGCCACGGGCGTCCAGGTTCCGTCGGTAGGGCCGGCTTGGTCGGCCGACAGGCTCAACTGCAAATAGTCCCAGGTGTCGTCCAGTTTCAGCAGTTGGATGGCCGATGCGCCGTCCGCCCGGGCGACGCCGGCGCCGTTGTTGTCGGTCCTGAAGGAGTTCAACGAGAGCAGGTCATTGTCTTCGGCCTTGATGATCGCGCCGCCGGCGGTGATGGTCTCGTTCTGGCCGTTGCTGCGGCGGATGTATCCCTGCGACCAACCGAAGGGGATGTCGCCGCCGTTGATTTGGATCTGCGACTGGATCTCCGAGCGGTTGCTGCCGCCGCTGGAGTTGAACCGCGAGTTGTACATCACCAAATGGTACCCGGCCGACATCGTGATGTCGTTGCCGCCGACCAGCGGATACGCACCGGCGTCGGCTCGCACGGTTGTATCCCAGCCGTGCTTCAGGTCCGCCGTGGTGAGCGCCTCTCCCGCGGTACCAGCACTGTAGATGCCGATATCGCCGATAACTACGGCCGAACTACTACCGGCAACGGCAAAGAAAACGGCCAGCGCCCCGCATAGGGATGCCAACCAGCGTGCGGTCGTTCTCGTCTTCATAACTCTCTCCGATCGAAACGTGAGGAATAACTTATGCAAAAGCAGTAGAAAGGGTATTCGCAGTTCTGCCGTGACGGCGCAAACCGATCACCGGCAAGACGTATTGCGATGAGTGCAGAAAAAGTGGGACGCCGGAGGACGGATGTCCCCGGGCCTAGTCGCCCGATAGCGATATCTACAGCGGCCCTACTGCCTCGAATGCCGGAATGGCGTGACGGGGTACGCCGGCACGATCGGCCGGCTCCGTAGTCTCCACCATATCATACTCGCGTATGTTTGCAACACATCTATCCTCATAGAAATGAGTTTTTCTTGGCAGTCCGCCAAGACCCAATAGGGGAGGGGCCCTGAGAGGGAGAAAACTCGCGGAACCGATGCGAGATCTTCCACGCGCAAGGAGCTGCGGCTGTCTCCGGGTGACGTCGACGGCGCTGCATGCGACCCTCTATTCGGAGGGGTTGTTTCTTCCGTCAGTTCTTGGTATGCTGAAGTCTTCGTGGTAGGTTCCCCTACCGTTTACTTCATGGCTGCGCTGCGCGGAACAATGTCCGCTTGTGTGTTCAGGTAGCGTTCGGTTTATTACGAGCGTATTTGCGCTGGTCAGAGGTCTGCACGTCTCATCCACAATCTTGCTGTCTTGGTGTCTGCGCACTTCTCTGGCGGCGATCTGCGCGATTCCTATGGAGACTCATCGTCTCCTTGCTTTTCGGAGAGAGCATAATGAAGAAACTCACCGCGTTGCTGTCGGCCGTCGGACTGCCGCTGTTGATCGGCGGCACGGCCGGGGCCGCTTGGTTCGAGCAGGATATCGGCCAAGCGGGAAATCCGGCGTTTACTCAGATCTTCGAGCAGGACCCCGGCACGGGGGCGTTCACCGTCTACGGCGGCGGCGACGACATCTGGGGCAACGAAGACGAGTTCCACTTCGTCTACGACGACGTGCCGCTGATCGGCGACGCCGTGATCCAGGCCCAGGTGACGTCGTTGGACATCACCAACTCCTGGTCGAAAGCCGGCGTGATGATCCGCAACGAATTGAGCGACATCAGCACGCACGCCCAAATGCTCGTCTCGGGCGATCCGAGGGCCGCGTTCCAATGGCGTCCGCTCTCGGGCGCAGGCAGCCTCACCGCAACGACCACCGGTCCCCCCGAAGGCACCAAGCCCTATTGGATCCGGCTGACGCGATTCGGCGACACGCTGACGGGCTACCGCTCGGCGGACGGTGAGACCTGGATTGAACAAGGGTCGGTCGACATCCCGATGGTGACGCCTTACATCGGCATGGCGGTCACCTCACACGACAACACGCAACTCGCCGCGGCCACCTTCACCGATGTTGCGCTAGCCCGGGTGGAGAACGAGTACACCTGGGCCGGCGGCTCGGGTAACTGGAATTCCTCGACGAAGTGGAACCCCAGTGGTATACCCGGCGAGATGAGCAAGGCGATTCTCAACACGGGCACGATCAGCGTGACCGACGACGAATCGGTCTTCACGCTGCAGATCAACGGCGGCTCGGTCAACATTGGCGCGGGCAGGAGCCTGGACGTCGTCGGCAGTCTCTACGCCGGCGCCGGGTCGATCTCGATGGGGGCCGATTCCGAAGTGTCATTCCAATACGGCGGCGGTGACCTGGGCACGTTAACCTTCGCCGGCACCTCGGTCGTGTTGCCCAGCGGGTCGCTCTCGGTGAACAACCTTCGCACGCTCGGCAGTGGCGCCGAATTCATCATGGAAGGCGGCGGGGCAATGGACGTCGGCGCGGTCTCCGTGCGGCCAGACACGGTCTTCAACGTCGCCGCCGGCAAACTCACCCTGGGCGGCGCCAATCCGTTGGGCGTCTCGACCGAGCCGATAATGCTCACCGGTGGGACGATCGGCTTTCGCGGGGTCGATGCGATCGTCGATAACGTGATCGCCTACGGATTCTACGACGGCCTGGCCAACACCGAACTCGCGACCATCGACGACAACCTGGCCAACGGCGAGAACGGCGGCGTCTTCCTGGCCACGCCCACCTCGACTCAAGGATGGACCGGCGAACTTTGGCAGCAGGGCGCCATGAGCGACACCTACACCCAAATGTGGAGCGGTTTCTTCAAGGCCCCCGAAACCGGCACCTACGAGTTCTACGTCCACGGCGACGACTACGAGGTGCTCTTCATCGACAAGAATCGCAACGGCGAATTCGACGGTCTCGAGGAGTTCGTCACGAACAACGCGCCGCCGGACGGATGGAACACGCCCAAGACGGGTACCATCGACTTGACCGCGGGCCAGACGTACGAGTGGGCGCTGGCGCATAACGAGGGTGGCGGCGGCGACTTCTTGAATTTCGAGATCGGCATACCCAGTGCCGGAGCCGGCAATCGCACCCGCATCAACCCCAGCCTGCCCGCTCAGGACGGCTGGTGGTCGGCGTCCGGCACCCGGGCCGTGAATCTGCCCGGGGCAGACTTCGTCGTCACCGAAGACTCCGGCATCGACGTAATCTCCGACCAAGGCGGCACGTTCGGCACACTGACGCTGCAAAACGGCATCATCACCACCACCGGCAAGTCGGTCACCTTTGCCAACGCAGTCGTCGCCCCAACGGCCGAGGCGGTCGGTGTCGACCCACAGGCCGACGCGACCGACTTCGGCACGATCGACGGCGGTGCGGCGCTCAATCAGTTCGTCTTCTCCAAGGCCGGCCCGGGCGATCTGACGATCAAGGACGGCTACATTGCCAACATGCAGAAGGCTACCATCGACGCCAACGGCGGCACGCTGACGATGCTCAACGACGAGGCCTGGGCCGGATCGACCGCCATGCGGCTTTCCGGCGGCCGCATGGTCGTCGCCTCGAACATCCTCAACGACATCGTGCCCGGCTTGACCTTCGGCTTCTTCGCCGAGAACGCGCGGCCGATCGACACCAGCATCCCCAACCCGGAAAACGGGACACTCGACCGTCTCGGCCCGACGATCACGGAGAGCACGAGCAATCCCCCATGGACGCCCTACACGACGTACGTATACACCGGCCAGATTTACGACGAAGATGGACGGATGTCGTTCTTTGAGAGCGTCGACGACGAAACCTGGATCCAGGTCGACGGGCAAGTCGTGCTGCACAATACGCAGTGGAACGTGGTCAACGCGTCGGGTGTGGTGAACGTGACGCCCGGCTGGGTCGACTTCGAGGCCCGTTTCAACCCTGGTGGCGGCGGTTTGGGTCGAGTCGGCACCATGGGCTTTGGATTCGACCCCACCGGTCAAGCCACGAGCACGAATGCGGCCGACTACATCCTGCCGCGAAACGTCGACGCCAACACGGCGAGCTTGTTCCGGACCGGCGGCGTTGGGCCGCGAGATCTGACCTCGCATACCGTCGAAGTGACGGCCGACTCCGAACTGTCCGTGGGTAACAGCCTCAGCCTCGCGTTGGGTCCGCTGACCATCGATCCCGATGCTACGCTAACGACCACCGGCAGCCCAATTAGCTTCGCCAGTACGGCAGTCTCCGGCGACGCGGAGGCCACCGTGGGAATCGCGGCCATGGTCAATACGACCCTGACCGCAGCCAGCGGGATGGACTTCAGAGGGCGGGAAATCACCGTTGAAATCGGCGGCGACAGCCGTGTGATCGTCGATAAAACGGGCACCGGCATGGAGAACACGACCTTTGAACTCTACGGCGGCGAATTGGTCGGCTTGATCGATCCCACCGGCACCACGTTTGGACCGGCTTCGTTCAGCTTCAACGGCGGCGGACTGCTCCTGTCGAGCACCGGCGGCGACCAGACGTTCGACACTCCGCTGCCGGTCGAAGGCAACGGCAAGCTCGGTGCGGCCGAAGTGCTCGGTGGCGTGCCGGACGTCACCCTGACCCTCGGCAGCGCGGCCAACGGCATCACCCTGAGCAACGCCGCCGTGCTCTCGCTGGAAGCCGCCGACGGGTATACGCTGGTCGTCGACGGCCCGGTAACGGGGTTGGGCGGCATCCGGGCAACCGCCGGCACGGTCAACGTCACGGCTGCCGCGGTGAAAGACTACGGCGGCCCGACGGCGGTCAGCGCCGGCACCATGACCGTCGATGCGCCCTTGCCGAACACCTCGAACATCGAGGTCACCGGCGGCGCCATGGTCCTCAATCAGCCGGTGACCACCAACGGCCTCTTCGTGCCCGACCAGATCCTCTACGGCTTCTACGACGGCGCCACGGCGGCCATCATCGCAGGGACCGACGATGGCGCGCTCAACGGCGCAGACGGCGGCCTGTTCAACCTCACGCCGACGCGAAACCAGAAATGGGTCGACGAAGTCTGGCAGCAAGGCAACATGGACGACACCTACAGCCAGATGTGGAACGGCGTCTTCATTCCGCCCACCACCGGCACCTACGGCTTTGACGTCCACGGCGACGACTTCGAGGTCTTCTACGTCGACCTCAACCAGAACGGCGAGTTCGACGGCGCCGCCGAGCACATCACCGACAACGTCCCGCCGGAGGGCTGGAACACGCCCAAGAACGGCACGGCCGATCTGATCGCCGGGCAGCAATACCAATTCGTATTGGCCCACAGCGAAGGCGGCGGTGGCGACTTCCTGAACTTCACGCTCACTCCGCCCGGCGACGTGGCCGTGCGGGCCAATCCGACGCTGCAGCCCGGCTGGTGGGGATACGCCACACCGTCGACCACGCGCGTCGACGGCGGCAGCTTGGAGGTCAACGCCCCGTTGGTCACCGGACGCGTTTCCGTGGCCGGCGGCGGCACGATGGACGTCAGCGCCAACGGCAGCGTAACCGCCGACGCGCTTTCGGTCTCCGGCGGCGCCGTCTACAACACGCGGGTGCCGGCGGCCTTTCGCTCGGTAACCTTGCGGGGCGGCGGTACCGTGTTGACCAACGGCAACCAGATCACGATCGGCGAGAGCCTCACGGCGAGCAGCTACGCCGCCACGGTCGAGCCCGGCGGCGACTTCCGCGTCATGGGAGAGGATTTGGCGGCAGGCTTCGACACACTCATGTTAAATGGCGAGGTAACGCTCGCCGGACCGCGGGCGCCGATTTCCCACTGGGGGTTCGACGACGGCGCCGGCGACACGGCCATCAACTCGGTCGATCCGAGCCTCAACGGCACGCTGACCGGCCTGGGCACCAATGGCCCGGCGTGGACCTCGCGCGGCAAGCTCGACGGCGCAGTGATGCTAGACGGCCAAGGCTACATCGACCTCCCCGACGGCTTCGCCGACTTCACTGGCGGCATCACCGTTTCGGCCTGGGTCTATCACACGGACTATCCCAACTGGGGCCGGATCATCGACTTCGGCAATGGAGCCGGGATCGAGAACATCGTGCTGGCCCACCGCGGCACTACCGGCGACGCCCGCTGGATGTTCTATGGTACCGCCGGCGGCAATGAGTCGATCGACCCCAACGGCGTCTTTTCGCAATGGAACTGGCAGCACATTGTGGCTACCTGTGACGACGGACCGGTCGACGGCGCCACGATGAAGCTCTATCGTGACGGCGTCCTGCTGCACGAAGAGGGCGGCCACAGCGTGCCGGCAAACGTCGTGCGAACGAACAACTATATCGGCGAAAGCAACTGGACCGCCGACGACTTTTTCAAGGGCTATGTCGACGAGATGATGATTTGGGATCGTGGGCTTTCCGCGCAGGAAGTTGCCGATCTGCACCTCGCCGGCGTGCTCGGCAAAGCGGCTCCCGACTTCACCCAAGTTGATCTCAGCGGCACTCTCGGCGGCACCGGTACGCTCAACGGCGATCTGACGCTCAGCGGCCAGATCATGCCCAGTGCTCCAGACGGTGGCGGCTCCGGGACGATCAAGTTCCGCGGCGAGGTCCACATGACGCCCGATACCTCGACCGTATTGACGATGGCCCCGGAGGGCATGAGCCAGTTGGACAACATGGGCAACTCAGACGTGTTCCTCGACGGCGAGTTGAAGTACCAGATCCAGGGCATCAAAGCGGAACAGGAAGGCAAGGAGATCGTCGTGTCGATCGTCGACAGCCTTTCTGAAGGCGTGATTCAAGGCAACTTTGCCGTTGTTCCCACCGGTACCGCGGCGGCCCCGGCGCACATCGACCAGGGCGTGTTCCACAAGGGCGTCGCCTACATCGACACCTTCCCGCCGACCATACCGCCGAGCTACTTCAGCGCCGACGCCACGTTCTTCGTGGCCACCGGCGGTGACGCCAACGGCGACGGCCGCGTCGACGGCCAGGACATCACGAACCTGATCACCAACTTCAGCCGGCCCGGCGACCCGGCCGACCGCAACTGGCTCAAGAGCGACACGGCCGGCGGCCTCTTCGGGCGCGGCGACGGCAACGTCGACGGCCAAGACATTACCGACCTGATCTCGAACTTCACCGGCGACGCCGGCCCTGCGGCCAACGGCACTGCGGCCGACGGCACCGCGGCGGCCGAGTACAACCCGGCCACCGGCGAGGTCCGCGTGATGGTCGACGGCGTGATGAACTGGAGCCTGATCAGCAACGGCGAGTTCACCGACGCCGGCCTGAACGCCCTGGCCGACGTGCTGCCGTTGGCCAACGCCGCGAACCTGGCTTCGCTCAACGAAAACACGATCGGCGAAGGCGGCTTTGGCGGCACGATCAGCTACGGCAACGTGGCCCTCGGCGCGATCGTACCCGCCGGCACCGACCCGAGCACCCTCACGCTCGAGTACGTCACCGGCTTCGGCGCCGAGCCGCAGATCGGCACGATCAACGTCGTACCCGAGCCGGGTACGCTGGTGCTGCTGGCTGGTGCAACGCTGTTGTTGATGCTTCGCCGGCAACGCGGTCGCCGAGATTAGGACTATCAGAAAATGGACGCTGGGTGACTGGGGCAAAGCGCAGCAGTGCCCCAGACACGCCTCGTGCACTCGCTCACCGCCGCGGCTTGAGCACGATCGTCGACAGCGGCGGGAACGTGATTTCGACCGAAGCCGGCCGCCCGTGGGCCTCTTGGGGATCGGCCATGATACCCGGCCCGTTGCCCATGTTGCTGCCGCCGTAGTAGGTCGAGTCGCTGTTGAAGATCTCTTCGTACCAGCAGAGTTCCGGGACTCCCAGCCGATGGTCGACCCTCGGGGCGGGCGTGAAGTTGCAGCAGACGACGACGAAATCGTCCGGGTTCTTTGCCCGGCGGACGTAACTGAACGTGCTGGCCTCGTAGTTGTGGCAGTCGATCCACTCGAAGCCGCGGCCGTCGAAGTCGCGCTCGTACAGCGCCGGCTCGCGGCGGTAGAGGTGGTTCAGGTCGGCCACGCACTTCTGCAATCCCTGGTGCGACGGCCACTGCAAAAGGTCCCATTGCAGGCTGGTGTCGAAATCCCATTCGTTCCACTGGCCGAACTCGCCGCCCATAAACAGCAGCTTCTTGCCGGGATGGGTCCACATGTAGCCGTAGAGCGAGCGGAGGTTGGC
>CAYYNP010000034.1:0-51439 GCA_964472545.1 uncultured Planctomycetaceae bacterium | reverse complement strand
GCCGAAGATACCGCCGGCCGTGTCGCTCTGGAGCCAAGTGCGGTCGGCCGGGTCGCCTGGCCGGCTAAAGTTGGTGATCAGGTTCGTGATGTCTTGGCCGTCGACCCGGCCGTCGCCGTTGGCGTCGCCACCGCCGGCGACGTAGAACGCGGCGTCGACGTTGAAGTAACTGGGCGGATCGGTCGGCGGAAAGGCAGGGCCGTAGGTCAACCCCTTGTGAAACACGCCCTGGTCGACGTGGGCCGGGGCTGCGGCGCTGCCGGGTGGCACGATATCGAACTCGCCTTGAATCACACCTTCAGCCACGGCATTGACGATCGCCACACTGACGTCCTTGCCCTCGTCGGCCGCGTTGACGCCCTCGACGCGGTACTGCAACTCGCCACCGATGACCAGGTCCGAGTTGCCCGTATTGGCCAATTGGCTCACACCCGCCGGGTCCATCGTCAAAATGGTCGACGTTTCCTCCGTCATGCGGATCTCGCCGCGGAAGTTGATCGTGCCGGAGCCGCCGCCGTCGGGCCCGCTGGGGATGATCTGGCCGTTGAGCGTCAGATCGGAGTTGAGCGTACCGGTGCCGTCCAGTGTGCCGCCGAGGCTCACCTGAGTGAAGTCCGGAGCCGGGTCGCCGAGCACGCCGGCGATATGCAGAGCGCCGACCTCCTGATCCGAAAGTGCGCGGTCCCAGATAATCAGTTCGTCCATGTAGCCGTGGAAGAAGTCGTCGCCGTCCCAGTTGCTCTCGCCGATGTAGTTGTTGGTCCGCAGGATGTTCGCCGGCGTGCTCTTGCCGCCTTGTTCGAAGGCCAGGTCACCGTTGACATAAAGCTTCATCGTCGCGCCGTTGGTCGGCCCGTCGTCGCAGGTGGCCACGATGTGCTGCCAGCCGAACGTGGTGAAGACGCCGTTGGGATCGATCGCCTCGGTGCCGCCGGGCGAATCGTGGAACTCGAAGCGGCCGTCCGACGAGGTGCCTCGGTGGGCTAGGAGGATGTTGTCAACTCCGGCGCCGTTGCCGAAATCGATGATGCGTCCCCAATTGGGGAACGACAAGTGGTAGATCCAGCCGGCCACGGTAACGCCGCTGGTGAAATCGGCGTAGCCGTCGGGCAGATCGACGTAGCCGAGGCCGTCGAACACGATTGCCCCGTCGATCTTGCCGCGGCTGGTCCAGGCGGGAAGCGTCCCGGTACCCAGGTCGATCAACGTGCCGTTGAGGGTCGGATCGGCCGAGTTGACCGCGATATCGCCGGCGCCGTCGTCGAAGGTCCAATAGGAGATTGGCGCCCGCGGGCCGTTGTACGTCACGTTGCCGCCGAGGGTCAGCGCGTCGATGCCGGCGGCCAGATCGGCTCCCATCACGCTGAAGTCGCCGCCGGGGTCAACCGTGATCGAGTAGTTACCAGCATCGAGGCTCTCGCTGACGGTGACGCGGTTTCCGTTGGTCAGCATCGTGCCGCCGCCTCGCATCGAGACCGTGCGGAAGGTGGACGGCGTTTGCGTGTCGTAGACGCCGCCTCCGATGATCGAGAGCGTTTCGGCCGTGATGCTGCCGCCCCCGTTGAGGTTGACCTCGCCGTTGCCGGAAATCGAGATTCCCGTCGCGGCGAGGCTGCCGCCGTCGTTGACGTTCAACGTGCCGCCGTTGCCGACGGACACGGTGCCGGTGTCGAGTGCCGCGTTGATCTCCAACGTACCCTCGTTGATCGACGTGGTCGAACTGACCGGCGAAACCCAGAGGTTGCTCTGGTCCGGCTGGCTGGGATCGACGCGGACTTCGGTTCCGCCGGGAGGCGTGTAGTACCAGTTGACGTTCTGGCCCCCGCCGAACTCCTGGGCCATGTAGATCAGGTTGTAGCCCTGACCGGCCGTCATGTCGACGTTGCCGTTGGAGTTCCAGGCGTAGGCCGCTACGCTCTCGGTGCTCTCGAAGATGCCGTTGTCGTCCAGGTCGATGTACATCAGCCCGCGGTCGTCGTTGTTCCAGTGCCAGTTGTAGGTACCGGTTTCCGGCGCGATGAAACGGCCGCTGAAAGCGGTCACGAAATCCTCCATGTTGCCGCCGAACGTGGGGAACGAGGTCCAGTTCTGGGTCGTTCCGGTGATCGAGGTGCTATGCTGCGCCGGGTCGGTCAAGACGGTCCCGGCCTTGTCGCCGCTAAAGACCCGCATGCCGGAGCCGAAGTAGGCGGCGCCGTCGAGGGTCAGGTGCGAGGCGTCACGGGGGATACCGGTGAAGATCGACCCCATCAGCCCGACCTGTTGACCGCCGTTGGTGGTCACGTCGGCATTGAGCACCATCGTGGCTTCGCCCACCTCAATGTGCGACGTGTTGGCCAGTGGCGTGTTGACGTTCAACGTGCCTTCGTTGGCAATCGTGCCGCCGGCGTAGTCTTTGGCGCCGACGTTGTTGAGGTTGACAATCCCGCCGTCGCCGGCAATTCCGCCGACGCCGCCGACCGGGCCGTCGATCTGCAATGTGTAGCCGTCGTCGGCCTCGAAGCCCAAGACGCCGAAGCTGTCCAAGGTCGCGCCAATCGTTTCGCTGCCGTAGGTAATCTCGACGTCGCTCACTCCGCCGGGCACTTCACCGACGGTGAACGTGCCGCTGCCCTCCAAGGCCATCGGCTCGTTGTACGTTTGATTGCCGCCGGTGCTGCTGAGCAAGACGCCGCCGCCGTTGAAGCTGAGCGTTGCGTCTCCAAACGTGGTGCCGTCGGCGTCGATCAGCCCGACGAGTTCACCACCGTAGAGTTCGAAGATGGTATTCTCCAGGCCGACACCGACCTTGTCGACGATGGTTCGGGCCGATCCGTCGATCTCGAACGTCAGTTCGCGTCCACCGCCATTGATGGGGTTGGTGCCTGTAAGCGTGGTGTCGGTGTTCGAGGTGAAGCCCACCGCAGCCTCGCCGTCGCCTTCAAACGCGATCTGCGTGAAGCTGATCTTGGCGCCCGCGGTCGTCAGGGTGGCCCCGTCGGAGATGGTCAGCGTGCCGAGGTTCAGCGGGGAAGGACTTGCCTTGAGGGTCCCGGATTCGAAAACGAAGATCTCCTTGTCGAGCATATCGACCGCCGGAAGGTCGCGTATCTCCAGCCCCTCGGTGAAGAGTTGGGAGACCTCAGCCGCGTTGAGAGCCCGGTCGTAGAGGAGGAACTCGTCGACCATGCCGTCGTAGTGCTCGCCGTTGTTCCAGTTCGACCCGATGTACATCCGGTCGATGTTGGCCAGCGGGATGGTACGGCCGCCGGCGTTGTGCCGCTCGGCTCCGTTGATGAAGACCTTCATCTCGCCCGTGTTGATGTCCTTGGTGAAGGCATAATGGTTCCATTGGCCCTCGAAGTCGGCCGCGGGAACGGTGAAAGCCGACCGGTCGGCACAGCAACTCTGGGCCCCGCCGGCGTCCCAGTAGATTTGCGAGTTGCTCCAGGGCATATGCGTGCCGAACGCCCTGGCCCCGCCGATCATGGCCACAAAGGTGAAGTCGTTTTGTGGTTGAATTGCCGCGTCGCCGTTTATCCACAGCGCGACAGTTACCGCTTCGTTGATCGTCGCGAACGGCCCGGCGGGGACGAATACCGAGTCGGCGTCTTGGAAATCGAGCACCGATCCCCGCTGGGGATCGTCGACCCACGCGGCCCCGGTGATCGTGCCGTCGCCGTTGCCCATGCTGTCGATGGCGATGTTGCCGGCGCCTTCATCGAACAACCAGGCGCCGACCAAGCCCGCAGTCAGGCCGGCTCCGGCGATCTCGCCGGCGCGGATTTCCAGCATGCCGCCGGAGATCGACGCCTTGGTCGCCCCGGCCCAGGCGTCCTCGCCGTTGAGCGCGAGCGTGCCTCCGCGGGCGTCGAGGGTGGCTTTCTGCATGTTTTTCAAGAATCCGGGCTCGACGGTCAGGGCCAGCGGCCCATCCTTCGAGAAGAGGAACGGACCCGTTGCGGCGCTGCCGTCGATGGAGTTGAAGTCGGTCTCGGCTCGAATGTCGACGCCGACCGCCGTGGCATCCGGGGCGACGACCGTGGCAGCGAAGCTCATCGGCTGGCCCGTGGTCGTGATGATGCCGTTGCGGAGCGTGAGTGTGCCGAAGGTGCCGTCCGCGTCGGAAATCACCTCAATGCCTGAGTCTTCGGTCACCACAAAGTCGGTATTGGGCAAATTGACCGCCTGAACGCCGGGGGCCGACCACCAACCGTCCTGCGACGGTAGGCTCGGGTTGATCCGCTGTCGGCCGCCGGCGCTGGGTAGGCCGATCTCGAAATGCACGAAGTCGCCGCCACCTTGCTCGTGCTGGGCCAAGGCGAACTCGTAGCTCTCTCCAGCCACCAGGTCGATAAAGCCCGTTTTGGCCGTGTTCCAGCCGTCCGGAGGCGCGTTATCGGTAACGAGTTCCTCGACGCCGTCAAACTCCCCGTTCTGATTCTTGTCCATGAAGAAGACCTCGTGGTCGTCGCCGTGGACGTAGAACTCGTAGTTGCCGGTTTCGGGAGCCGTGAAGAAACCGCTCCACATCTGGATGTACGTGTCGGCGAAAGCGTTCTGTTGCCACACCTCGTCCGTCCATCCCCGGGCCGTATCGGGTGTCAATGCCCACACGCCGCCGTTTTGGCCGTTGATCGCCCCGTCGTCGATCGGCTTCAGTTCGCTGTTGGGCACGTTGTCGTAGAACCCGTAGCGGACCAGGTTGTCCGTCAGGGCCTCGCGGCCGCGCAAGGCGATTGTGCCGCCGCCGAGCATCACGTCCTGCGTGGAACCTCCCAGGGGATTCGCACCGCCGAGGATGAGCTTCCCGGCGTTGACGTTGAAGACCGTGTCGGGCCGTACGGAAACGGAGCCGACGTCGATCGTGCCGCCGCCCTCGATCGCAAAGGCCGCACCGCTGCTAGTGGTGCGCAAGTTGTCGATCGAAAGCGTACCGCTGGGCAGCACGGCCGGCGTGCCGGAGAACGTCAACGTGCCGAGCGTACCGCCGCCGTACTCGAAGGAAAGCTCCGAATCGTTGCCCATCGTGATCGTCCTGCCGGCGGCGTAGAGGTTGCCTACGATGTCCAGGCTGCTGCCCGGACCCACGCTCACCGAACCGCCACGCATATCCAACGTAAAGGCCGCTTCGTCGCCGGCAACGCTCACCGTGCCGGAGTTGATCAGCACCTTGCTCGACCCGTCGGGCACGCCGGCCGGATTCCACTTGTTCGAGGTGTTCCAGTTTCCCGAGCCGCCGAGCCATGTGTACTCGGTGGCGGCTCGGGCGGTCGACACGTTGTCGAACGTGGCCTGGGCAAGCTCGTTGTTGTTGTGCGAAGTGACGGCCAGGCCGATGTAGGGCGAGATCATCTGGATGTCGATGCTGCCCTGTGCCGTCCAATTCAGTCCGTCCGGCGAACGGTAGCCGGTCAGTGTGTCGCCGAATCGGGTCATCCGCACCCAATAGGGTTTATCCCCTACGGGAGGTCCGCCCGTCGTAATGTGGGTCGTGCCGCCGGGGTTGACGTCCCGATACTGGAAGGACATGCGTGGATCGCCGGAGATAACCGCGGCCGCGTTCACGCTGACGTCGGTCAACTCGTCGCGGATCATCACGCCGGCCTTCGACCACGTGTTGGTGATGTCGAGTGCCGTGATCCGGGCCTGAATCACGGCGTCGCCGGCCAGCGACACGTCGTCGTAGACGAAGTGGAATTCGTCTTCGTTCCCGTAAATGTCGTCGCCGCCGCCGTAGACGATGAACGTGCCCGGAGCGGGCTCCTCAAACGGCTGGGTGAATGCCGGATTCCCCGGCTGACCGATGTCCTGCCCAAACCAAACGGCCTGCGCCGTGCCGCCGATCGACAGCACCACTAAAAATGCCAGCCACGCGATAAGTCTCTTCATGATACTCTCCGAAAAAAGTGGGAAGAAAAGTCCTCGATTGCCTTTCGCCGTTCCTTTGGTTATCGAGCGAAACCTTCCAGGGTGTGCCGCCATTGGAGATCGACGCCGAGCGCCGAAACAGAAACGGTCCGCAACCCTCGCTTGAGCTTCGGGTGTCGTGAGAAGAGGGCACCGAGCCGAAGAAGATCTGCCGCTGCAAAACGTGATCGTTCGTCGCGTCGGCGCTACGCTGCCTGAACTAATACGTAGGTACGTTGTCACGACCGTTGATAAGATCCGCCAAGGCGTGCCGGAGCGTACCCGGAGGACCTTGTCAGTGATTATGGCCTATGGCCGACAATGCTGTCAAGTATATTCGGATGGAAATCCATCCTTCCCGGACGTGACAACGCTGGCTCGTCATCACCATAGCCTCCTTGCATCCGGGCCGAATCCGTGTCATATTACCCGTTTCGCCATGGTGCCCGACAGCGGGCAGGAGCGTTGCGGACGTGGAAATCTGGCCGGCGATAGACATTCGTGGGGGTAACTGCGTACGTCTCAGGCAGGGAGACTACGGCCGGGAGACCGTTTTCGGCGACGATCCGGCCGCTATGGCCCAACATTGGATCGACCAGGGGGGCGACCGGCTCCATCTGGTGGATCTAGATGGTGCCAAGGACGGGCGACCCGTTAATCTGCTCAGTGTTCGGGCGATAGTCGAAGCCACCGGCGTGCCATGCGAATTGGGCGGAGGAATCCGCGACGAGGCGACGATCCGCGAGCTGTTGGAGTTAGGTCTGGCCCGGCTGGTGATCGGCACGTTGGCGATCCGGAAGCCCGACTGGTTCCGGCAGATGTGCCGCAAGTTCCCCGGCCGGTTGGTTTTGGGGATCGACGCTCGCGACGGCCGCGTGGCCACCGACGGATGGCTCGAAACGAGCGACTTCGCGGCGACCGACCTGGCCGCGCAGTTTGCCGAGGAGCCGATCGCGGCGATCGTCTACACGGACATCGCCACCGACGGCATGATGGCCGGGGCCAACGTGGCCGCGATGGCCGAGATGCAAGCGGCGGTCGACGTGCCGGTGGTGGCCTCCGGCGGCGTGACCACCGCAGACGACGTGGCCCGGCTGGCGGCCGTGCCGATGGCCGGCTGTATCATTGGCCGGGCGCTATATGAGGGAAGCCTGACGTTACCCGACGCGATCGCCGCGGCGGGTTGAACCGATATATCGAACGAATTGTCAAGTCAATCGAATTGAAGGAAACGCCCGATGGCCAAGTACCAAGTCGCGGACATTCGCAACGTTGCCCTTTGCGGACACGGCTCGGCCGGCAAGACCACGTTGGTAGACAAGCTGTTGAACGTCACCGGCGCCGTCAGCCGGCAGGCCGCCGTCGACGACGGTACCAGCATCTGTGACTTCGACGACGAAGAGAAGCAGCACCAATACTCGATCGAGGCCAGCCTGGTCCACTTCGACCACGCCGGCAAACACTTCCAACTGATCGACACGCCGGGCTATCCCGACTTCATCGGCCAGACGATCGGCGCCATGCGGGGCGTGGACACTGCGGCGATCATGATCCACGCCCAGTCGGGCATTGAGGTCAACACACGGCGGGTCTTCGCCGAGGCAGAAAAGGCGGGCCTGGGTCGAATGATCGTGATCGGCAAGATGGACTCCGACAACATCGACTTCCCCGCCTTGATCGAGAGCATCAAGGAGGTCTTCGGCACGGCCTGTGTGTTGCTGAACGTGCCCTTGGGCCAAGGGGCCGATTTCCGCGGTGTGGCCGGCACGTTGAAGGTGCCCGACGATACGGCCGGCGCTCTGATCGATCCGAACGAGATCAGCGAGTCGCTGCTGGAGTCGATCATCGAGGTCGACGAAGAAGTGATGGAACGTTACTTCGAGGGCGAACTGCCCACCGATGAAGAACTCTCGCGGCTGATCGTCCGGGCCGTGGCCGAAGGGAGTCTGATCCCGATGGTCTGCGTGTCGGGCAAGACGGGTGCCGGCGTCGACGAACTGCTCGACGCGTTGGCGATGTGTGCCTTGCCGCCGGATAGCATCGAGCGGACGACTCAGACCGCCGAGGGCGAAGACGTGCCGGTAGCAGCCGACGCCTCAGGGCCGCTGGTGGCCCAGGTCTTCAAGACCCGCATCGACCCCTTCGTGCAGAAGCTCAGCTTCATCCGCGTGTTCGGCGGAACGCTGGCCAAAGACAGCACCATATCGGTGGTCGGCGCTCGCAAGGGCGTGAAGCTCAGCCAGTTGCTCCGCGTCCAGGCCGATCAGACCGAGCCGGTCGACGAGGCGGGCCCCGGCGATATCGTGGCCGTGGTGAAGATGGAAGAACTGGAGACCGCCAGCACGTTGGGTGAGGCCGCTCTGCCGTCGATCAAGTTTCCCACGCCGATGGTCGGGCTGGCCGTCACGCCCAAGAGCCGCGGCGACGAGGCCAAGCTTTCCGGCGCGCTGAACAAGATCGTGCAGGAAGACTCGACCTTCCGGCTCGACCGCGACGCCCAGACCAAAGAGACCGTGATTACCGGCATGAGCGAACTGCACTTGCAGATCCTCCAGGAGCGGCTCAAGCGCCGCGACAAGGTCGAGGTATCGACCAAAGAGCCCAAGATTCCCTATCGCGAGACGATCCAGGCCAACGCCGAGGGAAGCTACCGCCACAAGAAGCAAACCGGCGGCCGCGGCCAGTTCGGCGAGGTCCACATCCGCATGTTCCCACTGCCCGAGGGGACCGTCATCGAGGAGTATGCCACCAAGGAGCGCTTCGCCTCGATGAAGACGCCCCACTACGACGAAGCGAACAACTTCCTTTGGGTCGATTCGGTGGTCGGCGGCACGATCCCCAGCAACTTCATGCCGGCCGTAGAAAAGGGCTTCCGGGAACGCATGACCAAGGGCGTGGTGGCCGGCTACCAGGTGCAGAACGTTTGCGTCGAGGTCCACTTCGGCAAGCACCACGCGGTCGACAGCTCGGAGCAGGCCTTCAAGACCGCCGCGTCGATGGCCTTCCGCAACGTCTTCCAAGACGCCAAGCCGGCGCTGTTGGAGCCGATCGTGAAGATCGAGATCACGATCCCCGGCGACAACGTAGGCGACATCAGCAGCGACATGTCGGGCCGCCGCGGCCGCGTGTTGGGGATGGACTCCGCCGGCGGCGGCATGCAGACCGTTTCGGCCGAGGTGCCGCTGGCCGAGGTGACCACCTACGCCCGCAGCCTATCGAGCATCACCGGCGGCCAGGGCAGCTACACGATCGAGTTCAGCCACTACGACGTCGTGCCCGGCAACGTCCAGCAGGAGATCATCGCCAAGGCGACGATGAAGGAAGAGGAAGAGGACTAGCTCCTCGGCCATCCGTCGCACTATTGCGAAACCCGCGTCTCGGACGTATCCTGATTCTCACCGAAGGCAGTAGCCGAAGTCGCCAGACTTTGGCAGCGCCCCGTTGCCTTCGGTCCGAGACGATTCTCTTTGCCGACGAGTCCAGGAGACACCACCGTGATATCCGCCCTGCACGTCCCTTGCGATCGCACCCGCCGCCATCGCGCCGCTCTGCTCGGTGCGCTGGCACTGCTGCTTTCAATCACCACACCGACTGCCGCAGCCGAGCAACACCATCCGCTTTGCTACAGCGGCCGCTACCCTCATCTGGCCATGTTCAACCACGGTGGGGAATGTGGCATCGGAGCGGTTGTTCCCTGGGCAGGCAGGCTCTGGGCGCTGACCTACTCGCCGCATCAGCCCCGCGGAAGCGACGACAAGCTCTACGAGATCGACGCGGATTTGAACCTCAGAATACGGTCAGAGAGCATCGGCGGCACGCCGGCCAACCGGCTGATCCATCGCGAGTCGCAGCAGTTGTTCATCGGCCCGTACGCGATCGACCGCAACGGCAAGGTTCGCGTAATTCCCTACAAAGTAGCGCCCGGCCGGCCGACGGCCACAATGCGGCATCTGACCGATCCGGCCAACAAGGTCTACACCTTCACCATGGAAGAAGGGCTCTACGAGATCGACGTACACACGCTCGAGGTCAAGACGATCCACCTCGACAGCCACGTGGGGGGCTTCGTCGACTATCTGCCCGGCTACCACGGCAAAGGCGGCTACAGCAGCCAGGGCCGCGTGGTCGTGTCGAACAACGGCCGCAAGGGGCGTTTGCCGGGCAGCGAAAACTTGGGGTGCTTGGCCGAATGGGACGGGACCGATTGGGCGGTCGTCGACGGCCATCAATTCAACGAAGTTACCGGGCCCGGCGGCGTTCGCGGGGCGGCCGACGACGCCGACAACGACGAACCGATTTGGGCCACCGGCTGGGACAAGCGTTCGGTGCTGTTGTTGCTGCGCGACGCCGGCACGTGGTATCGCTTCCGGCTGCCGATCGGCGACTACTCGTACACAGCCGCCCACGGCTGGTACACCGAATGGCCGCGGATTCGGCAGATCGGTCCGGGCGGCGAGTACTTGATGAACATGCACGGTCTCTGGTTCGATTTTCCCAAGACCTTTTCGGCCGCCAACACCGCCGGGCTGCGTCCGATCGCCAGTTACTTGAAGATCACCGGCGACTTCTGCCGCTTCGGCGATCGATTGGTCTTCGCCTGCGACGACACCGCGATCACCGGCGGCAACCGCTTCGTGAACCAGTCGCAATCGAACCTCTGGTTTGCCACCTGGGCGGGGCTGCGGCGTTGCGGGCGTCCGGCGGGTTTCGGCGGTGTGTGGGTTGGCGACGACCTCGAGGCCGGTGCCACTTCCGATCCCTATCACTTCGCCGGCTACGAGAACCGCGTGGTGCATCTGACGCATGAGACTGACGTACCGGTTACGTTCACCTTCGAGTTGGACTGCAAAGGCAATACCACGTGGGCGACGGCGACGTCCGTCACCGTGCTGCCGAAGGGATACGCCTTTCACGTGTTTCCCGACGATCTCCAGGCCGAATGGATCCGCGTGCGCGCCGAACGGGGTTGCGACGGCGCGACCGTCTATTTCCACTTCGGACCGGGCGGCGGCACCGCGGCCGATCCCAAGGCGTTTGCGGCGCTCGCTGATATCGACGATGGGCGCGATCGCTCGGTCGGCATCATACGCCCCCGGGGCGGCGACCTCGGTACGCTGCAAATGCTCGGCCATCGCGCGTCGGCTGCCGGTGCGGCCCGATGTGCGCAAGGCTATTACGAAATCGGCCCCGACATGAAGCTGAAGCACATCGCGGGAGAGGATGCGTCGTTGGAGTTTCTCAAGAAGACGGCCGGGTTGAAAGGGGCCGACTTCAAGGTCGACGCGGCCTCGGCAATCGTCGAAAGCAGCGGCGTGCGTTATCGGCTGCCGGTCGGGGCCGAGGGATACGATCGGCCGTGGTCGGTCGGCTGGCCCCGGGGCATTCGCGAGGTGGTCACCGAGCGGCTGCTGCTGAACTGCTGCGGCACGTTCTACGTCCTGCCGCACACGTCGGCCGGTGGTATCTCGGGCATCAAGCCGGTCGCCACGCATAACAAGCGGATTACCGATTTCTGTTCCTGGCGAGGCATGACGGTGCTGGCCGGTGCGTGCCCCACCGTGCAAGATGACGGCCGCGTGGTGACCTCCGACGACGCCAACGTGGCCCTCTGGTTCGGCGACGTCGACGACCTCTGGCAGCTTGGCAAACCCCGCGGCCGTGGCGGGCCGTGGCGCAACGCGCCGGTCGAAACCGACAAGCCGTCCGATCCGTATCTGATGACCGGCTACGACCGCAAGCGGGTCGAGTTCTCCCACGACGCCGACGCCGACGTGGCATTCACGATCGAAGTCGACTTCCTTCGCACCGGCACCTGGCGAACGTACAAGACGATCGACGTATCGCCAGGCGAAACCGCCACCCACACCTTCCCCGACGGTTTCTCCGCCCATTGGGCCCGTGTTGCGGCCGACCGGACATGCACAGCGACGGCATGGTTTGTGTACGAGTGACGTCACGGGACGGTGTGTCGCGCCGATCGCGATCACCGGGACGCCGGATCGAGGGGCTTTGCCGACGGCTCCGACGGCGGTACACCGGAGTCCGCCGTGTCCAAGTGATGCGCGACGGTCGCCAAGAGTTCATCCGGAGTCACCGGCTTGGCGACGTAGTCGTTTCTCAGCAGCTTCGTGGCTATCGAATTCCTTATGCCTACTCGGCTCTCGGACGTCGTCAGTCCCTTCTTTCCTTCATGGCGTTGTTCCACAACAGCTCGAGTCCGTGGCGGCCGGCGCATGCCTACTTCCCGGACCAAGGCCTTTGGTGGCGGCTCAATCCAGATCGAAAGAGAATGATCACCTTTCTCGATCTGCTGAGATATTCACCGCCCACGCCAGCCCGAGGACCCCCCAAAAGGCGTGGGGCACTTCCGACGACATGTTCAGGTCGGGAAGCCGGCGCCGATGTGTCATCCCGCCTCGGGGGGGTTGCCGGGTCTCGGTTTGCGTGGTAGCCTATCAACTACCTGTCGCGCTGTTCGTTTCGGCTCTTGGCTGACTAACTTCACTGCACTTTGGCCAATCACGCCGAAGGAATGAAGTTCATTCATCACATGGGCTTCACAATGGACTCCCCATCGCGCCGATCCCAACAAGATGCTCTACCTTCGGACAGTCCGTTCGATCCGACGGTTGCAACTGCTGCCGAAGGCGACGTCGCGGCTTCCGTGGACTCCTTCCGAGTATCGCTCAGCGTGACAAGTTCCCATGCGGACGCTACGGGCGAGAACACCGTCCAAGCAGACTCCGAGCAAATGGCGCCCGCGCAGATCGACGCGGCTGCCAAGCAGCTTGTGGAGCGCTACCGCTTGGTCGATCTCATCGGGCGGGGCGGCTTTGGCGAAGTATGGAAGGCCTACGACAACGTCCGCAAGGAATACGTGGCGATCAAAGGGCCGCGCTCCGATCACAGCCTCACAGCGGGGCTCGTGCGGTCGTTCCTAAGGGAAGCCGAAAAGGCCATGCAATTGGCCGACTCGCAAGTCGTACCCGTTCGGGAAGTCGTCGAGAGTCCCACACAACGCCAAGGGGAACTGATCTGCTTCATCGTCATGAAGCTGATGGACGGCGGTAGCCTGGCGGGAAGACTCACCGGCGACGAAAGACCGTCAGTTCGGCAGTCGGTCCGATGGATTGCCGAGCTTGCGGACACGCTGGCGGAGATTCACGCTCATGGGTACATCCATCGCGACATCAAACCGGACAACATCCTCTTCGACGAGAACGACCGGCCGTGCTTCTCGGATTTTGGATTGGCCGCATCGGCCAGCGAGCAATTGGGAGAAGCCCGCCGTGTGATGGGCACGGTGACCTATATGGCTCCCGAGCAGGCTCGCAAACAGCACGTGGATCGTCAGGCCGACATTTACAGTCTGGGTGTGGTCCTCTATCAACTGCTCGCCTTGCCGCACGTCCGCGAGCGACGTCTTGCTTTGCCGTATCTGGCAAGAGACTCGGAAGAGTATTTCGAAGCCCTCGGCGACCCGAACCAGCACCCTCGCACGTTGCCGCAGCAAGTGCCCCAGGCGCTGGCGGATATCGTCGAAGACCACTGTGTCTGCGACGACAAGACGCGACGCTACCGCCTGGCCACCGATCTAAGTCGAGACCTGCGAGCGTGGCTACGCGCGTCCGGCAAGAAGAACCTCCGACGCACGATACTGAGATTCGTCCTGCCGATTGCGTTGGCAGGTCTGGTCGTGGCGGCGTTCTTGATGGTCCGTTCATGGTACCCGCCCGTTGAACCCGAACCCCCACCGAACGGAGGCATCGGACCGGAAGAACCGGGCGGTGCGGGGGGCACGCCGCGCGTGCTGACCGTGGGAGACTGGAACAAGCTGCTCGATCGGCCGCTGAAGAAGCGGCGATGGCCCGGCCCCGAGACGCATTCGGAGACGTTGGAAGACTTCGAGCTCGAGGAATTGACGGTTGTCATCGACGGAGACGCACTGCTCGAAGCCGGCGAGGTTACTCGAGAGGATTTTGTCCTGCGCCTGCGGCTTATTCAGCCGGCGTGGAACGGCGGGGTCGGCGTCTTCTATGGACTCAAGCGGCGAGACGACGGCTACGAGTGCGAGCGCATTCAGCTTCTGCGGTGGCCCGATCCATTGGGAAGCCCCACGTTCCGACTGGATCGAGACTATCTGACGCTGGATCAAGAGTTCTTCCCCGTGCATAGAGAAGGGCGTTCGACGGCGGCAATTCCCATGCCCAAAGGCGAGCAGGAACTGACGATTGTCTGCAAGGACGGCTCGCTTGAGAGTGTCTCTTGGGGCGCTGAGGAACTCGACGAACTGACCGAGGACACGCGGCCCGATTCCCCGCCGCTTGACTGCCGCGGCGGTTTCGGCCTGTACATCGAGCGGGGTACGTTGACCGTTTCACAGTTTCGCATCTTTCTTGACGAGGGAGCCCCCGATGACGAGTAAGAACGAAGACCGGACGATCACCATTTCTTTGCAGGTGACGATCCCCTGCGATCAACAAGTCGACGTCTCCAAGGTTGGAGTTCGTAGCCGCCGGGCAATGAGCCCGCACGGAGCACCGCAACCGCTTTGGGTCCAAAGGCCGATGACGGGACAAGACTGGAAGGTCAAGATGGTCGGGAGCGGGCCCGGAGTGATTTGCGCTTACGGCAACGGTCAGGCAAACGCGGACCGCGTATACGGCTACTGCTATGCTTTGGGTGACCCTTTCGATTCCCTGCCGCCCGCCGATGCGGACCAGGCGTCGATTTCGAACAACTACTGGCTCCTGAGCCAGATACCCGGCGCGGTCGTAGGCCCATGCACGGTGCGCGTGTGGTACTACGACGGCGACCAGCTTATCAGCATCGACGATGTGCCTTTCCAGGGAATTGCCTCCACACACACCGATTGTGAGGGTTCTGGAACGAGCCGCGCCGCCGCTCCGGTGAGGCGCGCTTTCTTCCCCAGCCGGTGCATGGCAGTCGCCGGGGGCTTCTCGGAGGAAGTCGGCTTCTTCAATGGAACATGGAATATGGACGTCAAGCCATGTATCTACGACGTTGATCGTGTGACGTGGCAGACTGCCGACTCTCCGTCCGGCGTCACCGTCGAATTGGTAGCCGACCTACGAGACGAATCGGCGGCCTTGGTGTTTCGCAAGGGAACCACGGAAATCCGCTACCAAAAGGCGGCGGGTGAATGGGACGCGACCAACGTCTGCGACTTCGCGGACGTTTCAAGCCGTGCCGTTCCTCCCGCAACATGCGTTCCGGCAATCGTTCAGATTCATCCCGGAAAAGCTCCATGACGTCGCCCACGATCGCGCGGATTGCCCCGACGACCGCACCCGCCGACGTTGCCAGGGCCTTCCGGTCGCCGGCGGCCCGGCGCGCCGAGGATCGCTGGTGGACCTGGCCGAACGTGGTCGAGGGATTTCGGCTTGCCGTGCGTGATCGGCTTGCCAACCCGCCGGCGTTTCCCGAGCCGAGCGAGGAGCGGGGCATCGTGATCGTCGGCGGTGGGCAATACCTGGCCTCCGTATACGTTACCGTCCGCGTGCTTCGTCACGTTGGATGTAAGTTGCCAATCGAGGTCTGGCATTTCCAAGGAGAGGATGAGCCGCGGCTTGTGGAGGCGATCCGCGAATATGACGTCACGTTCGTCGACGTGGACGGCATCCGCAGCGGAGTCTCGTCTCGATTTCTCCAGTGGCATTGGTGGAAGGGATGGCAGCTCAAGTCGGTGGCGCTGTGTCATACGCGCTTTCGACAAGTCCTCTTGTTGGACGCGGACTGCTACCCGACGCGAAATCCCTTGTACTTGTTCCAGTGGCCGGAGTTCGAGCGATGCGGCGCCGTCTTTTGGCCCGATGTACAAGGGTCGTCGACCATTCTCAGCGACCCCGTACTCTCCCTGTTTGAATTGTCCCGGCCAATCGACCGACTTACCGAATCCGGCCAGTTGTTGATCGACCGAGGGAAGTCGTGGCGGCCGTTGACGCTGGCGGCTTTGTTCAACGAGTGCGCCGACCTCGTATACCGTTACATTTGGGGCGACAAAGATACGTTTCCCTTCGCGTGGCATCGCTGTGGACGAGAGTACGCGCGGATGTGGCCGGAATGCGAGTGTCGATCCGATTGCCTCCTGCAATACGACTTCAACGGACACGTCGTCTTCCAGCACCGCATCTCGGACAAGTTCACGTTAGACGGAGGGCGCTTCGCGTCGACTTGCCAAACTCGGGCCGGCAACAGTTATCACGGCGGCTTGGCACACGAGTCGTTCTGTTTCCATGTGCTCGACGAGCTTCGAACGAGATTGGAAGCCGACGTCGCTTGCTGAGTCGCCGACGCCGCTTCAGGCGCCCACTTCCCTCCCGACGCGTCCTTCGGCTACAATGCGGCCGTCGTTGCCACCGAAAACTCAACCACGAGAACGCTACCTCATGAACACTCCCATCCCACGCATCGTCGCCGGGCTGCTCTTCTGGGCAATCGGCTCTGCCGCCCTCGCTGCCGAAAAGCCCAACTTCCTGTGGGTCCTCTCCGAAGACAACTCGTTCCACTACTCCCGGCTCTACGGCAACCCGCTGGCCGAAATGCCGAACATCGAGCGATTGGCCGCCGGGGGCGTGACGTTCGACCACGCCTTTTCGTGCAGCCCGGTCTGTTCGGTCGCCCGCACGACGTTGATGAGCGGGATCTACGCACCGCGGGTCGGGTTTCAATACCATCGCAAGTTGAAGTTGGCCAATCTGCCGCCCGGCGCCGAGTTGTTTCCGGCGTTGTTGCGCAAGGCCGGCTACTACACGACCAACAACTCCAAGAAAGACTACAACGTCGTCGAAGGTCAGGTATGGGACGAGTCGTCGAACAAGGCCACGTGGCGTAAACGCCCCAAACCCGAGATGCCCTTCTTCCACATGCAGAGCATCGGCACCACGCACGAGAGCTCGCTGCACTTCAAGGCCGCCCAGATGGCGGCCGGCGGACTCACGACCGATTCGGACGAAGTCGCTGTACCGCCATACTATCCCGACACATCCACGTTCCGTTATACGCTGGCCCGCTACCACGACCGCATCCGCACGATGGACGGCCAGGTCGGCCAGATTATCGCGCAGCTCGACGAAGACGGTTTGCTGGAGAACACGATTATCTTCTACTTCGGCGACCACGGAGGCGTGTTGCCCGGCAGCAAGGGCTACGTCTACGAAACCGGTCTGCACGTGCCGCTGGTAATTCGTGTGCCGAAGAAGTGGCAGTCGCTCGTCGATCGCAAGCCGGGCTCACGGGCGCGGGGGTTTGCCAGCTTCATCGACTTCGGCCCCACGGTGCTCCATATGGCCGGGCTCGACGTGCCGGAGACGATGGACGGACGGCCGCTGATGGGCCCCGACTTCCCCGCCGAGAAGGTCGACGCCCGCGACGAGGCCTTCGGCTACGCCGACCGCTTCGACGAGAAATACGACCTCTGCCGCTCGTTGCGCAAAGGCCGCATGAAGTACATCCGCAACTATCAGGCGTTCTATCCCGACGCCTTGCAGAACAACTACCGCTACAGGATGCTGGCCTACCAAGAGTGGCGCACGCTCTACCGCGCGGGGAAGCTCAACGCCGCGCAACGGCGTTTCTTCGAGCCCAAGCCGGTCGAGATGCTCTTCGATTTGCAGGCCGATCCGCACGAAGTGAACAACCTGGCCGACGATCCGCAGTACGCCGGCATGCTCAAGGACCTGCGCGGCCGGATGCAGCAGCGCGTCAAAGGCCTGCCGGACTTGAGCTTCTATCCGGAGAGCTTCATGGTCGATGAAGCCCTCGACGACGGCGCCGCCTACGGCCGCCAGCACGCCGACGAGATTGCCCGGCTGGTCGACGTGGCCGACTTCTCGCTGCTGCCGTTTGCCGAGGCGGAGGCCGGGCTGAAGAAGGCCTTGGCGTCGGCTCGTCCGTGGGAGCGCTATTGGGCGCTGATCGCGTGTAGCTGTTTCGGCGAGCAGGCCGCATCACTGGTGCCCACGGCGAAGCGGCTACTGGACGATCCGGAGTTGCTGGTCCGCGTGCGTGCCGCCGAGTTCTTGGGCATCCTCGGTACGGCCGACCCGCGTCCGGCACTCCACGGCGTGTTGGCCGCGTCGGACTCGCCAGTCGAAGCCTTGTTGACGATGAACACGATCGTCTTCCTCCGCGACCGCCGGCCGTCGTGCGAATTCGACGTCGATGCGTTCGAAATCAAGGTCGGCGAGAAACCGGTGATCCGGCGGCTGGAGTATCTGCGTGGCAAGGGGCCGTAAGCCGATCTGATCCACGTTGGCCGCGTCCGTAGCGGCACCCGCCAGAATCTTGCGTCTTGCACGGGCGCCGGCCAAAGTTTGGCGACCTCGGTTGCTGGGCCGCTTGGCCGGCTTGATTGGCGGATATTTGTCAGAATAGGCCGAAAGAAATCGGCCGCACGGCCAATCGTAAGCTACGTTTTATATGGAGGCTCGACTACCCGGCGACACGAACGGCTTCTCTGCAGTGTCACGGTGTTCTCGGGCCGCGAAACCCGGCACTTGCAGAATTCGCCCGTTCGGGCATACCACGTTCGGCTAGGTCACGTTCCATTGGTTCGCTTGCGGATGCTCCTCCTCTTACGAAGGTCGATTACGGCGTAATCCGCAGCCGTTCCGCTCGTCGCGCCCTGGCCGGGCGGCAGACGAGAATGAAGGTCATGCAAGCCCGCCGAGCCCGCCGCAGCGACCGTAGAGGCGCTGCCCTCGTCGAAGCCGCCTTCGTCCTGCCGATCTTCTTTCTGTTCGTCATCATGCTGCTGGCGATCGGCCATTTCTTGATGGTCGACCGGATGCTCAAGTCGGCCTGCCGCACGGCCGCCCGCTACGGCTCGACCGAAGGCGTGACCAGCGAGCAGGTCGAAGCCCGGCTGCGGCAGCTTCTCTCGGCAGCGTTTGATCCACAGAGCGTCGACGTGATGGTCAAAGACGCCAGCGTGTTCGACGACGTCGGCGAGTTGCCCGAGGACTACGAAGACTGGCAAGAACTCGACGACGTCGAGGTCTCCGAGGCGTCGCCGCGACAGATGTTTCTCGTACGGGCGACGCTCAACTACGGCTACGTGGCCCTGTTCGACGTGCCGCCGCTTAACGCGGCCACGCTGGCCGGCCACGCCACCACGCGACATGAATGACCCCTGGATTCCGCGCGACGCGCAGCTCGGCCGCGGTCGCACTTACCCCGACAGCATGAGCGAAATGATGAACCGACCGCAAAGGCCACGGCTGCGAAGGCGACGCACGGCATCGCGCCGGGGGGCGCTGACGGTAGAATTCGCCGTGATTGCTCCAGTCTGCCTCGCCCTGATGCTGGGCATGATGGAGGCCGCGCGGCTGTACGACGTGCAGACCAATCTGGCCACCGCCGCCCGCGACGGCGCCCGGCTGGCCGCCATGGATCGAGACGAGATGGAACTCAACGGCTTCTCGATCAACGACAAGATCACGGCCGACGTGCGTAACTTCCTCAACTCGGTGGGTCTGCCCGGCGACGACGCCAACGTGTTGATCACCAGCGCCGAAGACCCCGATTTGCCGATCGATCTGGACGACCCGGCCTACGACCTGGAGTTGTTCCGGCTTCGGGTCGAGTTGCCCTATTCGTCGATCAATCCGATTTGCCCCGGCGGCGACGGCGGCTTCCTGATGGCCAGCCAGGTCGTCTTCAGAAACGCCCAAGCAGCGATCGTGCAATGACCCTACACGCTCTACCGCCCGAAGGCGCAGCAAGCCCTGATTCCGAAGACGTGTTTTCCTGGGAGGTACGTTATGACTCGCCTAAGGAACGTTCGAGTGCGGAGGGGCCGTTCTAGCCGCCGAAAGGGAGTCGTCGCCGTGTTGGCGCTGTTCTGCCTGCCGGTGATGCTGGCGTTCTTGGCCTTCTCGGTCGACAGCGGGCGGATCGCCTCGACCCGCGTGCACATGCAAAACGCCGTCGACGCCGCCGCGCTGGCCGCGTCGCAGGAGATTGTAGGGGCCGTCGAACAGGCCGGCGAGGAAGGCGAGTGGGGCGACCCGACTATCGACGCCAATTCGATCGCCGTGGCCAACGCCCGCGCCAAGGCCGTCGAAGTGGCCGCCGCAAACGGCGTTTACATCGACCCGGATACCGACGTCGTCTTCGGCAAGCGAGTCTGCGACGAACTGACCGGCGAGTGGCCAGTCGTTTGGGATCAAGAGCCCTACAACGTGGTGAAGGTGGTTGCCCGCCGCGATCAGGCGGACACTTCCGCCGCTGACGGCCGGCTGCCGCTGCTGTTCGGTTGGGTGGTGGGTAGGCCGAGCACGTCGATCACCGTTTCGGCCAGCGCATTCCTGGAGTCGCGCGACATCGTGGTCGTGCTCGATTTCTCCGCCTCGATGAACGACGACACCGAGTTCTTCCCCTACGGACACTGCAACACACTGCCGCAGTCGGTCGTCACCAGCGCGCAGAACGCGATGTGGGACGCTCTGGTGGCGGCCGATCCGCGCTGGCCGGATACCGGCGCGTCGAAGTTTCCCGCCGACGGGTTCGGCCGGCTCGACAAATACAGGGGGCGCACGCGCGTGAAGGTCTCGAGGAATCCCGACCAATACCTCTACTTCAGCAACCTGACCGACTCGGAGCAGATCCTCGAATTGTTGAAACTCGACGACGTCGACGCCAGCGGAAAGCCGCTCTATCCGTTCCCACAAGCCGGGGCGTACAGCAACGGCACGCCGAAGAACAGTCCCAGCGCGTCGACCAGCAACGCCCGCTGGCGAGCCTACATCCGCCACGTACGCGACCTGCCGTCGAGCCACTCGCACCGCCGCCGCTACGGCTATCGCACGTTGATGGACTACCTGCAAAAAGACAAGCCCAGGAACACGCAGTCGGAAGACCTTTGGCGAACGCCCCACTATCCGTTCCACGGCATCAAGGAGGGATGTAGTCTGTTCCTCGATTTTCTCACCGACTTGGATTTTGGCGATCAAGTGGGGTTGGTTACATACGACAGCACGTCGCGCGTCGAGACATCGGTCAGCATCGACGGCATGAGCATCGACATCAGCGCCGACCCGATCACCGACGACTACGCAGCAATCGATACGATCCAAAGCTGCAAGCAGGCCGGCCACTACGACGTCTGGACCGGCATGGGCTACGGCATCGAAGACGCCCGAGAGCTGCTCCAGTCGAACGCCCGATACGGCGCCCGTCCCACCATTCTGTTGATGACCGACGGCAACGCCAATCGCCGGCCCAGCGGATGGTATCTGCCCTACGGCTGGGACTGGGACGATTACACCGACTACGACTACGACGGCCACGCCGACTACACCACCAGCGACCGGTCGAAGCAGTACGCCTTCTACCAGGCCGTACAGGCGGTCCAAGCCGGCCACACGATCCACACCATGACCGTGGGCGCCGACGCCGACGACGACCTGATGGAGGCCATCGCCTTTGTGGGCGGCGGCACGTGGATCGACGTGCCCGGCGGCTCGACGATCGCCGCCATGCAAGACCAATTGTTGGAGGCTTTCGGGAACATCGCCTCGAAGGTCCCGCCGGCAAAGCTGGTGTATGGCGATCCGGAAGACGAGAACTAGGGGGCAGCTTTCTCGAGGAATCCCCTCAAGTGTGCGTCGTCGCCGGCGGCGAGTTTCGCGGCGGCTTGGAAGAACGGGCCGCTGCGATCGGCGTGGCCGTCGAAGTGGAGGTAGACGCCCACCAGGAACAACAGGTCGCCGTTGCCGGGCTCCTTTTCGGCGGCGGCGGCCATGGCCTCCACGTGGGCCGTCTTGGCCGCCCGGTTCTCGCCGTAGAGCGCGGCGAGCCGGAAGCCGGAACGAGCCCATCCGGGATCGTGTTGCAGTCCTCGCTTCAGCGCTTTGGCAGCCAGGTCGTATCGGCCGGTCGCGGCCAGGGCGAATCCTTGACGGAAGTAGACGTCGGCCAATTGCGGGGCTGCCCGGGCGGCCGTGCGATAGCGGGAGTTGGCCTCAATGAACCGCTGGTTGGCAAAGTGGTTGTCGCCGATGGCGATGAACTTCCGCGCCAACTCGATCGACCGCGCGTTGGTCCCGCGCAGGTCCGGCTTCGCTGCCTCGGGGGCGTCGTCCGGCGGTGGCACGATAATCACGTTACGCCGCGGCTGCACGGGCCGGTCCCAGCCCATCAGACGCTTGATCGGCTCCGGGCCGTAGAGCGTCTCTGCCGGAATGATCAACGGCGGGACGTAGTAGCGCGGATAGGGTGGCCGACAGAAGCGCGTCGGGTCGTATCCGTTCCCGTAGCCGTACGGGTCGTGGTAATAGTACGGATCGTGGTACGCGCCGCCGTAGTGTGGGCAATAGTATCCGTGGTCCGCATACTGGTGACGATACACGCTTGGCCGCACGGGCACGCGGCCGACGTCGGGCCGCCGCGCTTCGAACAGCGGCTGCTTGGGCCCCAGATTGCCCATGCTACGCCGTTCTTCGCCTTGTGCGGGTCTCGCATCGGCCGACGCACTGTTGACCATGCCCATCATCGCCCACAGCCCCAGCATCGGTGCCCCCAGCATTGTCAGTAGACTTCTCATGGGTCACCCCCGTGTGTCTAACGCAAGCTGGTCTCTGCCACAGCGGCAGTATCCATATTTCTCACCGGTTGGGCAAGGTGCATTCTGTGTGCCGAGGAATCCATGGAAACTCTGTAACATGTTGTTTTCAATGTATTTAGGGAAATATGCGTCTGGGCGGGTGGTCTATGGCCGACACTTACAGCGCCATCAGAGTGACCACATATCGAGTTAGAACGACTACAGCACATCCACGCCGGTCACGTTCGATGCCGACTGCCGACTCGTTGGGCGCGGCCTCCAACATTCGGCCGTTCGCTCGATTTGCTTGACACGGCCGCACGCCGCTGACGATACTGGCCGCTACGCTCCAGACCCTTGGCCACGCGAGCCAAAACGGCTCGGATGTCCGCAGAACGACCCCCAGGAAAGGACCCAACGTGAAAGCCCAACGTCTCATCCTCTGTTTTTCGATCCTGCTGTTGCTCTCCCCGTCGTTGGCCCCGGCGGCCGACGCGGCCAAGGACATCCCCGCCCTGAAGCCGGAGGTGCAAACGGCCGCCTGGGCACAGAGTTGGTGGATGCCGCGGCACGAGCAGAAGCTCAAGGAACTCGAGGCGGCCCAGCGCGTCGACCTGCTGTGGGTCGGCGACTCGATCACCCATAGCTGGGAGAACGGCGGGCGCGAGGTCTGGGATCAGTATTACGCCAAACGCAACCCGCTGAACATTGGCTTCAGCGGCGATCGGACCGAACAGGTCCTCTGGCGTTTCGATCACGGCGAGATCGACGGCATCGCGCCGAAATTGGCGATCGTGATGATCGGCACCAACAACGCGGGGCATCGCCAAGACAAGGCCGAGCACACGGCCGCCGGCATCCGTGCGATCGTCGACAAGCTCCGGGCCAAGCTTCCGGAAACGAAGATCCTGCTCTTGGCGATCTTCCCCCGCGGCGCCGACGCCAACGACGCCCTGCGGAGGCTCAACGACGCCACCAACAAGATCATTGCCGAATACGCCGACGACGAACACATCTTCTATCGCGACATCAGCGGTGTCTTTCTCGACGACGACGGCAAGCTGCCCCGAGAGATCATGCCCGACCTGTTGCACCCGAACCCAAAGGGCTACGCGATGTGGGCCGAGGCGATCGAGCCGACGGTCAAGGAGTTGATGGGGGAGGAGTAAACTCCGCGGTAGCGCGTATAGTAGCCGTCTTGCTCCGCAAGACGAAGCGCGGCCGGTGGGTGGCTGGAGCTATCGGCGTGGCTGGGGTTGAGGTGCGAGGGACGAGCGCCGAGCCCCCAGGTTGAACGATCACTTCGCTGCACTGGGGGCTGCGCACTCGTTCCTCGTGCTTCGACCCCAGCCACCCGACGCCACAACGGGGGCACATCTCGCGGAGCGAGATGGCTACTTTATCACACGTCGCAAAGCGCCACCGCCTCACGCAGCACCTTCAACGGATTCCGCGTGGGGATAAACTCCTGGGCCACGTAGCCCTTGTAGCCGGTCTCGACGATCGTCCGCATGATCGGCGGGTAGTTGACTTCCTGATTGTCGTCGAGTTCGTTACGGCCGGGCACGCCGGCGGTGTGGTAGTGGCCGATGTACTCGTGCCACTTCTTGATCCGGGTGATGATGTCGCCCTGCATGATCTGTACGTGGTAGATGTCGAAGAGCATCGTCATCCGCGGCGAGGCGATCCGCTTGCAGACCTCGCCCACCCATTCGACCGAGTCGCCCATGTAGCCGGGATGGCCTTTCATCTCGGTTTCCACCCGGCTGTTGAGCACCTCCATGCAGAGGTTGATCTTCTTCTTCTCGGCGTAGCCGATCACCTTCTTCAGGCCCTCGACGCTGTTTTCCAGCCCCACGTCGTCGGGAATCCCGTTGCGGAAGCCGGAGAAGGTGATCACCGTGGGGAAGCCGGCCGCCGCACAGTCGTCGACTGCCTGCTTGATCTTCTCGATGCACATCGCGTGGTTGGCCTTGTCGTTGAAGCCCTTGACGAAGCCGTGGCTGCCGGCCAAGGCACAAACCAGGCCGTGTTTCTTGAGGATGTTCCAGTCTTTCGGCTGCACCAACTCGACCGACTTGATACCCATCGCCGCGGAGTTGCGGGCGAGCTCTTCGAGCGTCATCGGCTTGACCGAGCAGTCGTTCACAAAGCACCAATCGCAGACCGACTGGTTGATTCGTCCGTTGACGACGACCCGCTCGCTGTCGGCCGCCTGCGACGTCGTGGAGAGACCGGCCGCGGCAGCGGCCATGGTCCCGGCAGCGCCCTTTAGCAGGCCCCGGCGGGTCAAACGCGACGTGTGATTCGTGGTACTGCTGCTCATGACTCACTATCCTCATGCTTGGTGATTGGTTTTCATGAAAACGAGGCACTGCCCGAAAGGTCCGCCCAGCTACCCCAGCATACACCATGGGTGGGGGCAGAGGCAAGTGGCCCGGATGGGTGGTGGGCCGATCTCACGGCGTTCTGGGCCCCCTACGACAGCGGATAGTTCCCCAACTCCCGCAGCGTGCGAATCGCCAATTCATAACTCTCCGGCGCCACGGCACTGCTGATCGAGTGGTCCGACTGGAAGACCCAGCCGCCGCCGCGGGCGGCCTGGAGCTTGTGGCGGACTTCTTGTTCGATCTTCTGCGGGTCGCCGCTTTCGAGCACACGCACGTCGATGTTGCCCACGAACGCCAGGCGGCCGGCGTATTGCTGCTTCAGTTCGACCACGTCCAAGCCCGCCTTGGCCTCCAGCGGGTTATAGCCGCCGAGGCCCAATTCGACCATGTCGTCGAAGATGTCCTTGGCACAGCCGCAGCCGTGATAGATCGTCATCAGGCCGTGACGGTGGCAGAGATCGATCAAGGCCTTCACGTGCGGTTTGAACAAGTCGCGCCAGCGCGGCGCACCGAAGAGCATGCCGCGCACATAGGCCACATCGCCCCAGATGTACATCCCCGATAGGCGTCCCCGGGCGGCCTCGATCTGGGCGGCGGTGAACTCCAGCAGAAACCCGCCCAAGCGGTCGACGAATTCCTGCAGCAACTCGGTGTCGGTCGCCATCCAGTAGAGCGAGTTCTCCGAGCCGATGATCCGCCAAAGATACTCGAACGGCTCGCAGACGGAACCGAAGACGGCGAAATCGTCGGCATAAGCGTCGACCCGTTCGTCCCACGGCGGCAGATCGCGCAGCAGGGCGTCGCCCACGCAGTTGATCTGATCGTCGCCGCCTTCGTAGAACCGCCGCCGGTCGTCAGGAGCGTCGAAGGCCACGTCGGCCATGGCTTCCGGCGCGGCGACGGAGAACGTCTCATAGCGCGGCATCGGCTTGTCGCCCGAGCGGCGGATCGTGGCCCCGAAGCCGGTCTTCACGACGATGTCCGCGCCGTCTTCTTCAAGAACTTCGAACGGCCGGATCTGCGGGTCCATGTTGGGCGTGACGACGATGTAATCGAGATCGAAGTGGCGATAAGGATCGAAGTCCTTGCCCCACTTCTCATAGCAGCGTTTGAGGAAGCCGGTCCAAAAAAACTCCCCCACCGGCACGCGGTCGCTCTCGCGGTGCGACAGGGCGGCTTGCATCCGTTCGATCTTCTGGAGATTCTTGGCCACGGGACGATTCCCTCCGCTTCGTAAGTCACTTGGGCAACTGAAAGTCGGCGATCCAAAGCTGGCTCGTCTTGTCGGCCGTGCGTTTGCTGGTCCACATCAGTTTCTTCCCGTCGGGCGAGAAGACCGGCAGCACGTCGGCCGCCGGATGGTCGGTAATACGTTGAGGCGGGCCGGCCGCAGCCAGCTTGCCGTCGCGGATTTCGTGTTTCATCAGCCAGAGGTCGTAGTTTGGACGTACGTTCGGCCTCGAGTGATCGGCCCCCGCCCAAATCACGTACGGCGCGGTCGGATGCCAATACGGGGCCCAATTCACGCCCTCATTGTCCGTCAGCGCCAGATCGTTCTTGCCGTCCACGCCGATGGCGTGAATCTGCAAGTAATGCTCTTTCTTGCGATCACTGCGAAAGATGATCCAACGGTCGCACGGTGAAAAGAACGGGCCGCCGTCGTAGCCGTCGACGTCGGTGACCTGGCGGACGTTGGAGCCGTCGGAGTTCATCACGTAGAGATCCGGGTCGCCGTCGCGGGTGCTGCTGAAGACGATCAGGCTTCCGTCGGACGAGTAGGCGCACTCGGCGTCATAGCCGGCCGCCGTGGTCAGCCGCCGCAGGTTGCCACCGTCGAGATCGGCCTCGTAGATATCCATGTGCGGATCGAACGGCCAGCTATAGCGGCTAGTCTTGCCCGTGCGGGCCTCTTCGGCCTGCCGGCGTCGTTCGGCCGCTTCGGTCTCGTCGAGCTTCGGGTCGAGGTGCGTCGAGGCGTAGAGGATCCTCGGCCGCTTCGGGTGGAAATACGAGCAAGTCGTCCGCCCGCGGCCGGAACTGATCATCCGCGGCGGCCCGTCGGCCAGCGGCTGGGTGAAGATGCGATAGAACGGATAGTCCTTCTCGACGGCCTGATAGCTGATCGTCTTCATGTCGGGCGAAAAATAGCCCTCGCCGGCCTTGACGAACCCGGAGGTGACTTGGCGGACGTTGCTCAAGTACGTCGACTCGATCAACTCGGCGGCCAGTGCTCCGGCGGCACAAGTCAGCAGCACTGCGGCCGCAAGACAGCTTGAAGCGAACCGTTTGGCAAGTTGGCGTTTCATTCGGCATCCCTCGCATGCGGTGATAAGCGTTCACGTGTCGTGGAGAGTATTATACGCTGTGCGGGTGGTCTTGCCAGCAGGCGGGGGGTATATTGCCGGTTGGTATCGTAGCCGCTCGCATGGGATTCTGGATGTGGATGGGCAACGGGTCCGTCTGTAGCTGGACTCGCAGGAGTTCAGATGCCCCGGCGTTGGATCCGCCACATCTGAACTCTTGCGAGTTCAGCTACCGCCATCGAGAGGACGAAAGGACAACGCGTGACTTCCCCCGACCAACCTGCCGATCATCGTGAAACGGGGCTGATCGACGGCACGCGATTGTCGAAGGACGCCGCCCGTATCGAGGCGCTGGGGGCCGTCGACGAGTTGAGTTGCGTGCTGGGGGCTGCCCGAGCGGAAACACCGCCTCAAGGGAACCTGCCCGACGACGTCGATAGCTTGCTCGCATCACTGCAAAACGACCTGGCGACGATGGGTGCAGAGTTGGCCACGGGCGATCCGTCACGGCTGAAGATTCCGCTGCTTTCGGACGCGCGGGTCGAGGCGTTGGAAGAGGCAACCGCCAGGCATCAGCGTTCGCTTCCGCCGTTGACCGAACTCCTTCTCCCGGCGGGCACGCGCGCCGCCGCGGCGTTGCACCACGCCCGGGCCGTCTGCCGCCGCGCCGAACGCCGCGTGGTCACGCTGGGTCGCGATGACCGGCGGGTCTCCTCCACGTTGGCGGGCTATTTGAACCGCCTATCCGATCTGCTCTTCACATTGGCCCGTGTGGCCAACGACCGTGCAGGGCGAGGCGATGTGCCGTGGAGACGCGTGACGGGGTGAGCGGGTGACGGGGTGAGCGGGTGACGGGGGTGCAGAGTCTCGGTACGTGCTACTCGGAGAGGGCAAGATTCGCGCTCTGCCAGTGAATCCGCCGAACCAGTGGCTTGCCTTCAAGGTCGATGATCTCGGCGGCGACCTCGCCTAGTTCCGACATCCGCCAGATGACGGCTTGGATCAACTCCTTGGCGTTCTTCATCGCCGGGTCGGCGCGGTTGATGCGAAAGGGGCGGCGTTTGTCGCGGAAGCGGATCTCGATGCCTCGGATGCGTCCGATCCATGCCTCGGCGATGCGCACTTCCAAAGCCGTTCGGGCTCGGCAGACCAAGGTCAACAGGTCGTCGATCTGATCGATGGTTCGCTCGTACACGCGGCGCGTGTAGAGGTGCTTTGCGCGAAGCGTCTTGCCGTCCAACTCGACCCAAGCGAAGTCGTTGCGCGTCGCCACGTAGACGATTCCACCGAAAAGAGCCAACGGCGCTGCCGCAGCCGCCACGCTTACCGGAAACGGCTGGCTGGCGCCGAATCCCACCGCCAAGCCGATCCCCAAGCCGGACATCAACAATGTCCCCAGGTACTGGCCGACGACTTGACCAAGAGAGAAATAGGCCCGGACGACTCCCGTCGGCGGAGAGGCGTCTTGGGGGATCACGCCGTACTCCCGGAACCAGTCGGGCTGTCCCTTCATCACACGTTCCTCTTGGTCGCCAGTGCTTCAGTCGCTCTGTTGTGAACGATCCCGCCTCGATCGGGCCGTAAACTGCAGCAGCACGCTGTCGGGCGCGTCGGCCGCCGCGGCCGACAGCTTCAGGTCGAGGCGGGCGCCGTGCGGGAGCAATTGGGCCGTCTTGACGCGGGCGCGGGGGCCGTCGAGTTGATCGACGGACAACTCGGGCGTGCGGTCGAACGGCGGACAGAAGGCCAAATGCACGCTGCCGCTGCGCTGGCCGGCCGCCAACGGCATCCGCAGCCAACCGGCGAGTTGCTCGGCGCCGTCGGCCGTGCAGCTTCGCGTGAGTTGCTGCGTCACGTTTTCGTCGGGCGCGGCATCTTCCAGAGGATCGCGCGCCGATGGTTCCGCCTCGGCAACCGGCACGTCCACGTCTGGCGGCACGTCCACGTCTAGCGGCACGTCCGGCGACACATGAGGCGCCGGGACTTGCGGTGGATCGACCCGCCGCGAGGGCGCGGGGGCGTCGTGCGGGACCGGTTCCGGCCTACGCCAAGCACCCGGCCGCCACGCCCAGGCTTCCACACCCAGCAACAGCATCCAAAACGGGATCCACCCGGCCGCGGAAGGGCCCGGCAGGCTCAACGCGGCGCCGAGAATCGCCACGGCCGCGGTCAGCACGACGGCCACCGGCAAGTCGAGATTCCGCCGGCCTTCGCTCCGCACAACCTGCCGCCAGAAGACGCGCAACCCGGCGGTGGTTACCACGGTCAAGACGCCGACGGCCGCCAACACGCCCGGCGGCAACGGCTCGGCCAGTGCTCCGGCCGCCGATCGCCAGGCGACCACGGCCGCCGCGCCGCAAAAGACCCCCACCAGCGCAGCGGCAGCCCAACGCGCAACTTGCCGGGCCGGCCGGCCAAACCGGTCGAGCATCGCCAAGCCCTCAAGCATCGCGGACGTCTTGCCGGGCATGGTTCTTTCGCGGTTGAGTGCTATTGGGCCGTCTTGGCCAACTCCTCGGCCCGATGCGTTTGTTCCCAAACAAACTCCGGCTCGCTGCGGCCGAAATGTCCTCCCGCGGCCGTCTTGCGATAGATCGGCCGGCGGAGGTCGAGATACGGGATGATCTCGCCCGGTGTCAAGGGGAATAGGTCGCGCACGATCTGGCACAGCCGTCCGTCGTCGATCTTGCCGGTCCCTTCGGTGTCGACCAATACGCTGACCGGCTTGGCGACGCCGATGGCGTAGGCAAGCTGCACTTCACAGCGGTCGGCCAGCCTGGCGGCGACGACGTTCTTGGCGACGTGCCGGGCCATGTACGCGGCGCTGCGGTCGACCTTGGTGGGGTCTTTGCCGCTGAAGGCTCCGCCGCCGTGTCGGGCCCAGCCGCCGTAGGTGTCGACGATGATCTTCCGGCCGGTCAAACCGCAATCGCCGTGCGGCCCGCCCACCTCGAAGCGGCCGGTGGGATTGATGTGGTACGTCACGTCGCCGTTGGTCAATCCGGGCGGCAACAGCGGGCGCACCACGTTGTCGATCACGTAGCTGCGGATCTGCGCTTGCTCGACGTGGGGGCCGTGTTGGGTCGAGACGACCACCGTGTCGATCCGCTTTGGCGTATTCCCGTCGTACTCGACGGTCACCTGGCTCTTGCTGTCCGGCCGCAGCCAGTCGACGTCGCCGTTGCGGCGGGCCTCGGTCAGGCCGTTGGTGATGCGGTGGGCCAGGGCGATCGGCAGCGGCATCAACTCGGGCGTTTCGTTGCAGGCGTAGCCGAACATCAGGCCCTGGTCGCCGGCGCCGGTCTGCTTGCCCTGCGACTCGTCTTCGTCGACGCCCATGGCGATGTCGGGGCTTTGCCGGTCGATCGAGAGCATCACGGCACAGGTGTCGGCACAGATGCCCATGGCATCTTCGGTATAGCCAACCTCGCGAATGACCTCGCGGACTACATCGGCGTGTTCGATGACCGCCTTGGTCGTGATTTCGCCGGCCACAATGGCAATGCCCGTGGTCACCATCGTCTCACAGGCCACGCGGCTGGCGGGGTCCTCGGCCAACAGGGCGTCGAGGATGCCGTCGGAAATCTGGTCGGCCAGCTTGTCCGGATGCCCTCCGCTGACGGCCTCGCTGGTAAAAAGGAATTTGCCCTTAGGCACGGGAAACCCTCCAATAGTGGGTGGGGATTGTCGGCAGAAACAAACCGACATTGTAGCGTCCGTCTGCCGCAAGTCGCAATGGGTTCCGTCGGGCCGGGAAAATGAGCGCCACCACAGAAGCACGGCTCCCACACCGACTCCCGTCCCAACCGCCTACTGCTGCGTCACCCCCGGAAACTCGTCGGTGCGAAACGACGACGCCGGCAAGCCCTCCGCGTTACAGAAGTTCGGCTCGGCCGTGTCTTGCCAGCCAAAGCGGACGGCTGCCGGCTTTGCCACCTTGTCGCTTTGGACCACGATCGAGTCGCCGTCGACGGTTGCCGTGGCCGGGTGGAACTGGCGGTCATCGCCTGCGATCGTGAAATGCGAGAGCGGTTCGCCGTCGCGCGACTTCAGCCCGCCGCCGACGTGGTCGAACTGCAGCCGGATCGCGTTGCCCTCGACCTTCATCGACTTGTAGATCGGACCGGAGTAGACGAGATCCTCCTTGCCGTAAACGGTGGCCATGGCCCAGAGCCCCAAGCGGCGTCCGACCTCCTGCTTGTTCTGGGGATGGATGTTCGACACGTTGCCGATGTCGGTGGTCACCGCCATGCCGGTCTTGGCCACGGATTTCAACGTCATCAGTTGGGCTTCCCAGAGTTCCGCACAACAGGCCGGATCCAACCGACCGTAGCGGAAGGGAGCGAGTTGTACGAAACCGAAGGGAAAGTCGCCTTGCCCCCAGTCGGCGCGCCAATTCTCTATCATGGCGGGAAACAACGTACGGTATTGATAGGCGCGAGAGCAGTTCGCTTCGCCCTGATACCAGATCGCGCCGCGGACGGCCAAGGGGATCAGCGGGGCGATCATGCCGTTGTAGAGGACGGAGCCCCGCTCGACGAGCGGTTTCAGTGCCGGATCGGCCTCGAGCACCTCGCGGCGAGTCCAGAATTCGGCGGGCGTGCCGCCCCAGGTGGTGTTGATCAGCCCCACCGGCACGTCGAGTTCTTTGTGCAGGTGTCGGCCGAAGAAGTATCCCACGGCCGAGAAGTCGGGCACGGAAGTCGGGCTACACGCGGTCCACTGGCCCACACAGTCGGGCTCCGGCTGTGGCGACTTCTTTCGAGCTACCGTGAACAACCGGATATTCGGGTATTCTGCCGCGGCGATTTCCTTCTCCGGTTCCAGTGCGGCGGAAGTACGCCACGCCATGTTCGACTGGCCCGAGCAGACCCAGACCTCGCCGACGAGCACGTTTTTCAGGGTGGTCTTGCTGCCCGAGGAACCGGTCACCACGATATCGAACGGCTTGCCCGGCTCCAGCGCGGCCAGTTTGGCCTGCCAACTGCCGTCTTCGCCCGCCTTGGCGGTAACCGATTGTCCGGGGATGGTCACGGCGACCATTTCGCCCGGGTCGGCCCAGCCCCAGATCGGCGCGGCCTGTCCGCGTTGCAGAACGATATTGTCGCCTAGAATGGCGGGAAGTTTGACCTCGGCAACGGCCACGGACGCAGACAACGTGGCAAACCACAGGCCGACTGCCAGATGCAGCAGAACTTTCAAGTGCATGGCGGTTTCCTCCAAGAAAAGCTAGTGAACGCAGGCTGGTTTTACGTGAGCATCAAGGCGTGAGTCTACGAGAGGACGCGGCGGGTTGCAAGCATTCTGTGACTTTTGCCCCGCTCACCTTGTCAGTATGAGACAGAACGTGTAACGTACAATAGTCAGCCTTCTACTCAATTAGACGAGGCCGCCCCGGGCGAGTTCCAGTCCCCCTCATTTGCGCTGAAAGAGTCGAAATGAGAGCCGCATACATCGAGAAGACGGGGCCGGCAAAGAACATCATCTATGGCGACCTGCCGAAGCCCGAGCCGGGCGACGATCAGGTTCTGGTCAAAGTGGCCGCCGTGGCGGTCAACCCGGTCGACACTTATCTACGCGCCGGGACGATCCCCATGGATCTGCCGATGCCCTACATCTTGGGCTGCGATCTGGCAGGTACGGTCGAGGCTGTCGGGGCCAACGTAACCCGCTTCGAGCCGGGCGATCGGGTATGGGGCAGCAACCAGGGCCTGCTCGGGCGCCAGGGCACGTTTGCCGAGTACGCCGCGGTCGACGAGTGTTGGCTCTACCCCACGCCCGAGGACGTGACCGACCAACAGGCGGCCGCCATCGCCCTGGTGGGCATCACTGCCCACTTGGGGCTCTTTCGCGACGCCGGCTTGAAGATGGGCGAGACCGTGTTCGTCAACGGCGGAACGGGGGGGGTCGGTTCGTGCGTGGTGCAAATGGCCAAGGCCATTGGCGCCCGGGTGATGGCCACCGTCGGCAGCGACGAGAAGGTCAAGGCATGTCGGGCACTCGGTGCCGCCGCGGCGATCAATTACCGCACCGACGACGTCGAAGAGGCCCTGGCGAGGTTTGCACCGGAGGGAGTCAACGTCTGGTTCGAGACGCTCCGCGAGCAGGACCTGCGAATGTCGGTAGCGCATCTGGCCCACGGTGGGCGGCTGATCTTGATGGCGGGCCGTGAGTCGGCGCCGGAGTTTCCCGTTGGTGAGTTTTACGTGAAGGACTGCAAGGTCTTCGGCTTTGCCATGTTCAACGCGCCGGCCCAAGAGCAGCGTAAGTGCGCCGCGGAAATCAACCGTTGGCTGGCCCGAGAGAGACTCACACCGAAGATCGACCGCGTGATGCCTCTGGCAGAGGCCGCGCGTGCACACCGCCTGCAGGAAGACAACACACTGAAGCGGACGAGCCGTCTGGCGGGAAAGATCGTGTTGGAAGTGTAGCGTCCGCGATATCGACCGGAACGGGAAAGGCGTATGCAGCGGCCCGAGTGGCGCTGCCGGTGGGTAACCCGAGAGAGTACTTTGCGGAGTTCGCGCCGTGGAACTGGCTATCCTCCCCGACGACGGCGACGTGCTACGGCTGCAGGCCGGCGGGCGGATCACCCAGGAGTTCGTCTCCGTATTCCCCGATCCCATGCGCAACCTGATCGGCGAGGACGGATTCCAGCAGCGTGCCGTGCTGAGTCTCTCCGGCGTAGACTACATCGACTCCAGCGGCATCGGCTGGCTGGTCGCTCGGCACAAAGAGTTCCGCAAGTGCGGCGGCAAGCTGGTGGTCCATTCGGTCGAGCCCGAGGTGTTTCAGATCCTCAAAATGATGCGCTTCCACACCGTGCTCACGCTGGCCAAAGACGAACGCGGGGCCCTGGCGGCGGCGAAGCGGAAATGACGGAGTGGCGGGCGCCGACGGGTGGCTGGGGTCGAAGTGTGAGGGACGAGCACCGAGCCCCAGGCTTGTGGTTGTTGCCGGCCCACACGCTGTGAGTCTCACGATCGCAAAACGCCAGCCTCTGGGGGCTTTGCACTCGTTCCTCGTGCGTCGACCCCAGCCACCCGTCACCTAAACCACCGGGCTGAGTCGCACGGGTAATCAGCCGCCCTTGCCCAACTCCCGCCGAAACGTGCGGACTTCTGCCTGGATTATCATCGGCAGTTTCGAGCGCAGCAGATTTGCGCCGCCGAACCACGCGGCCGGCTCGGCGTAGATCAGGTGGTATTCGACCAGCAGCGCGCCGGGCGGCTCGGCCAGACGGGTGACTTTCAGGTAACCGGCGGCCGGGCCATAAGCGGCCGCGGTGCCCGGCTCGAGCGAACCGTCCGACTTCCGCACCAGCCGCCGCCAACGGTTGGGAAACTCCTCGTCGGCGGCGAAACGCGGGTCGACGCGCGCGGCCGCCAGCAGCGACTCGTCCGTGCGGCTGAGATAGGCCTGCGACGTGACGCTCAATTCGATGCGGTCCAACAGCCCAAACACGGCGTGTACGTAGCGCTCGGCGTCGGAGGCCTGACGGATGTTGCGCCGCTGAAGGTCTTCGGCGCCGAGTTGCCGAACCTGGGCGTCACCGCGGCCGGCCTCAAAGCGGCGGTCGAGGAACGATTTCTCCGTCAATGTCTGCAACGAACCGTAGGCCACAAACCAAACGTCGACGCCGAACAGGCGTACGTTCGCGTCGGATTCCTCGCCGTCGGGTGAGTCGATCTGCCGGAAGGTCAACGTCACCGGGGCCACGGAAGATTTGCGCAGCAGTTGGTCGACCGATGCGCGGCGCCCCGGCACCGCCTCGAGTGCCGCGCGGGCCGCTGCCGCGTCCATGCCGTCGACGATCGTCGGCTGTGGCAGGCGAACGCGGCGGCCGCCGGGCAGTTCGACGCCTTCGGCGACAAGTTGCCGGTAGACCGGGTTGGCCTGATTGTGCCCGGCGTCGGCGACGGGCAAGACGAGCAAGACAATCGGCAGTAGTTGCATGGCTTCGCGACTCGTTCGGTTTTCTTGAGTGGCCTTCTAGGGCGGGGACGTCGGCGGCCAAAGCAGGCCGGTGAGTTCTTGCTGCAATTCGCGGGCGGCCTCTTCAGTAAGCGGCGACTGGCCGACAGCCGCCGCCAACGTCTCGGGAATAGCGATCGTCGTTCGGCCTTGGGGAATGGACGTCATGGCGAACCCCATGGCGTTGGGCACGCCGAAGATGAACTCGTCGGTATCGACGTGCAACTCGCAATCCAGCACCAGGCTCGGCGGCAGCAGTTGCATGGGCCCAACGGCGACGGGGGCCTGCTCTTCGGATTCCGACTCCAACGTCCACAGCAGCGTTTCGAGGCCGCCCGTGCCGGAGTTGACCAGCACAACATAGCGTAGGACGACCTGGCGATGCTTCTCGCCGCGCAGTACCACGCCGGGTGTATCGAGCACGGCCATGTTGCGCGACCTGGCAACGCAGCGCATCTTGAACAGTTCGTCTTCTCCGCCGGCCAGTGTGCGGCGCTCGAGAAAACCCATGTCGGCCCCCAACTCGGACTGCGTTTCCGACGACAGGATCATGTCCCGGCCATCGACGCCCTTGCCCAACCCGATGGCAACATCGCCAAGGTAGAACGGCCGCGAACCGCGATCCAGGTCGGTCGCCACGTTGGCCGTAATCGTCGTAAACAGCAGCCCGGCTTGTTCGGCCAGGAAATTCGAAATCTCCCCGCGCGTATCGTCGCCGACGAAGGGGTGGCTCTTGATGATCAGATGCGACCATCCTTCCGGCGGGCCATCGTCAACCAGGGTGCCGGGCCCGACACGACCCATCTCACGGGGGGTGGCATCGATCGTGCCAGGGTCTTCCGCCTGAAGTGTCTCAGCCGATAACGGGGCATCGCCAGGCGGGACGTACACACCGGAGTTCATGATCTGCCAGACCACCACAGCGATGCACATCGCCCCCACAAGGAGGGTTGTCGACAGGATTGCGGTACGCCGGCGGATCACAGTGAAGACTCCATCATAGAACTTATAGGCCCACACCCCCGGAAGTTCAAGGTTGCGGCCTCGCCACAAGACAGTTTAGAAGTCACCGGAACTGCGGCTTGGGGTCGATACACACTCACTCAACACGGCCGCCGCGTCGGCGGTTGCTAGACGCGCGAGGTCGTCGATCGGAACGGCTGCCTGCCTACAGATGTAGTTGACAGCCGAAGAGCACCCCACTATAACCGGGAAGTCGTGAAGTCCCCATGCGGAAACGCTCGGGTGACGGAGATGCCGTTTCGCGTTTTGCTCGTTTCCTGAAAGGAGCCCGATGATGTTGCATTTCTCCCGTTTGGCGGTCGCGGTCGTAGCGGTCGCGTTGGTGTCGAGCCTCTCGGCAGGTGCGGCCGAGGTAATCGTGGCAGGTGGTCAAGGCGGCGTGGTGGGGGCGGCGGGCCAGTCGTACTACTACTCGCCCATGAACAACTTCTATTCGCTGCGGATGCCCAACACCCAGAAAGGAATTGGAGTTGGTCGATGAGCAGAAGCAGAAGATCGAAGAGATCACCAAGAAGTATTACGAACAGATGCGAACCGGCTCGCAATACGACTGGGCCAAGCTGCGCGAGCTGTCGGCCGAAGAACGGCAGAAGAAATACGCCGAGCTTCGCGAGCAGCGGATGGAAGTCATGAAGACCGCCGGCGAAGAGGCCCAGAAGGCGATCGAGAAGGTGCTCCTGCCGCACCAACTCAAGTCGCTCAAAGAGATCAACCTGCGCACCCGCGGGTCGTCGATGCTCTACAGCCAGGCCGTGTTGGAGCAACTGGAGATGACCGATGAGCAGAAAGAGAAGTTGACGAAGCTCCGTCAACAGTTGCAGGAGAAGATGCAGAAGTTACAGGCCGAGTCGCAGAAGAAGACGCTCGAAGTGCTCACGGCCGAACAGCGAGAGAAGCTCGGCGAATTGATCTCCAGCGGTTTTCGCGGCGTCTATCAGCGTCCGGCGGCGCCGAAGAAAGAGTAAGCGAAAGCGTCGCTCCTAGAACCTCCACGGCTCCGGCAACAACCCCCGCACGCGGCGCAGCAGCCCCGTCTTGGGAACCTGCTCCTCTGCGGGGTTTTGCGGTGTGTGGACGACCGGCAGATCGTCGGGCTCCTCCAGCGGCAAGGCCACGTTCTCCTCGAGGAATCGAGGCCAATAGCCCTCGAGCAGCCGTAGGCAGTCGCCGATCTGTTGGTTTTTCAGCCGGATGTGGGCCAGGGTGATCAGGTTGGAGAGTTCTCGGACTTCCGTCTCGTTGTCGCTGAAGTCCATGTCGTAGAGCTTAACGTCGTCGATCCAGACTTCGCCGGGTCCCATCAGGTCGAACCGCACGCGAAGGTCCGACAGCCCGTCCAGCGGCAGGTCGTCGACCTTGAGGATGTACTCGGCCCATTGTTCGCCTAGCGTCACGCCCCGGTTGGCGTCCGGACCGGAGGCCGCCGCAACTTGGGCAACCTGTCCCACGGGGGCGTAGCGGTAGTAGGTCTCGCCGTGCCGCTTGCCGTCGAGCGCCAGCCACAACGGCGGCTGCCGGGCCGCATCGGCCACGCGCAGCCAGACCGACATCGACAAGCGCCCGGTCTTCGGCGGCGCGAACGGCAAACTGACCAGGCTGGTGACTCCCGACGTGTTGGTCAGCCGGGCGGAAGCCTGGCCGCCGTGCCGCATTTGGGCGTCGAGCGTGGCTGCTGTGGGCCCCTGGCCGACGGCAAGCCAGCCGGGCATCGGATTGCCGTCGACGGTGGGTAACTCGAAGTCGGGGTTGCCCAGCAGCGTCAGCGGCAACGGCGGATCGCGCAGCGCCGCAGCCCGAGCCGTCAGATCGCGAATCTTCGCCTGGCAGGCCGCCGCGACTTGTTCGTCGAAGGAGACCTCGGGCCGTGCCAACGTCGCCCCGGGCCGCGAGAGCACGCCGACGACCAAATCGTACGGCTGCAGGTCGACGGTCCAATAGGCCCCTTGAGCGTCGACGCTCAACGGCCCGAAGGAGTCTGGACGGGTCGATTCCCACAATTCGGCATCGGGCGGCGCGCCGATCCGCACACGGGCCGACGTGCTGAACGGCGCATCGTTCACCGCGTAGATGTAGGTCTGTCCCTGGTGGGTCGCGTAACGGAAGGTCACCGGCTGCGACGACTCGGCCCCGCCGCGGTCGTCGGCATCGCGAAACGGCACCGCCGGCAAGAGCCGATAGGCGGCCACCAAATCCTGCACCGAATCTTCCTGACCCAGCGGGAGCATCCAACCGCCGTCGACCATCACCTGCGAATCGAGCGTGGCCAGACTATGGACAAACCGCCGCCGATTCTGCCGGGCCGAGGGGACCGGATGGACCACCAGCGACGTGTAGGTCGGGTCGAAGGGGCTCTTGCGGTCGAACGACGCGATGCGGACCTCTTGCGGCCGATGGTAGAACAGGCTGCCCGGTGCAGCCAGGTCCCGGAAGGCGTCGTCCACGTCGGACATCTGCGCCAATTCCAGCGGGACCGCCCGGGCGCCGAGGCTGCCGGTTGCCACGATCGGCTCGGGACGCAACAAGATCGGCCCGCGGACGCCCTCGCCGGCGGCAGTGCGGAACTGCTGCACGTCGATGCCGGCGCGCAACAGCGTGCCGGTAATCGATGTCTTCCGCGGCAGCGACGGCAACAAGGCGTCGCCCATCTCCGCCCCGTCGGTGGTGCCCGCTCCGATCAGGTACAAACGGGCGTCGGGCCGCACGGCGGCCAGTTCGGCGTCCATCCGCCGATAGAAACGGCCAAGTTGTTCGGCCCGCCAACGCAGCCATTTGTCGCGATTCTCCGGGTGGCGGAAGAACTCCGCCCGTCGGGCGAAACGCTCGGTTCCTTCGCCGGGGACGTCGATGCCCTGGTCCTGCTCAAAGCGGGCGATCGTCGCGTCGTCGAGGCACCATTGAGGCCCGGGAAGCTGCGCGTAGCCGGTGGCCGAGAGGCGAACGCCCAAACCGGCGAACGAACGGTGACGCGGGGCGTAGCGGCCGGTCAGTTCGCGGATCACGCGCAGCATCGCTTCCTGCACGCGCGGGTCGAGCAGGTTGTAGTGTGGCGCCAGTCCACGCTGGGGAGGATGGACCTGGCGCCACGGTCTCCCGTCGGCGCCGATGCATTCGATCGCCGCCACGTCGGCTCCGCCCTGCCGCAGCAGGGCCTCTAACTCCGGCAGCGGGGCCGCGAACTCGAGCGTGGGAATCAGTTGCAGCTCTTCGCGGTCGAACAGCCGCAAGAGCATCTCCAAGACGTCTTTGCGCAACGGGTCCTGGCCCGCCGCCAGGAAGACGCCCGTATCGTAACGCGGCGTCGGTTCCAGCAATCGGCTGGGATAGATCGTGCTGCCGTCGGCCAGCGCGGCAATCATCAAGGCGTTGTAGCCCCCGTAGTTCAGATACTCGACCAATCGCGTGCCGCCCTGGTAGAACGTGTGCCAGTCGTCCAACGTACGGCTCGACCACTTGCTCACGGCGCCGCCGGCAGAGAAGTTCTCGGGAAACAGCGGCCTGTCGAGATACGCCGCCAGCATACGCTGCGGTTGCGGCCATTGCCAGTTGGTGAACGTCTTGGGCAACTGTTGCCAGCCGCCGCGCACGCGCAACCTGCCGTAGGCCGCCGGGGCGTCGTCGCGAAGGTTGCTCAGCAGGACCAGCGGACGCTTCGTCCGCGGCCAGAAGACCACCCGATGCACCAACCAGCGCGGTTCGGCGGAATCGGATATCATCTGCTCGGCCCGATCGATCCCCGAGTCGAGCCCCACCGGCAACAGGGCCCCGGCGGCGTCGGGTTCCAGGATGCTGATGCCCAGAGTCTGCGGCAGGTCGCTGGGATACTCGACCTCCAACACGTGGGGCAAACCGGGCCGCTCGATCGACAGCGTATAGGCCTCCCAGCTTACGTCCGGCGAGAGGCCGCTGGGACTCAACTGGGCCAATTCACCCAGCCGATGACGCACGATCCGCATCTGCCCGTTGCCCAACGGCGGCGAGCCGATGCCGGGGATCTTCTTGATCGCGTCGGGCAGCTTTGCCAGACTTGCCAGACGCTGCTGCCAACGAGGACTGTTCGGTTCGATATCGTCGCCCACGCGGGCCAGCTTTGCCGGGGCGGTCGTCGTAGCGGCAGGCGGCGTTTCGCCAACTACCAGGAGTTGGATTCTCCGCCGCGCTACCGTCACAGGTTGTTTCCATTCCCGCGGCCGACGCAGGACGGCCTCTTGCCAATCGGGTTCGTATGCAGCCGTGACCAATAGCTCGTAGACGCCCTCCCGCTCGGGCATCACGGCGTCGTCGACGTGTAGTGCGGTGGTCTGTCCGGCACGTACGCGGTGCCCGGCCAGCGTCTCCTTCTGTCCGCCCGGTAACGTAAGCTGCACCGAGATCTGCGTTTCGGTGCCCGCCGTCAGCGGCAGCAGGTGGTTTTCTATGCTGAAGGCGCACTTCTCGCCGGGAGCGAATACCAACGAGTCGCGGGCGAAGCTCACACGCAGCGCATCGCCGGGAGTACGCCGCGCGGTCAGCCGGTTTCCTCGGTCGTCGAGTTCCTGGGTGTAGGCGTCGTCCTGCGCCTCCTTGAGCAACTGACTCAGGGGAATCTCGAATTGCCGAAGCTGCGTCGGGTCCTCGGCCGGCGCGAGTTGCATCAGCAGCTTCGCGTCGGCCGGGGCATCGACGAACAGATCCACGCCGTCGTAGAGCCGAGGGCTTCGCTGCAGTAAGGCCAGATACCCGCGATCGAACCACATCGACCCCGGCTCGTCGGCCTCGATTCCCAGCGCCCTGGCACCGGAGAGAGTGCCTTCGCTGATCGACACGCTGCCTACCCAGCGCCGCGCTGCGCCGCCCCATTCGATGCGGAGTCCCAGCGTGTCGGCTGCGGAAGGCCGGCTGCCGAGCATCAACAACCCGCAGACCGCTACGGCAAATCGCCACCAACCGGCCGCCAGTGCCTTGGCGGTCGTCGTCGATATACGTGGCGATGTTGTCGGACTTCCCTGTCCGATCATCGTCGAGTCGGGGGGTCGGGAAAGGAGCAGGACTACCCTCTGCGGATGGAGGGCGGCGGATTATATCCGCATCCCGGCCAATTCGCCTAGCCCGGATTACTCGGATTTCCCAACCTGTCGGCGTCAAGATGGGCAGAATATCCGCAGCAGCCACCTGCTCATAGCTCACATTTTGCCCACAATCCCATTGCGTGAGGCCGGAGTATGGTCAATTCGGGGCAGAACTGGGCAAGTGGCTTCGCTATCCTGCGCGCGTTCGCCAGAGCTACTGCACCGCCTATTCTTCGCCCGTACGCTTGACAGGAGCTTCGCCAGGTGGCAGGATATAGGTCTCAGACGGATCGCCGACTGGCAGCAGGAGGTACGAGCGTGCCCAGTCCAACTTATTTCATACAAGAGTGCCCAACGTGCGGGCGGCCAGCGCGGATTCGCGTGCAGTATCTTGGCCGAATCGTGGTCTGCGACCACTGCCAGGGGAGGTTCCGGGCCTTGGATCCGGCCAACCCGAATCGCAACGCCGACGAGCACGGCAGCGAGTTGTTGCGCCGCGCCGATGCTCTGCTCGAGTCGATCGCCCGCCGCGAAGCACGGCTGCGAACGCCGAATCCGAAGTAGCCGCGTCTCATCGAAATACCCGGGTCGAAGTACCCAGCTATCGTCCGGCATTGTCTTATCCGGCCGCCAGCCGGGCCAGGTCATCGAAGAACGCGGGGTAGGTCTTCCCCGTACACCCGGGATCGCGGATCACCACGCCGGGCGTTCCAAGCCCCACCAACGCCAGGCTCATCGCCATGCGGTGATCGTCGTAGGTGTCGATCTCGGCGGCGTGCCGCGCGGTGGGCGTGATCCGCAGGCCGTCGTCGCGCTCGTCCACCTCGGCACCCAGCTTCCGCAGTTCGGTGGCCACCGCCCGCAGCCGATCGGTTTCCTTGTGCCGGATGTGGGCCACGTTGGTAACGGTGGTCGGTCCGTCGGCGAACAGGGCTACGGCCGAAAGCGTCTGCACCGTGTCGCTGATCGCGTTCATGTCGACGTCGATCCCTCTTAGCGGGCGGCCGGCGACGGTGATCTGGTCTTCACCGTACTCGACCCGGCAGCCCATCTGCTCGAGACAGTCGCAGAAGCCGACGTCGCCTTGGAGACTCTCGCGCGAAAGCCCGTCGACCATAACGCGGCCGCCGGTGATCGCCGCGGCAGCGAAGAAGTAACTGGCGGCCGAGGCGTCGGGCTCGACGGCGTACGATCGCGCTCGATACGTCTGGCGGCCGGGCACCACAAAGCGGGCGTAGGCGTCTCGTTCCACGCTGGCACCGAAAGCACTCATCACCGCCAGCGTGATCTCGATGTACGGCTTGGAGACGAGCTCTCCCTCGACGCAAAGCTCCACGTCGCCGGTCGCACACGGAGCGGCCATCAGCAGCCCGCTGAGATACTGGCTCGAGATATCGCCGGCCACGGTGGCCCGGCCGCCCGGCAATCCGGACGCACGAACCACGACCGGCGGGCAGTCGCTGCCGGCTGCGCTGGCCGCATCGGTTCCCAGTTGTTCCAGGGCGTGAAGCAGATCGCCGATGGGGCGCTGGCGCATTCGCGGCGTGCCGTCGAGGCGAAACGTCCCGTGGCCCAGAGCAACCATCGCCGTAAGGAACCGCACGGTGGTGCCGCTGTTGGCCACATAGAGATCGGCCTCGGCGGCGGGAATCGCCCCACCGCATCCGGCCACGCGGACCGTGCGCGCCTCGCGGTCGTGCTCGACCGATAGCCCTAACCGGCCGAGCGCCTCGATCATCACTCGCGTGTCATCGCTATCGAGCGCCCCGGCAAGCGTCGACTGCCCGTCGGCCAGCGCCGCGCAGACCAGCGCCCGATTCGTAATGCTCTTCGACCCCGGTGGCCGGATCGCGCCGCGAATGGGCCCGCAGGGTTGGATTTCGATCGAATCGGTCACGGGGTGAACTTCAAATCTCGTAGGGTGCGTGCAACGCACCACAATTCCCACATAGTAGTCGTCTCGCTCCGCGAGACGAACCGACATCTCGCGGAGCGAGATGACTACTCTACGGCTTTCCGGCAGAACCTAATCAAATGCCACCTTCCAAAGTTGCCGGTCGCTACGGAAGTAGATCGCCCCGTCGGCCACCGCCGGACAGGCGAGCATCGCCGGGTCGATCTGGCACGTGGCCACCAACTTGCCTTCCTCGCCCAACTCGACCACCTGCACCGCACCGCCGTGGCTGACGACGTAGAGGTGGCCGCCGGCCAGCACGGGCGTCGACCATTGCGGGCCTTTCAGCCGAAGTTGCCACAGCACGCTGCCGTCGGCTTCGTCGGCGCAGACGAGGATCGACGGCGATTTGATCGTGTAGATCCGTCCGTCGTGGATCACCGGCGAGGCGTTGCCCGAACGAAGCCGCTCCTCGTACCAAATCTCCTTCAGCTTGCGAGCAGCCCGATCGTACTCAAACGCGTGCAACCCGTTGGCCGGCAAGTAGACGCGGTCGCCGCAGGGCGTGGCCGTCGAGATCGTGTGGCAGTTGTCTTCGTAACGGCAGAGCAACCCGCCGGTGCGCGGCACGTGTACGGTCAACTGCGAACGAGACTGCAACAGCAGCACGTCGTCCCCCGGCGTCTTGCCGCGCAGTACTACCGGCGAGCACCAACTGGCGTCCGGCTCGCGCTCGATGCGCCATCGGGTTTCTCCGGTGGCGGTATCGATCCCGGCCGCAAACGAATCGCCCTGATTCTCCACCTGCACGATCACCGTATCGCCGGAGACGACGGGCGAGGACGACATGCCGGCGTCGTTGCGGGCCTTGGGATAGTCGTGGGCCAGGCCGCGAAACCACCGCAGGTTGCCGTCCAGGTCGAAGCAGGCCAGGTCGTTCGACGAATAGAACGCGAAGACCAGGCGACCGTCGCTGGCCGGCGTGGGCGTGGCGTTGGCGCCGAACGGATGGCACTTGGGATGGCCGGTGGCCCAAAGCTGGCGATGCCAACGCGGCCTGCCTTTGGCCGCGTCGAGGCATAACAAGTGCAGCCGGTCGCCCTTGGCCCCGCTGGAGCAGGTCAAGAAGATACGGCCGCCGACGACGATCGGGCTCGACGGCCCGCGGCCCGGCAGCGGGGCCTTCCAGGCGACGTTCGTCTGCTCGTCGAAGCGCAGCGGCAGTCGGGTCTCGTCGGCCACCGGGTTGCCCGTGTTGCCGTGGAACTGGCGCCAGTCGGCACCGCCGAAAAGCAGCACGGCCGCCGTTGCCACAGTAATACTGAGGAGCGTTGTCTTCATGCGTATCGATTCCCGTCGGGTTACTTGTCGCGTTGCGTGCAAAGCACGGCCGTACCGATCTGGTTGCAGACGCGAAGCTGGAAGACCCAAGCTTCGGCCCAACTCTGCGTCTGGGCGTTCTGGCAGACCTTCAACAGGATCACGTTGCGGCCGGGCTTCAGCACGCCACGGTTGACGTATTGGTCGATTACCCCGCCAGTGTGGTAGATGTTGTGCTCGCCGATCGGCTCACCGTTGAGCCACAGCTTGATTGCGTTGTGCGACGAGCTACGGAACTCGACCTCGTGCTCCGCGTCGGCGAAAAACTCGGCCGTTGCATAGGCGAGAACGTCCTTCTCCTTGCCGCAGGCTGCGTTCAGATCGACTTTGCCGTGTTTGTCCGTGCTCACGTAATCGTTCCACTGCACTTCGCCGTGCTTGCCGTCGTACGACGCGTCCAGATCGATCGCCCGCTCGGGCGGATAGACCACGTCGTATCCCTTCTCGCCGGTGTTGTCGAACGGGCCGATCAGTTTCCACTCGAGCAAGAAGCCGAAATGCCGCGGCAGATCGATCTTGCCGCCGAGCTTGTCGATCCGTCCAGCCAGCGAACCGATCTGATCGACGTCGCGCGAGGCCGCAAAAGCCTTCTGCAAGATCGCCAACGCCTTCTCTTTCTGGTCCGTCTTCTCCAACGCGGCCGCCTGCTCGATCAATCGGGCCACGGCGTCGCGGCGCATCTCGAGGCTGGGGTCGTCGAGCATGCCGGGCACGAGCCGCTGGGGCGCCGTGCGATCGACGCGGCAGAGCAACTCGTAGGCCAGCCGCCGGGCATTGGGGGCATGCTGCGTGTCGCGCGCAAACCGCTCCAACTCCGTCGCCGGCAGTTTCCCGCCGCCGCGCAGCTCGCGTTCGGAGATCGTATCCACCGCAGCGCGAATCCAATTGGCCGCCAACGGTCCGGCGGGCTTGCCGTCCTCGCCGTCGAGCCCGGCCAGGATCTCCGGCAGTTGCGCGGCTTTGGCCCGCGAGAGTTCTCGCCAGGCCACGATCGCCTCGCGATGGCCGGCCCCCTTCGGCCCCACCGCGCGAAGCGTCTCGAGCAACGAATCCAACTCCGCCGCAGACGCCGGCAGAGCCACGAAGAGGGCCGAAAACAAGGCACAAAAGACCGAACGCGAGTGTTTCATAGCAGGATTCCCAAAGCGGGCCGCCGGTTGTCGCCATTTCACGTTCGGCTATTATATGGAGTGCCCTCGGGGGAAGCAACTGGCCATAGTAGCCGTCTCGCTCCGCGAGACGAAGCCCTATCCTGCTGAAACCTGCCCTACCGCAACAAGATGGCTGCGTTGCAAGACAACGGTTCATCTTGCGGAGCAAGATGACTACTTTCATGGGAGCCGATCATGAACGGTAACGGCCAACTTCAATACGAACTGCTCGCACCGCAACGGATCGTCTTCGGCTGGGGACGTCGCCGGGATGCGGGAACCTTGGCACGCACACTGGGCGAGCGGGCCTTCTTGATCTGCGGATTGCCGATCACCATCGCCAAGCAAGTCATGGACGAAATCTCCGACTTGCTCGAGGCGGCCGGCGTCGATCCTTCGCCGTTGGCTACGATCGATCACGAGCCGGAGGTCGACGACGTGGATCGGGTGGCCGAGCTTATCCGCGACCGTGACGCCGGCGACGGTGATCTCGTGTTGGCCGTCGGCGGCGGGGCGGCGATCGATCTGGCCAAGGCGGCCGCCGCCATGGCCACCAACGCGGAAAGCCCCACGGTAAAGGATTACTTGGAAAACGTCGGCCGTGATTTGCAGATCGTCGACCCGCCGCTGCCCGTGCTGGCCATGCCCACGACCTCTGGCACTGGAGCCGAGGCGACCAAGAACGCGGTGATCTCGTCGTACGACCCGCCGTTCAAGAAGAGTCTGCGCAACGAACGGCTCGTGCCGCGGATTGCGCTGTTGGACCCGGAGTTGACCGCCAGCATGCCGCCGGACGTGACCGCCGCCAGCGGCATGGACGCGATCACGCAGTTGATCGAGAGCTACATCTCTCGCAAAGCCCAGCCGATCCCCCAGGCCCTGGCCGTGCAAGGACTGCGCTTGGCCGTACCGGCAATTGCCACCGCGGTGGAAGAGGGCACGTCGCAGCCTGCCCGGGAGCGGATGGCCCACGCGGCGCTGCTCTCCGGCATGGCGTTGGCCAATTCGGGCCTGGGGATGGCCCACGGCGTGGCCCCGGCGTTGGGCATCCACTGCCGCGTGCCGCACGGCGTGGCCTGTGCGTTGATGCTGCCGACGGCCCTGCGGGTCAATCGCGACGTTCGAGAAGCTGAGTTGGCTCGGCTGGCCCGCGAGGTCTTTCCCCGTGCGGCGTCCGTTTCGGATTACGACGCGGTCGAGATTCTCATCGAAGAGATCGAAGGGCTTTGCGATCGGCTCGGCCTGCCGCGGCGGCTTTCGCAGGTGGGTGTCAAAGCGGAGCAGATCCCGGCCCTGGTCAAGAGTTCCCGCGGCAGCAGCATGAGCGGCAATCCCCGCGACCTCTCCGACGACGACCTGACGCAACTCCTGGAGGAACTCCTGTGATCCTCTCGGCCGGTTTGAGCCCCGCCTGGCAACAGTTCCTTCTCTTCGACAGCTTCCGCTACGGCGAGGTCAACCGCGCCCGGGAGGCCCATTGGTGTACGGCCGGCAAGGTGACCAACGCCGGCAACGCGGCCCATCACCTCGGCGGCCCGAGCCTCACGTTGGCCCCGGCCGGCGGACAGCCGCTATTGGAGATGGATCGCGAGTTCGAGCAACTCGGCGTGCCGCGGCGATGGATCGAGACCCGCGCGGCCACCCGCGTCTGCACCACGATCCTCGACCGCGCGGCCGACACGATGACCGAGTTGGTTGAAAACGCCCGGCCGCTGCGGCAGGGAGAACTCGACGCGTACCTCGCTGCCTACGCCGAAGAGGCCGCCCGGGCGGAGATCGTGGTGCTCACCGGTTCCCTGCCGGATGGAACGCCGGCATCGTATTACCGAGAACTCGTCGAGCGCACGCCGTGCCCGATGGTGCTCGACTTCCGCGGCGAGGGGCTTCTCTCGGTGCTGGAGTTCAAGCCGCTGGTGGTCAAACCCAACCGCGAGGAACTGGCCGCCACCGTCGGCCATACGTTGGATGATGACGACTCGTTACTGAAGGCCATGCGTTCGCTCAACGCCTGCGGCGCCACTTGGGTCGTCATCACCCAAGGCGCCGATCCCGTTTGGGCCACCTCCGCCAGCGAAACCTACCGCTTTTTCCCCCCGCCGGCCGACCAGATCGTCAACCCCATCGCCTGCGGCGACTGCACGGCCGCCGCCATCGCCTGGGCCGTCCGCGACGGCCGGAAGATGGTCGACGCCGTCAAGCTCGGCATCGCCGCTGCGGGGGAGAATCTCCGGCAGTTGCTGCCGTCACGGCTCGATTTGGCTCGGGTTGAACTGCTGGCTCAGCGCGTGCGCGTGGAATAGTAGTCGTCTCGCTCCGCGAGACGTCACGACATCTTGCGGAGCAAGATGACTACTATGACGATGTCCTCAACAGAAATCCCGCGATCGCGCATGAATCGCCTCCAATCGCGGCGAAATGTCTTCCAACGCCGTGGTTAACACGTGAATCACCCGGCCTTGCCGCTGCAAGTTCCCTCGAGCCAAGAGCAGCTTCGCCGCCAAGGCTGCCTGGCGGAATCGGTTCCAGACGTTTTGACGGATGATCAGGTTGGCCACGCCGGTTTCGTCTTCGAGGGTGACGAAGGTGATGCCTTTGGCCGTGCCGGGGCGCTGGCGGACGAGCACGATTCCGGCCACGCAGACCGGCTTGCCGTTGGGCCAGGTGCCGAGTTGCTCGGCCGGCACCACGCCCAGCTCGTCCAGGCCACGGCGGAGAAACTCGAACGGATGGGCCTTTAGCGACAACCCGGTCGTACGATAGTCGGCCAACACTTCCTCGGCAGCCGACATGGCAGGAAGGCCTGTCGGCCGCGTGCAACGCGCCGATAGTTCGTCGCGAGTTTCACTCGTCCCGGCTTGATCGAACAGCGGCAACTCCTTTTGATCCTCCGCCAGCGCATCCCACAGGGCCTCGCGCCGATTGAGCTCAAGCGACGCAAACGCATCGGCCTTGGCCAGCCGCGAAAGCACGCCGCGGCCGAGTCCGGTCCGTCGGGCAAAATCGTCCATCGAGCGAAACGGCCCGTCGCCGCGGGCGGCGGCGATCCGCTCGGCGCCGGCCGCAACGAGGCCGTGGAGCATGGTCAGGCCGAGGCGGAGGGAGGGGGAGTGGTTAGTGGGGAGTTCGGAGTTCGGAGTGGGGAGTTCGGATGGAGTGGTGGGTGGTGAGTGGTGAGTGGTGAGGAAAGAAGATGGATCAGGCTGTGATAATGCCGTTCTCCCATTCTCCTGTTCCCCCGCTCCCCTGCTCCCCCGCTCTCCTGCTCTCCTGCTCTCCCGCGCATGCCCTGCGGCAACCTCCAGCGTGCAATCATACCGGCTGTGATTGACGTCGACCGGTAGGACGTCGACGCCGTGCTGCTTGGCGTCGCGGATCAATTGGGCCGGGGCGTAGAAGCCCATCGGCTGGCTGTTGAGTAGGGCGCAGCAGAAGGCGGCCGGGTAGTGGTGCTTCAGCCAGGCGGAGACGTAGACCAGCAGGGCGAAGGCGGCCGCGTGCGACTCGGGGAAGCCGTAATCGCCGAAGCCGCGGATCTGGGTGAAAACGGCTTCGGCGTATTGCATGGAAAAACCCTTGTCGAGCATGCCGTCGATCAGCTTGCGGCGGAACTGGTCGATCAGCCCCGGCCGACGCCAGGCACCCATCGCCCGGCGGAGTTGATCGGCCTCGCCGGGCGTGAAGCCGGCCGCCACCACCGCAAGCCGCATCGCCTGCTCTTGAAACAGCGGCACGCCGAGCGTCTTGCCCAAGACTTGGCGGATCGCCTCGTTGGGAAACTCGACCGCTTCTTCGCCGTTGCGCCGCCGCAGATACGGGTGGACCATATTGCCCTGGATCGGCCCGGGCCGCACGATGGCCACCTCGATCACCAGATCGTAAAAGCACCGCGGCCGCAGCCGCGGCAGCATGCTCATCTGGGCGCGGCTTTCGATCTGGAACACGCCCATCGTGTCGGCCCGGCAGATCATGGCGTAGACCGCCTCGTCGCCCTCGGGCACGTCGGCCAGCGTGAGGCGGCGGCCATGGTGCTTATCCACCAACGCGAAACACTTGCGGATCGCCGTCAGCATGCCCAACGCCAGGCAGTCGACCTTGAGGATGCCCAACTCGTCCAGGTCGTCCTTGTTCCACTGGATCACGGTCCGCTCGGGCATGGCCGCGTTTTCGATGGGCACCAACTCGCAAAGCGGCCCCCGGGTCATCACCATGCCGCCGGTGTGTTGGGAAAGATGGCGCGGGAAGCCGACCAACTGGTTGACCAACTCGACGAGTTGGCTGCCGGTGCGGCTGGCCGGATCGATGCCGGCCTCGTGCGCCCGTTCTTCGAGTTCCGGCTCGCTGTGGAAGCGCTCGACCCGTTTGGCCAGCGCGTCGACCCGATCGAGCGAGAGGCCCAGGGCCTTGCCCACGTCGCGGATCGCCGAACGCGGCCGATAGGTGATCACCACGGCCGTCATGCCGGCCCGCTCGCGGCCGTACTTCTCATAGAGATATTGCAGCACCTCCTCGCGCCGCTCGTGTTCGAAATCGACGTCGATATCCGGGGCCTCGTCCCGTTCGCGGCTGACGAACCGCTCGAAGAGCAGGTCCATCCGCCCGGGATCGACCGAGGTAACGCCCAGGCAATAGCAAACGGCCGAGTTGGCCGCCGAGCCGCGTCCCTGACACAAAATCCCGCGCCGCCGGGCGAAACGGACCAGATCCCATACGGTGAGGAAATAGGCCTCGTAGTGCAACTCCTCAATCAACCGCAACTCGTGCTCCAGCAGCCGTCGCACTTTCTGCGGCACGCCGCCGGGGTATCGCTCCTGCGCACCGGCCCAACTCAGCCGCGCGAGATACTCGATCGGCGTTTCGCCGGCCGGGGCTAATTCCTCGGGATATTCGTAGCGCAGTTCGTCCAACGAAAACGTGCAACGATCGGCAATCTCGACCGTGCGTGCGACCGCTTCCGGCATCTGGGCAAACAGCGCCGCCATCTGCTGCGGCGCTTTCAAATGCCGTTGCGCGTTAACCAGCAGATGCTTCCCCGCCGCGGCCACCGTCGTGCCGTGCCGCACCGCCGTGAGCACGTCGTGCAACGCCTGACGCTCGGCCACGTGATAATGCACGTCCCCGGCCGCCACCAGTGGAATCCCCGCAGCCCGAGCCAACTCGGCCAATTGCCCCAGTCGCCCGCGATCGTCCGGCCCGTGATGCAACTCCGCCAGCAGATAACAGCGGCCAGGGAAGGCGTCGCGGTAGTGGAGTAAGTGGTTAGTGGTTAGTGGATAGTGGGCAGCGGCGAGTGGGGAGTGGGGAGTGGGGAGTGGGGAGGTAGAGGTGGCAGGTGGTGAGTGATGGGTGGTGAGTAGTGGGTTGGAATGGCATGGCTTTCCATTGCGATACTTGCCTTCTTCAATTTGCATTTTGCAATTCGCAATCTGCAATTTGCAATTCCCCCCAACACAGGCGATGAGTCCCTCCGCGTGCTCCGCAACATCTTCAAACCCCAGCCGGCACTCGCCCTTCTCCGCGCGTCGCCGGCCGAGGGTGATCAGCCGGGCGAGCCGGCCGTAGGCGGCCCGATTGGTGGCCAACAGCACCACCGGCGGCGCGTCGTCGGGCGTGATCTCGGCACCGATCAGCAACTTCAAGCCCACGTCCTTGGCTGCCCCGTGTGCCCGCACTACGCCGGCGAGGCTGTTGCGATCGGTCGCCGCCAACGCCGCGTAGCCCAACTCAGCGGCCCGGCGGACGAGTTCGTCGGGGTGGGAGGCGCCTTCGAGGAAGGAGAAGTTCGATTTGGCGTGGAGTTCGGCGTAGCGGGCGGGGTGAGGGGGT
>CAYYNP010000033.1:24575-51481 GCA_964472545.1 uncultured Planctomycetaceae bacterium | reverse complement strand
CACTACAATAGAGTCTGAGCCCCATTCTCCCCGCCCCGGTCTCCGTTCATTCAGCAGCCCCGTTTGAGCCCGCCAACAACAACTCGACGAATTGCCGTGGTCGGCGGGGGAATCTCCGGACTGGCGGCTGCGCATCGGCTGGTGGAATTGGATCCTGCCTGTGACGTGGTGCTGCTGGAGAGCCGCGATCGGCTTGGCGGGGCGCTGTGGACGATCCACGAAGAGGGTTTTCAGGTCGAGCAGGGCGTCGACAACTTCATCACTACGTTGCCCTGGGGGGTCGACCTCTGCCGGCGGCTGGGCATCGAAGATCGCCTCGTGCAAACGAACCCCGAATGCCGGCAGACCTTCGTCGTCCGTGGCGGGCGGCTCTGCAAACTGCCCGACGGCTTTCTGATGATGGCCCCCACGCGGCTTTGGCCGCTGGCGCTGACGCCAATCCTCAGCCCCTTGGGTAAGCTGCGGTGTGCCCTGGAGTATTTCATCCCGCCGCGCAAGGACGACGCCGACGAGAGCATGGCCGCGTTTGTGCGGCGGCGGCTGGGGCGCGAGGCCTACGAGCGGCTGGTCGAGCCGCTGGTCAGTGCGGTCTACGCGGCCGACCTGGAGAAGCTCAGCGTGGCCGCCACGCTCTCGCGATTCCGCGAAATGGAGCGCAACCACGGCAGCCTGATTCGCGCCATGCGCAGCCAGATTTCCGCCCGTCGAAGGTCGAAAACCAAGGCCAGCGACAAGGCCGAGAGTGGGCCGCGATTCAGCATGTTCGTCACGCTTCGCGACGGCCTGTCGAGTTTGGTGCAGGCGATTGCCGACCGGCTGCCGGCGGGGGCGGTGAGACTGGGAACGGCTGTGCGGGCGATCGAGCGGGACGGAGCGGGGTGGTGATTGCGGACTTGTGAGGTTGCGGAGCAAGGGGTTGTGGAAAAGGAGGTGGCGGGCGAGAAGATGGCTGGCGGAACGGTGGCGCCCCCTCACCCCGGCCCTCTCCCGGAGGAAGAGGGAGAGCGGTTCGACGCGGTGGTCTTTACGGTGCCGTCGCAGGTGGCGGGGAAATTGCTGGGGCCGATCGACGGGGAATTGGGGAGCGAGTTGGGTTCGATCGATCACTCCGGCACGGCCATCCTCACGTTCGGCTTCGATCGCCAGCAGATCGGCCATCCGCTGGACGGCATGGGCATCGTGGTGCCAGCGGTCGAGAAGAGCCCGATCCTCGCCTGTAGTCTCAGCAGCCGGAAGTATCCGCATCGGGCCCCGGAGGGCAAGGTATTGTTGCGGGTGTTCGTGGGCGGATCGCGATATCCGGAAATGGCCGAGATGGACGAAGACCAACTGCGGCCGCAGGTGCTCGGCGAGCTGGCCGCCCTTCTGAAGATCGACGGCGAGCCGACCTACGCCCGGCTGGCCCGATGGCCGAACACGATGCCCCAGTATCATGTCGACCACAAGCAGCTCGTGGCCAAGATCGAAGCCCGGGTGGCCGACTTGCCCCACTTCGAGTTGGCCGGCAACGCCTATCACGGCGTGGGCATTCCGGATTGTATCCACGGCGCCGAGCAGGCCGCCGAACGGGCATTGGCCTCCCTGGGCGTTACGGGAGCGACCGACGTCGAGCGGGAGACGTAGTCGTGATCGACTTTGACTATCGCGGCATCCTGACCGAGAAGCTCCGCGAGGGCGGGTTGGACCGTGAGGCGGCACACGCGAAGGCCACACTGCTTGCGAAGGCCCGCGAGGCACTGCCGGCTCCGCTCTCGCCACACGGCCCCCAAGAGGTCACCCTCTTCTACGTGCCGGGCCGGATCGAAGTGCTCGGCAAGCACACCGACTACGCTGGCGGACGCAGCATGGTCGCCGCGGCCGAGCGGGGGTTCTGCCTGGCGGTCGCACCGCGCAGCGACCGCCGCGTATGCGTGATCGACGCGATCGGCGCCGAATCGGTCGAGTTCGCGATGACGCCGGAGTTGACACCCCGTGCGGGACACTGGTCGAACTACCCGATGACGGTTGCCCGACGGCTCGCCCGCAACTTCCCCACCGCGCGTCTGGGGGCCGATATCGCGTTTGCCAGCGACTTGCCGCCGGCGGCCGGGATGAGCAGTTCCAGCGCGCTGATCGTGGGCGTGTTCCTTGCCCTGGCCGAGGTCAACGACCTGTCGGCACCGTTGGACTGCCCCGATCTGTTCAGCATCCCGCTGCGATTGGCCGAGTACTTGGGCACCGTGGAGAACGGCCAGAGCTTCGGTTTGCTGCACGGCGACCGCGGCGTGGGCACCTTCGGCGGGAGCGAGGACCATACGGCGATCCTCTGCGCCCGGCCGGGACACGTGAGCCAGTTCGCGTATTGTCCGGTGCGGTTTGAGCGGGCGATCGAATTGCCCGAGGGCTACGTCTTTGCAGTGGCCGTCAGCGGCGTGGTGGCCGAGAAGACCGGCGCCGCACAAGAGAAATACAATGCGGCCTCGCGGCTGGCGTCCACGATCGTCGACCTCTGGCGTGCGGCGACCGGGCGAGACGATCCGCACTTGGCGGCCATTTTGGACAGTTCGCCCGATGCGCCGACCCGGCTGCACAAGATCGTTGCCGCGGCACGCGACGAGCCGGCCGCGTTGCTGGCGCGTCTGGTGCACTTCATAATGGAGAACAATGAGATCATCCCTGCGGCCAGCGAGACGTTATCGCAGGGCAATCTACGCCGCTTCGGCCGGATGGTCAAGCGCTCGCAACAGGCAGCCGAACGCCTGCTGGGCACGCAAGTTCCCGAGACGATCCACCTGGCCGCGGCCGCCCGGCGATGCGGGGCGGTGGCCGCTTCGTCCTTCGGCGGCGGTTTCGGCGGCGGCGTTTGGGCGTTGGTCGAGAAGTCGCGCGCGGAGGCGATGCTGCGGGATTGGGCCACCGGCTATCGCCTCGAATTCCCCCAACACGCCAACGCGGCGGAGTTCTTCACGACGGCGGCCGGGCCGCCGGCGTTTCGGGTTGGCTAGCCCGCATTTCTCACCGGTCGGGGCACGAATCGACAGTGTGCCACTGCTTCGCGGAAGCAGTGCCGTTCACAAGCGCTTGCTGAAGCACTGCTTCTGCGAAGCAGTGGCACACCGAGGTGAGAAATGCGGGCTAGCGGGTTGCTCGGCCTGCTATGTGAGATGATAATTGGCACGACGCTTCAGCCCCTCAAAGGAGGACTTCGATGAAACGCCGTGCTTTGCCGACGATCTTCGCCATTCTGCTCACGGCCACGGCGGCCGCAGCCGACGACCGACTTTCCGGCGGGGCCCTGACGGGAGCCAAGCCCCGGGTGATCGTCTCGACCGACGTCGGCGGCTCCGATCCCGACGACTTTCAGTCGATGGTCCATCTGCTGGTATACGCCGACGTGCTCGACGTCGAGGGATTGATCTCGTCGCCTCCGCACGCCGGGCGTGCCGAGCATATCCTGGAGACGATCACCGCGTACGAAAGCGACTACGCTCGGCTGCGGCGCCACGCGGCGGATTACCCGGCGCCCGATGCGTTGCGAGCCGTCACCAAACAAGGGGCCGTCGGTCCGGCGCCGTCGGCCGGTTGGAGCAAACCGACCGAAGGCTCGCGATGGATCGTCACCCGGGCGAAAGCCGAGGACCCGCGTCCGTTGTGGGTGCTCGTGTGGGGGAGCATCACCGACGTGGCCCAGGCGGTACACGACGAGCCGTTGATCAAACGCCGCATTCGCGTCCACTCGATCGGCTCCTGGAACACGGCGAATGATCGGGCCGCGCGCGATTACCTCTTCGAGAATCACCGCGACCTCTGGTGGATCGAGAGCGATACCACCTTCCGCGGAATGTACATCGGCGGCGTGCAGGGCGGGCAGTGGGGCAACCGTAGCTTCGTCGAGCAGCACGTGAGAGGGCACGGGGCGCTCGGCGAGCTGTACTTCCGTAAGAAACGCGACATCAAAATGGGCGACACGCCGTCGCTGCTCTATCTGCTGCGCGGCGCCCCCGACGATCCCGCGGCTCCCCATTGGGGCGGCGCGTTCGTCAAGACGGATCACGGGCCGAACTATTGGACCGACGATCCCGACCCGACGCTGGCCGAGAGCGGGCGCGCGGGAGCCAAGACCGTCAATCGCTGGCGGCCGCAGTACCTGCGCGACTGGCAAGCGCGTATGGACCGCCTACGTGCCGGCGAGCCAAAGTAGCCGTAACGCGGCCCCGCGCGGGGCCCAAAACGCGGGCGGGGCCCCGCGAGGCGTGCCCATCTCGCGGAGCGAGACGGCTACTGTAGGTCGCATCGACGCACTTGCCTTGCGAGACGTGCTCATCTCGCGGAGCGAGATGGCTACTATAAGGCGCGTCGACACGCTCGCTTATCGCGGGATCAGTCCCACGTCGAGCCCGATCACCCAGACCATCAGGGCCAGGATCATGATCAGCCCGATGTAGGTCAGCAGGGCCTGCACGCGTTCGTCGGCCGGTTTGCCGCGGATGCCCTCCCATGCCAAGAAGACCATGTGGCCGCCGTCAAGCACGGGGATCGGCAGGAAGTTGATCACCGCCAGGTTGGCGCTGATGATGCAGAGGAAGATCAGCAACTGCGAAGGACCTTCTTGTGCGGCGCGTCCGGCCCACGTGGCGATGGCCACGGGCCCGCCGACCGCCTTCGGAGAGATCTGCGTGCCGATCTTGCGGAGGAACTTTAGCACCAACAGCAGTGACTCGCGGGTCTCCTTGGCGCCGAGCCGCACGGCGTCAGCCCAGGTGTCGCCCGTTTGCAGAAAGATATCCGGCTGGAGGATCAGCCCCCGTTCCTCGACGGACCAACCCTCGGCGTCGTACGGCGTCAGTTCGGCCGTCACGTTGACCTTGTACTCGTCGCCCTCGGAGACCGACTTCAGCTTCACGCGCGTGCCGGGCACGCGCGATTGGAGCACAGTTATCAGGAACGGCCAGTTTTGCTTCTCGTCGTCGAATACGAGTGTCCACTCCTCCTGCTTGCTGTCGTACTTCTCGAGCGTTTCCTTGTCCGGCGGCACGAGCGTGACTTCCACGATCTTGTCGCCCGGCTTGATGCGCCCGTGCACGGCGGCCGGCGTGTCCGGAATGACTGCGGCCACACGATTGTCGACGAGGTAGGCGAGTCCGAGCGCGGGAGCCGACACGGGCTGGCTTTCGTCGATGGGGTATTCATACCAGTCGGTATGGCGCAACGGCACTTCGATTGGGGCACCAAGCTCTTCGCCGTCGCGCTCGATGACCAGCCAGACACGCGCCTCGGCATGCTTGGCCGCTTCCTTTCGGAGCTGTTCGGGGAAGGTCATCGGATCGAGGGGGCCCTCGTCGGCAGCCTCGCCGTCGGAGTCGGTTTCCGCCGGCTGTGGCGGCTCCGTGGTGAAACGGAGAATCCTGTCGCCGAGTTGGATCCCTTCACGCACCGCCTCGGGCGCGTCGGCCTGGATCGCGCAGATCTGGCCCATCTCCATGATCAGCCCCAGGCGCTTCATCGGATTGCGGGCGACCTCGACGGTGACTTCCTCGGTCTCGGTCCCATCGCTCTCGGCTCCACCGCTCTCGGTGCCGTTGCCCTCGATACCGGCCGACCGCTCGACGGTGATCGCCAGCCTGTCATGTGGATGCCGTGCCAGATACGAGTGGTATTGGACGTAGCTCTCGACGACCTCCCGATCGACCGCCGTCCCGTCTTCGTCGATTCGAGCGACCGCGATCAGCTTGTCGGCCGGCTCGAAGCCCGGTTCGGCCGCTGCCGCAGGAGATCCGGGCATCACCACTCGCTCGCCCGACGTCAACTCGTTGGTGTGTGGAGCGAGAATGCCGATGGTCGGAGCCAGACCGTGGTGATCGAGCTTGACCGGCGGGATATCGGGATACGAGCCATCAGCGCGTCGCACGACGACCGCGGCCCCGTCGTCGTTATCGCCCACGGAGATCTCCGCCTTCAGATCGCCGAAGCGTTCGATATTGCGATCACCGATCTTCTCAGGCACGTCGCCGACGCGGATCCCGGCTTTGTAGGCACCGGAACCCGGCGCGATGCCGCTGACGCCACAGCGGAGTTGCTTCACCCCCATCTTGTACGCGATCACCGCGCAAATGAACGCGAAGATCACGTTCATGATCACGCCGGCCGAGATGATCGCCATCCGCTTCGGCACGCTTTGGGCCAAGTAGCTTCGCGGGTCGAACAGCGCTTGCTCGGCCGCGGCGATATCGATCGGCGGCTCGACCGGTTTTTTCTCGTCCTTCTTCGTGTTCTTCTCACCTTCCGAAGCGTCTTCTCCATCGTCGGTTTTCTCTGGCGCGTCGGGCTCCGTCGCGGCTTCTGAAGGAGCGTCGGCTTCGGCGGCCTTGCGTTTCGCCCGCTCGATCTCTTCGCGCAGCCGGGCCGGGTTGTCTTCCTGGCCGAGCATCTTGACGTATCCACCCAAGGGCAAAATGCCGATGCCGTATTCCGTTTCGCCGCGGGTGAACTTGAAGAGTTTCAACCCGGCGATGTCGAACCCGAGATAGAACTTCTCGCACTTCACGCCACAAAGCTTCGCCACGGCAAAATGGCCCAGTTCGTGGACGAAGATCACCATCCCCAGCCCGATGGCCACCTCGAAAATGACCAGCAGCAACGACCAGTCAAAACTCATCGCAATCAAGCACAAATCCAACGCAATACCTCCTCACGAGCCCAACGGTCCAACCGCAGCACGCAGTCCAGGTTGGGCTGGGGATCGAAGTTGTGGTTTTCGAGAACACTCTTGCAGGCCGGCACGATCTCGTTGAAGGCCAGTCCGCCGTCGAGGAAACCGGCCACGGCGGCTTCGTTGGCGCCGTTGAGCACCGCGCCGGCCGTGCCTCCCGCCCGGGCGACTTCGAGCCCGAGCTTCAACGCGCCGAACCGCTCGAAATCCGGCGGCTCGAACTGCAACTGCATCGCCGAGGTGAAATCGAGCTTCGCCGCCACGCCCGGGCAACGCTGCGGATAGGTCAACGCATACTGTATCGGCAGCTTCATGTCCGGCGGGCTGAGCTGTGCGATCACCGAGCCGTCTATGTACTCTACCATCGAATGGACGATCGACTGCGGATGAATCACCACGGCAATCTGTTCCGGGGCCAGATCGAACAGCCAGCGGGCCTCAATGATCTCCAAGGCCTTGTTCATCAGCGTGGCCGAATCGATGGTGATCTTGCGGCCCATGTCCCAGGTGGGATGGGCCAGAGCATCGTCGACCGAAACCTGCGCGAGTTGCTCGGGCGTATGGCTGCGAAACGGCCCCCCGCTGGCGGTAAGGACCACCCGACGCACCTCTTCGCGACGTCCGGCCTGCATCGCCTGGAACACGGCACTGTGCTCGCTGTCGACCGGCAAGAGGCGCGTTCCGTTAGACTCCGCCAATCGTGTGACCAATGGCCCCCCAACGACCAGACTTTCCTTGTTGGCCAGGGCAACCGTCTTGCCGGCTTCCAGCGCGGCCAGGGTCCCGTGTAGGCCGGCACTGCCGACGACGGCCGAGACCACGATGTCGACGTCCTCGCCTCGGACGGCCTCAACCAGAGTGTCGGGGCCGACAAGCAACCGCGTTTTCTGCGGCAATTCGGACCAATCTTGATTCTCAGCACACGCAGCATTCGTGGCCACCACGCACCGTGGCCGATACGCACCGGCTTGGTGCGCCAGCAACTCGGTGTTGGTGTGTGCCGAGAGCACCGTAGCCTGCAAAGCCCCCTCAGAGGCGGCAATCACCTCCAACGTGCTGCGCCCGATGCTGCCGGTGGATCCCAACACGGCGACGCTGGTTACGCGATTGCTCATGCGGGCAAGCTCACCGGGAAGAGGTCAGCGGCAACCTTTTCGGGTTGTACTGGATATTACGTTAGGGTGGGAAAGTCAGGCCAAGGGCGTCATTGTAAGGGCAGCCCCGCCACCGGACAACCCGATCTTGTGGGCGGTAATCGTCGGTGGCGTGGGTGTCAGAAGCGCTTGCGCATTCGATCTCCCCTCTATTCGCCGCCGACAAGATGGTATTATTGAGAATCCACCAGTACTTCGCTCCGAGATCTCGTCCATGGAAAAGAACGACCAGAAGCCGCCGCCCGATACCGAAGGCCAGCAGCCGGAAAAGAGGCAGTCGCCAGCAGGGGGCAACATGGTGTGGTATCTCCTGGCCCTTGGGATTGGGACGCTGTTCGTTATCAGCCTGCTGGGTTCCAGCAAGCGCGTGGAGATCCCGATCGGAGAACTGGACCGGCTGATCGAGATGGGCCCGTCGGATGCCGAAGCCGACACCTCGGTGATCGACACGGAGAACGACCCGTACATCGAAGTCACCACGGGCACCGAGGATAAGCAGCGCAAGGTACGCTACGGCCACTTGGACAACCTGAAGTTCGGCCCGCATGAGATCAGCGGCACAGTGACCGTCGAGGAGCTCGAGCCGGAAGCCGAGGAACCGAGGGCCAACGTCACGTTTCATACGCCGCGTTTGGGAGTCAACGACCGCAACGACGATCTTTACAAGAAGGCCACCGCGCCGGAAGATCCGGCCAAGCGATTTGCCAATGTCCGTGCCGAGGCGGCCCCCAGCGGATGGCAGGCCTATCTGCCGATGTTTGTCGTGCTGTCGCTGTTGATCCTGATCTTCGTGTTCATGATGCGCCGCGTGGGCGGGGCGGGCGGGGCGATGGCCTTCGGACGCAGCCGCGGCAAGCTCTACGCCCAGGAAGACATCGGCGTCGATTTTGGCGACGTTGCGGGAATCGACGAGGCCGTCGACGAACTTCGCGAGGTGGTCGATTTCTTGAAAACGCCCGAGAAATACCGCGTGCTCGGCGGGCGGATTCCCAAGGGCGTGTTGCTGGTGGGGCCGCCCGGTACCGGCAAGACGCTGTTGGCCAAGGCGATTGCCGGCGAGGCGGGCGTGCCGTTTTTCAGCATCTCCGGTTCCGACTTTGTCGAGATGTTCGTCGGCGTCGGCGCGGCCCGCGTTCGCGACATGTTCCAGCAGGCCCAGGCCAAGTCGCCTTGCATCGTCTTCATCGACGAATTGGACGCCCTGGGCAAGACCCGCGGCAGCAGCGTCGTCGGCGGGCACGACGAACGCGAACAGACGCTCAATGCGTTGCTCGTCGAAATGGACGGCTTCAGCTCCAACAGCGGCGTGATCGTCACCGCGGCGACCAACCGACCCGAAACGCTCGACCCGGCCTTGCTGCGCCCCGGGCGGTTCGATCGCCACGTGCTGGTCGACCGTCCCGACGTTCGCGGCCGCGAGGCGATTCTGAAGGTCCACATCGAGAACGTGAAACTCGACGAGTCGATCGATCTGAAAGAAGTGGCGGGAATCACGTCAGGATTCGTCGGGGCCGACTTGGCCAACCTGGTCAACGAGGCCGCGCTGTTGGCCGCCCGTAAGGACAAGGAGGCGGTCACCATCGAGGAGTTCAACGAAGGCGTCGAACGCGTAACCGCCGGATTGGAGAAACGGCAGCGGATCATCCACGAAGACGAGAAGCAACGGGTGGCCTATCACGAGAGCGCGCATGCACTGGTCGCCTGCAGCTTGCCGAACACCGATCCCGTACACAAGGTGTCGATCATTCCGCGAGGGCTGGCGGCGCTGGGCTACACCCTGCAACGTCCCGAGGGCGATCGGTACTTGATGACGCAAACGGAACTCGAAAGCCGCATTCAGGTGTTGTTGGCCGGAACGATGGCCGAAGAGATGATCTTCGACGACGTTTCGACCGGGGCCCAAAACGATCTCGAACGCGCTACCGAAATCGCCCGCAGCATGGTGATGGACTACGGCATGAGCCGGCTGGGGCGGGTGAACTATCGCGAAAGCGGCCGCAGTGCGTTTCTCGGTGGGCACGACGAGATCCCTCGGGAACGCACCCACAGCGAGCAGACCGCTCGGGAGATCGATCAAGAGATTCAACATTTCGTCGAGCGATCTCAAACCAACGTGCGGCAGATTCTCGAGGACCGCCGCGATGCCCTGGTGGCGCTGGCCGAGCGATTGATCGAAAAGGAAGTGATCGACAACGAAGAACTCAAAGAGATCATTGAGGCCAACTCCCCCAGCCCGATGATCGTGCCCGGCACCGACGCCCAGCCAAAACGAACGGCGGCCGAGGAGGCCGAGGCAACCGAAACGGAAGCGGCCGACGGTGGACGTAGCTGAACTCGATGTAGCCGAAGTCGCAAGACTTTGGTCGAAGCCGTTATGCCATCATGAACGCCAAAGTCTGGCGACTTCGGCTACGACGAGTGCGAGCCCCGCACTATCCCCGCCAATCATAGACGCGGCGCAATGCCTGATGCACCACGCCGGTGATCTGCTTCAGCGTAACCGGCTTCGAGAGCACCGAGAAAGCCTGGGCCATGCGGGCCTGCTCGACGATCATCTCGTCGAGCCGAGCCGAGAGCAGGATACACGGCAGCATCGCGCGAAACTGCTTGACCAACCGCAAGGTCTCCAGCCCCGTCAGCCGGGGCATGTGCATGTCCAGCAGGACTAGGTGGACCTCTTCTCGGTGGACGATCTGCAGGGCTTCCTCCCCATCGCTCGCCAGCAGGGTGCGAAACCCCCGTGGCTCGAACGTCTCCCGCAACGCCTCCCGAAAGTCGGGCTCGTCGTCGGTGATGAGTATGGATGGGGGATAGGCTAACATCGCTTGGGCACCTTCATCGACAGGCGTCACCATCAAAAGGTGCAAATCGGATGCCAGTTGTGCCGCGCTGACGGCCAACCGTCCAAGAGCGACGATAAATGGTTTCTCTATAGTATCTTACAACATGCGCAAAGATAGGGCGATAGGGGATTCACAATTGTCTGGCAATCTGCGGGATGCCACCGGATTTCGCAGAGCCTGCCAATTTGGCCGGCGGGCGTTAATACCCGCCGCGGCAACGGCTTGCGCTGCCAAGGCGCAGAGCACGCCGGCTCATGGCTTCTCTGATAGATGCACCAGCCTCGGATCGAGGCTGTCAGCCCACGGGAGTTCGGCGCTTTTCCAACGGTTCCTCAGCCGCTTCAATGTCCTCCTGTCTCGTCGATGTTTGAGTCTTTCTCTGGGGCCAACCTCACGATCCGGGCCAACCGGTCGAAGCTACCTACCACACAGCCACGCGACTGGCCACGCTCGTCGAGCCGCAACATCAACCCACCGGCGGGGATAAGATGTTACACTGGCATCGCCGGCCGTTGGTCGGCCTGCAATAATCGGGGCCCCCCGACGTTGTGGTGTGTAACGCGGACTCTCGTGTGGATGCTTCGAGTCCTCGGCCCTCTGGAGATATCGGCGATGAGACGTCTGGCGACGGGCTGTTTGGCGGGACTGCTTGCCGTGGGGATGGCGGCGGCGGCCACGGCGGCCGATTGGCCCGCGTTTCGCGGTGCGAACGGCTCGGGGGTGTCGGCCGAGGGCAACGTGCCGTTCGAGTGGAGCGACAACAAGAACCTCAAGTGGAAGACTCCACTGCCGGGCCCGGGGTCGTCCAGCCCGATTCTCTGTGGGCCAAACGTCTTTCTCACCTGCTACACGGGCTACGGCACCGGCAACGGCGGCACTGCGGAACAGCTTCAACGCCACCTGCTCTGCGTCAACCGCAACGACGGCAAGATCCGCTGGACGGCCTCAGTCGCGGCGACGTTGCCGGAAGACTCCTACAGCGGTTATCTCACGCAACACGGCTACGCCAGCAGCACGCCGGTGACCGACGGGCAGCGAGTTTACGTCTTCTTCGGCAAGAGCGGGGCGTTGGCTTTCGATCTCGAAGGCAAGAGGCTCTGGCAGGTCAACCTCGGGCAGGAGTCGAGCAACCGACGATGGGGATCGGCGGCCAGTCCGATCCTCTACAAGGATCTGTTGATCGTCAACGCTTCGGAAGAGAGCCAATCGATCCGGGCGTTGAAGAGGGAGACGGGCGAAGAGGTCTGGAAGGCCGAAGCGGCCGCGTTGGAACTCACGTTTGCCACGCCGCTGCTGGTCGACTTGCCCGACGGGCGGAAGGAACTGGTCGTCGGTGTGCCGTACGAAGCCTGGGGGCTGAACCCGGACAACGGCAAGCTGAGTTGGTACGCCGAGACCGATCTCGACGGCAATATCTCGCCCAGCCCGGTGGCCAAGGACGGCGTGGTCTACATCTTCGGCGGCTTCCGCAACACCGGCAGCACGGCGATCCGCGCCGGCGGCAAGGGCGACGTGACCGAGAGCCACGTGTTGTGGACCAGCCGCGACGCCTCCTACGTGCCCTCGCCGGTGATCAGCGGAAAACACCTCTACTGGGTCAGCGACATGGGCATCGCCTATTGTATGGAAGCAGCCACCAGCAAGCTGCGCTATCGCGAGCGTCTGCCGCGGATCGGCGGCGGATTCGGCAGCAAACCGGTCTACGCCTCACCGGTGCTGGTGGGCGACCGTCTGATTTGCGTCACCCGTACCGGCGGGACCTTCGTGTTGGCGGCCAAACCAGCGTTCGAGCAGGTCGCCTCGAACCGGTTTGCCTCTGATGAAAGTGACTTCAACGCCTCGCCGGCGGTCGGCGACGGCCAAGTATTTCTCCGCTCGAATCGGTTCCTCTATTGCATCGAGGCCGACGCGGCGGAATAGTAAACTGCTGTCTGTTGACAACCGTTCCTTTCTTTTCCACCTACAGGAGAATACCGATGAAACGTTGGACTTTTGTGATCGCAAGCGCGGCCGTGTTTGCGCTGCTGGCCGACGCCGTGATGGCCCAGCCGGGCGGAGGCCGCCGTCCGGGCCAGGGGCCGAGGCCCAGCTTCGGTGAAGGCCGTGGCCCGGGTGCAGGCCGAAGACCGGGCGAAGGCCGAGGGCCGGGTCAAGGTCGCATGGCGTTTGTGATGCCGGTGATGGGCGCCTTGGACGCCGACAAAGACGGCGAACTCTCGAAGGAAGAGATCGCCAACGCCGCCAAGGCTCTGGCCGCGCTCGACAAGAACAAGGACGGCAAGCTCGACCGTGAAGAGTTGCGCCCGCAGTTCAATCGCCCCGGCGGACCGGGTGGTGCAGGCCCCGGCGGGCCCGGCCCCGGCGGCCCGCGCCCTGGTGGTCCCGGTGGTCCGCGCCCCGGCGGCCCTGGCGGAGGCGCTGCCGCGTCGTTTGTCGACCGCATCATGGGCTTCGACAAGGACGGCGACGATGCGATCTCCAAGGATGAGTTGCCCGAGCCGATGCAGCGGATGATGGAACGGATGGACGCCGACAAGGACGGCAAGATCACCAAGGAAGAACTCCAGAAGATGATCGAGTTGCGGATGGAAGGCGGCGGGCGCCGCCCGGGCGGCCCCGAGGCACGCCCCGTGCGGCCGCCGCGGCCGGACGGCGAGTAATCTCCGCGAATCCCGACGGTACATCGAGTTAGACCAGGTTTGCCTGGAAAACGAATGTGCGCGGGTTTGCGTCGCAGCGGTGCCCCAGACGTGTTGAGTCCTGGGGCACCGCTGCGCTTTGCCCCAGCCACCTCGTGACTGCGCCGTGTTTCCCGCCAGGGGCAACAACGCGGCGGTCGGCCGAGGCTACTCCGCCTCGAGCAACGGCTCGACTTCGCCGGAGCGGTCGAATCGGGCCACGAGCACCTCGGACGAGAGATTGTGGCCCAACAGCGAACGATTGGCCTTCTCGGCCAGCGAACGGTAGATCAGCCACTGGTCGTCGCCGGCGGCCACGCGATAGCCGACGGCGACGTCGCGCGGCTGAACCGAAAGCGACTCGGCAACGGTCAACTGGCGCCAGGTGAGCCGCCGCTGCTGTCGCCGCCGATCGAGGTCGAAGAACAACGGCGCGTAGAGTCGGCTGCCGTCGATCGTCTGCCGCAACTCGAGGCCGGCGGAGGTCCGCTGCATCTCTCCTGCCTGGCCGTCCGCCCGCCATTCCGGAAGTGCCAGCGGCAGCACGAGCGCTCGGCGCTTGCTGCGCGAGAGCAGGGCCTCGCGCGTGTCGTCGGCCCGGCGAACGGCCACGTCGGAGCAGAGCGGCAAACAGCCGCGGTATTGAAGCTTGCCGGGCCGCGAGCCGAGCACCACGTCGGCCAAAAGCAGAAAGCGGTCCTCGCGCGCCAGCAGAATCTGCCGCTGCACCCGGACGTCGCAGGAGAGTTCGATCTCGAGTTCGAGGTAGTCGATGTCCTCGTCCGACATCCAGCAGACGTCGTCCCAGTCGGAAACCGGCTCGGCCGTTTTTCCGTCGAGTTGAACCTCGAACGGCCAGGCGCCCGAGAGCAGCACGTCCTTGCTGCAGGCGAGTTCCAACCGCAACTCTCGACCGGGATAGACGACCACCAATCGTTCACACGCCCGTGCCCAGTCCGATCGCAACACGGCCGTGGCGGCCCAGGGCGAATGGACCGCAGCATCGGGAAGCTTGGCCCCGGCGGGTTTCCGCTTGCCGAGTTTCTTGCCCGCCGGCAATGCCACGGCCGCGATTCGCCGATCGTCGTGGTCGCCGCCAAGCTGCAACGCTGCGCCAAGCAGATCTTCATCGCAACGCCGTGCAGGACTCGCGGCAAAGACGTGGCTGCCGTCGTGGCGGGTTACGAGTATCGTTTGGCGGACGAGCCACTGGTATTGCTCGTCGGCCGCGGCCGTCCAGCAGCCGCCCTTGAGTTCTTCGCCCAACGCCCGGCAACGTGTCCAGCAAGCCAGCAACGGCCGCATCAACCCCAGGTGCTTCGCGTGCGGAAGCCCTTCTCCGTCGAGCAGATCCAACAGCCCGGACGAAAGCGTCTTCCTCGCCGAGGCCTTCAGCTTTCGGCAGGGCGCAATCTCGGGCAATAAATAGGCCAAGGTCAAGGGCAACTCGCCGGCGAGGAGTTGAGACAACAGCGGTTCGATCTGCGGCGACTCGGGATCCGATTCGATCCGCGCCGCGTCGGCCACCACCGCCAGCAGATGTTCCAGCAGCACCCACCACACCTCGGGCGAAAGCACGGCAGCCAGCCGCGGCATCGCATGACCACAGACCAACGCCTCCAAGGCCCCCTCCACGCCTGCCTGTGTGCCCGCCGACTCACCCAGCCAACCCAACAACTCGCGTTCCAGCGCCGGCCTTGGCGGTGTGGCCTTCTTCGCCCGCGATCGAAGCTTGAGCAGCCACGGGGGTTCGATGCGGGCTTCGATGCGGTCGGGGAGCCCCCACTCCAGCGGGTTGCTCTTGCCGGGCAAGAGTCGGGCTAACTCGACCGGCCGCTTGCGCCGGGCCAGGTAATCCCGCCACTCGTCCCAAACGTCAGAATCGTTCCCCGAGGCGACGGCCCGGCGTATGGCGCGCGGCGCCGACTTGCTCCAAACAGCCGCGGCAGTGCCGTTTACGCCTGGCGTCTTCTGCGAGGAGGGCCAGCCCGGTAGAGGAGTCGTGGTTGACACGTGAAATTGTCTCGCTGGGTGTCGTGATTCGAGTGCAATAATTGCCCAGCACTGCGCGGAATCCACCTTCGGCGGTAGCTCCCTGCCGGGGGTTATCGTACGATTGAACTATTGAAAGGAAACGCTAACAGCGGGTATCCTTCAGGGTGGTCGCCCCAATTTGGGCGCCGCGGGGCAAAGTACGGGGCACAACACGGGGCAAAACACGGGGCAAAACACGGGGCAAAACACGGGGCAAAACACGGGGCAAGACACAGTTTCGCACATTCTCTGGAAAGGTCAATGATCATGAAACCCTCGGCACTGGTTCGGTCTGGTTGGTGGACCGCCGTCGTGCTCGTCTGGGCGGTCGCTCTGGCCGGCTGCGGGCCGGACAAGACCACATCGCAAACCGACGCGGTATCCCCGACGCAGCCGTCAGATCCCGGACCGGCCCCGACCCCGCCCGTCGACCCGAACCCTGCACCGCCCGTCGATCCGCCGGTCGATCCGGCCCCGGCGCCACCGGTCGATCCTGGGCCCTTGCCGCCGGTCGACCCGGGTCCCTTGCCGCCGGTCGACCCGGCCCCGGCGCCGCCGGTCGATCCTGGCCCGCTACCGCCTACCATCCCAGACCCGGTGCCGCCGATCGACCCTCCGCCGACGCCGCCCACAGATCCCGGACCGGACGCCCCCGTGCTGCCCGATTTCCCGCCGATCGAGATTCCGCCGATCCCGGACGATCTCAAACCACCTGACGCTCCGAGCCACGCCCCCACCTTGCCGACGGCGCCTGGCGACTTCTCGCCCGAGGCGACCGTTCCGACAAATCCACCCGTCGAAGTGGATCCCGATGTTCCCGCCGTTTCCGTAGTTCCCACCGATCCCGTTGTTCCCGTCGATCCCGCTCCCGATCCGCCCGAGCCGGAAGCACCGGACCTCGGCCCCCCGCTGGTCGATGCGCCCGAAAAGCTCACTCGGCTGAACAAGACCAAGCCGCTCTGGCTGGACACGGCCGGCAAGCGGGTGGTGATGGTGGGTGAGGTCTGCCAGACCGACGTACCGCTGGAGGTGTTTGCCTGCCTGAAGGGCACCAAGGAACACGAAGCCGTGGTGACCGTCGACGTGCTGGCCTACGAAGCCCACGCCGGGCTGCTGGCCCTGGGAGCCAAGGTGGGCACTCCGGTCCGCTGGCATCCGACCTATCAGGCCGCTACCGGTTGCGAAGTCGAGGTCACCGTGAGCTACAAGGACGACCAAGGCAAGGTGAAGACGGTTCGGGCGCAGGACTGGGTCCTCGACACGTCGACCGGCAAGCCGATGGCCCATCAATGGGTATTTGCCGGCAGCCGATTCCGCGACGATCCGTTGGCGGGCACTCGCGTCTATGAGGCCGAGGGCGGCGAGTTCGTCTGCGTATCGAACTTTGCCACCGCGATGCTCGACCTGTCGATCGAAAGCAGCCAGACCGATACCAATCTGCTATTCAAGGCCTTCACCGAGCGGATCCCGCCGCGGGGTACGCCGGTCACGCTGGTGTTGAAGCCGAAGTTGCCGGCCGCGGCCCCCGAAAAGAACGCGCCCGAGAAGAACGCGCCCGGACCGGCCGAGGAAACACCGCAGCCCGTCCAAGAGGCTCCCGATCCGTTCGACACGCCTTCGAATCCGACCGAGGCGACTCCCGGTCCGGCCGAGGAGGTGCCCACTCCCGTCGAGGAGACGCCGGAGCCCGATCAGCCCGGGTAGACGCCTACAGCCGAACGCCCAGAAGGAACCGGAAGATGTGCTTAGCGATGCGTTTGAAGGCAGCGGCCGCCGTAGTCTTGGCGGTGGTTTGCGTGTCGGTCACACTTCGAGTCGACGGCGCGGACCCGGCGACGGTAACCGTGAAATTCGTCGCGCCGAGCGAAGTGCAGGTTGGCCACGCCGCCGAGTTTGCCGTGGAGATCGGCAATCCGACCGACCAACCGCTGAGCAATGTGAAAATAAGAGCCGGCTGCCACGCGGCGCTGACACCAACCAGCGCCAGTGAAGGCTACGAGCTGCGCAGCAAGGCACTGTGGTGGACCATCGACTCGCTGGCGCCGGGAAAGACCGAGCGGCTGGAATTCAACTGCCGCGCGGTCGAGCCGACCGACCGATTGGTGCTGCGGGTGTCGGTCACCGCCGACGGCGACGTGCAGGTGAAGCAGAAGGGCGTCTTGACCATTCACCCCGCCGACGACGAATCGACCGACCCCGCAGATCCCTTGGCGGAACCAGCCGGCCCGATCGGCCCCAAACCGGCAGGCCTCGGTGAGCCCTTGGTCGAAGACGCCAAGGCACTTAAGCGGCTCGATCCGGCGAAGCCCCTGTGGATCGACCTGAAGAACCGGCAGGTCGTGATGCTTGGGCAGGTATGCCAGACCGACGCCATGCTAGAGATGTTCGTCTGTCTGAGAAACACCAAGGAACACGAATCGGTCGTCACCGTCGACCTCGAGGCGTACAAGGTCCACGCCGGGCTGTTGGCCGTGGGGGCCAAGCCGGGAAGCCCGGCCAAGTTCCAGCCGGTCTACATCCCGGCCAAGGGCACGGAAATCGAGATCACGCTGGTCTATCGCGATCAACGCGGCCGCCGCCGAGAAGTTCGGGCGCAGGATTGGATCGTCGATTCGCGGACCGGCCGGGCGATGACCCACCCGTTCGTTTTCGCGGGCAGCAGGTTCTGGAAGGACGAAGAGACCGGCCAGCGCCATTACCTGGCCGAATCGGGCGACTTCATTTGCGTGTCGAATTTCGCCACGGCCATGCTAGACGTGCCGATCGAGAGCAGCCAGGCCGCCGGCGCCCTGATGTTTCGGGCCGCCACGCAGCAGATCCCGCCGTTGGGTACGCCGGTGACGCTGATTCTCAGTCCGAAGCTGCCGAAGACGAAAGATGCCGATCCGAAGGAAGCAGAGACAACCGACACTCGGTAACCGCCGCCGACGTCAAGCCAGCAGCCTCTTGACGCTCTCCAACAAGCGGTCCATCGCAAACGGCTTGCGGACGTAGTCGTCCACGCCGAGCATCTCCGCGTAGGCCTTGTGGCGGCTGCCCTCGTTGGCCGTGATCATGATCACCCGCATCGGTATCGGCCGGCTGCGGCGCAGTTTCTCCAACACCAGGAAACCGCTCCGCTTGGGCATCATCATATCGAGGATCACCAGGTCGGGGTCTTCGCGCTCAGCCATCGCCAGGCCCTGGTTGCCGTCGCGCGCGATGAGCACCTCGTAGCCGATCGCCTCCAACGCGATCCGCATCGACTCGACGATCTCACGGTCGTCGTCGACCAGCAGGATCCGCTTCTGCTCGCTGGGTGTCTGGTCCGATGGGGTCGTTTCGTCGGCCATGGTTCTACCTTCCTGGCGGAGAGAAATCGTGCGGCGGCTCGTACTGCATGGTGCGCCGACCGGAGCGTACTATTGGTAGCTCAGATTCCCCGTGTTTTCAAGCCCCGCAACATGCCTCGATCTGGCCGCCGCGGAGCGATACAGTCCGTTCGGCGTAGCCGGCTGCCTGCTCTTGGTGGGTAACCAGTAGCACGGTGGCCCCGTCGCGGTGGACGCCTGCCAACAGGTCCAGCACTACCGCCGCGCTATCTGGATCGAGATTCCCGGTCGGCTCGTCGGCCAAGATCAGGTCGGGCCGATTGACCAGCGCCCTAGCAATCGCCACACGTTGCCGTTCGCCGGCGCTGAGTTCGGCCGGCCGATGATTCAGCCGCTGGGCAAGGTCGAACTGGCGCAGCAATTCGTCGGCCCGCTTGCCAGCCTCGGCCTTTCGGCCCGGCTGCGCCGCGCTGGCGACGTTATCCAACACCGTCAAATAGGGCAGCAGGTGGAACATCTGGAAGACGAAACCCACCCGCTCGGCCCGAAACGCCGCCCGTCGCGAGGGTGTGGCCGCCGGCAGATCCTCGTCCCCGACGATCACGCGGCCCTCGGTCGGCACGGTCAGCCCGCCGATGAGCATCATCAGCGTGGACTTGCCGCAGCCGCTGGGGCCACGCACGGCAACGAACTCCCCGGCGTTCACGTCCAGGCTGACGCCCGAGAGGGCCTCGACGGGGCCGTCTTTGGTTTGATAGACCTTGCTGACGTCTTCGAGATGGATCATGGCACCGGCGTGGAGCTAGGAGAGCAATCGGCAGAAATCGGGCAGGTGCGGCCCATTATACCCAAGGGCTTAGTGGGCTGCGACCGGGTGGCTGGGGCAAAGCGCAGCGGTGCCCCAGTGATTCACGGGACTATGGGAGGGCCGGCAATCTGGGGCACCGCTGCGCTTTGCCACCCACGAACTGTAACGAAGGGCTACTGATCCGGCTCGAACTCCTGATACCCGAACGGGCCGTCCTGGAACTCGGGGTCCTCCTTTGCCCAGGCTTCGGCCGTGGCGTCCCAGTCCCATTTCATCAACAGGTCCATGCCGGGGTTCTGGTCCTTGACCTGGCAGGAGCAGGCCCCGCCGAAGAAGAACGCACAGTCGACCAGGTTCTCCACGGTGATCCCCTTGCCGATGTACGGCGGCATGGCACGCCCGCGGCCGTAGACGGCGAAGATCATCGTCTTGTCGGCAAATTCGTCGAGGTCCGGCTCGATCTTCAACAGCGAAGCGATCAGCCACTTCTCGGCCTCGTTCTTGCGCGAGAGTTTCAACACGCCGACCTTCATCGTCTCCGGCTTGTGCTCGTCGGCCGTCTCAGCGCCGTCCTTCTTAGCGCCGTCCTTCTCACCGCCTTCTTCACCGTCCTTTTCGGTGCCGTCGTCCGCCGGCGGGGGCACGTACATGTCGCCAAACGCCGAGCTGACGGGAATCTCGCCGGCCTCGGCCTTGGCGGCGACCTGCTTGCAGACCTTCTCCGCCTCCTTGTTGGCCTTTGCGTCCGGGCCTTCGAGGATCAGCAGCGTGGTGGCGTTGCCGTCGTGAAAGCTCTTGCCGAGCTTCTGCCGCAACGGCGAATCGACCATCGCCCGCAGCGTCTTCACATCGAGCCGGCCGACGTACAACTCGGCCCCCCAAGAGGTGAAGACGACGTGCAGCGGCTCGCCGTCTTTGGCGTTCTCTTCTCGGGCCTTCAGCACCACCTTCGGCAGCCGCTTCAACTGGTCTTCCTTGGTCACGTCGAACGAATCGAGCCGCACGTTTGCCGGCGGATCGGCCTCGGACAACTCGCGAAGCAGCTTGTTGACCTCCTTGTCCTGCTCGGCCTCTTCGCCGTGGTGGAAGTAGAAGAAGTAGTACGGGGCCGCCGGCCAGTTGTACATGGCATAGCGGAAAACGGGCGTCGTGCATGCCCCAGCCTGCGGGGGGTTCCACATCGACAACGCCATGACGCCCAGCACGATCGCGGCCGCCGAAGCCGCCGATCGGAAACGAATCGAGAATCTCTTCACGGTCTTGTTCCCAGAGTTCAGGAGAATACGCAGGCGGCCTCGGCCGACACAATCTGCCACGACCGCATAACATCCGACGCTCACAGACACTATACGGGCCGCGGGGCGTGGAGGCAAATCGGCAGCCCGAGGTGGCAACAGCCTCGCATCGGCGAGATCTTCGATCGACGGGCCGCACCTGCATTGCGAAACACGGCCCGGTTAGCGGGAATTCCCAACGGGACCCCCAAACGGGGTGCGCCCCATCCGGTCCGGCACATTGCGGGACTCGCGACTGAGAAAATGCCTCGCGATTCGCGTTTTTCCTGCCTCAATCACGGCTTCTCTGACTATAATGCAATGTACGGGCCGGCAAGAAGCTCCTACAGTCAACCTGCCGGGCACGAAGAAACCGCTGGGGCAGCCATCCTCCTGCGGTTTCGGCTTTGCCTGGGGCCCGTATCTGCTTGGGTACCGTATCGGCTTGGGATAACGTCGCCATTTCTCTGCGGTCGCTCTTTGGAATAGCGACGTTGCTGGGGGGGACTGCGATTTCTGTCCCTGTCCGATAGCAGCGGTCCTCCCCGGCTTCTTCTCTTCTCACGTCGTCCCGTCAAGTGGGACGCGCCACTCGCGTTCACTTGCTCAACGAACTAGCGACCCGTCTCGCCGAACGACACTTCGGCTTGCAGCGCAGTCGCCAATCGCGAGAGATACTCCCGCCGCGATATCTCCATCGCGCCGAACTGCCGGCTGTGCGGGGTGAGTTGCTGAATGTCTAACACCAGATAGCCGCGGCGGCGGAGGTGGTCGACGAGCTGGATCAGGGCCACCTTCGAGGCGTCGCGGACTCGGTAGAACTTCGATTCGGCGGCAAACAGCCCCCCGATCGCCACGCCGTACGTGCCGCCGGCCAGCTTGCCGTCGTGCCAGACTTCGATGCTGTGGGCGTGGCCCAGTTCGTGAAAGTGGATGTAGGCATCGATCATCTCCGGCGTGAGCCAAGTCCCACCCTTGCGGCCCGGCCCGGTGGCGCAGCCGCGGATCACGCCGCCGAAGTCGCGGTCGTGGGTGACCGTGAATCGGCCGCTGCGGCACGTGCGGGCTAAGCGGCGGGGGACGTGAAAGCGATCCAGTTCGATCACCGCCCGCGGGTCGGGCGACCACCAAGCCATGGCAAAGTCGAACTCGGTGACCGGCCAGGGGAAGATCCCGTGCGTGTAGGCGTCCAGCAGCCACGAGGGCGTAAGCTCCCCACCGAAGCCGACCAAGCCCTCCGGCTCGAGTGTATCGACCGGCGGAAAGAACTCGGATGGGGGCAGGATACTCATCGCGATCGGGCGTGCGGCATCAAAGTTGGGACTTGATTTCGTCGACGTCGAGTTCCCGAATGTACTTGATGAGGTTCTGCCAGATCGCGTGAAACCCGTAGCCGCCGTCTTTCATTTCCTCGATCGCGTCGTCCTTCGACCAGCCTTGTACCAAAACGCGATAGACGGCACATACGGTGCCCGTGCGATCGGCGCCGTGCTGGCAGTGGAAAAAGACGGGTTGATGTTCCCGGTCCATAACGACCTTAAGGAAATCGACGATCTCGTCGTCCTCGCCCTCCCAGGGCTGCATGGTGATGTGGACGTAGTCCAGCCCGGCCTCTTCGCACTCGCTGCGGTCGGAGTGCAGGCTGCGGAGGTTGACCACGGTCTTGATGCCCATGGCCTTCAGTTCCGCAAAGCCTTCGTCGTCTGGCTGGGCCCCGCGGTAGAGGTTGTCGGTGATCTTGTGCAGATTGGGCAGTCCCTTCTTGTCTCTGACGGGCACGGCCCATTTGGCCGGGCGTGCCTCGGCCGCCGCGGTCTTGCCCTGGGCCGACGTGGCGGCCGAGGGCGTCGGCGACTTGCCGTACGACGCGGCGCTTACGGCCAATAGAACGATTACTACTCGACAGTCGACTCGCGGCATCATATCAGCCTTCCCAGCGGAAACTCGGGAAACAACGCAAACGCATGCGTGCGGTTGTACCACGAGCGCGATCCGCTTGTCCAGCCGTGCAACGGGCGACGATACGGCATCGAGCCGTTTAGCAGCCGCCGGCACGGCTGCTTTCGGCGGGGAGTATGCCGCTGCCGACATAGCCGCCGTGCCGGCGGCTGCTAAACGCTGATGGATGCGGCGAGGAGGGGTTGACGGCGACAGAACCTGCTATAATGCCGGCCGTCATCGCCAGCCCTACGGAGGATGGATAATGAGCGTCCGGATTCTCGTGCTTGCTGTGGCCGTTGTCGTGGCGTTCGGAACCTATGACTCGGCCGCAATGGACCTCGTCCGCGACGGCCGGCCGACGGCCACGATCGTGGTCGACTCCGCCGACTCCCCGCCCGGGCAAACCGGCCGGCGCCGTCGCGGCTTCACCGATCGGCAGGCCGCCGAGGTGTTGGTCGACTGGGTGCGGAAGATGACCGACGCCGAACTGCCGATCGCCGCTTCGGTGCCCGACGGCAAGCCGGCCGTCTACATCGGTGCCGCGGCCGTCAACGCCGGGCTGAAACTCAATGATATCGACAGCCCCAGCCGCGAGGGCTTGCGGATCGTCGGCAACGGACGCCGGATTCTCCTGGCCGGCCAGAATGAGACCGCCACGCTGAAGGCCGTCTGCCGGCTGCTGGAGCACTTCGGCTGCCGCTACTTGGTCGACCATCCGCTGGGCGAGGTCTATCCCCGGACCAAGACGCTCTCGGTCCGCCGACTCGACGTAACCGAACAGCCGGGCTTTCTCTATCGCACCATCTGGGGCTCCGAGTGGAGCGGCAGCCGGCTGTGGAAGGTCTGGAACGGCGCCGGCGGTACGCCATTCTCGACGGGGCACGCCTGGGGAGGATACGTCGCCAAGGGGCTCTTCGAGCGGCACCCCGAGTACTTCCGCCAGCGAGACGGCCGCCGTGAGCCGAGCGACTGGTACTGCACCTCGAACCCGGGCTTGCGGAAGGTCTTTGCCCAGGGCGTGATCGACCGAATCGCGGCCGGTGCGATGAACCCCTCAATCTCGCCGCCCGACGGCCGCGGTTATTGCGAGTGCGACGCCTGCCGCCGACAAGACGACCCGAAAGTGTTGGAGCCGTCGACCGGAACCGTCTGCGTGACCAACCGCTACGTCGACTTCTATCGAGACGTCGCCCGGCAGGTGGCCAAGGCCAGCCCGGAGTCGACGCTTAGCTTCTACTGCTATGCCGACTACACCCAGGCCCCCAGCGGCGGCGTTAAGCTCCCGCCGAACCTCTGTGCCTGGATCGCCCCGATCCGCTATTGCCGCTTCCATCGCACCGGACACCCGAACTGCCCCTCGCGGCGGCAACTCGAAGAGTTGCTCGACGGCTGGGGCGCGGCAGCAGAGAAGATCGCTTATCGCACCTACAACTACAACCTGGCCGAATGCGTGGTGCCCTTCTCCCTAATGTCGGTCTGGAAACACGACATTCCGTACTTGAAGGCCAAGGGCTGCATCGGCGTGAATCTCGAAACGCTCACCAACTGGCAGATCTACGGCCCGCACATCTACCTGAGCATCCGCCTGGCCTACGATCCGGCGGCCGACGCCGACGCGATCATGGACGACTATTACCTGAAGTTCTACGGCCCCAAGGCCGGGCCGCCGATGAAGCAGTATTGGACGGCCGTCGATCTGGCGTTCGACCGGCTGGCGTGTCACTCGGGCAGCTTCTTTGCGGTGCACCTGGTCTACACGCCGGAGTTCATGCGGAAGTGCCGCGGTTTGATCGATCGGGCGTCGACGGCGGCCGGTAGCGACGAGGCCTATCGTGCCCGGGTCGAGATGGCCGGCGAGGGGCTCCGCAACGCCGAACAGTACGTCGCGTTGCGAACGGCGATGAACCGTGGCGATTTTGCCGGGGCGAAGCGGATCTACGACCGGCTGCTTGCCCGTAGCGAGCAACACCAGGCCACCAAGCTCGGCAATCACTACACGGTCGGCTACCTCAAGCGATTCATCGGCCGGCAGGTCGAGGCCGGCTTCGCGGCCACCTCGCCGCCGAACCGGCTGCTGCACGTTCTCTCCGACGTCTGGGCGATGCAGTACGACGAGGCGGACGAGGGCGTTGCGAAGGGCTATCATCGGCCCGGGTTCGACGACTCGGCCTGGAGTGACGTATCGACGTACGGTTCGACGCTCGACGCCCAAGGCCTGCCCGACCGACAGACGATCCTCTGGTATCGAACGTCGTTCACTCTGCCCAAGCGGCACGACAAGCTCTCGCTCGTCTTCACCGAGGTCGATGGCGACGCCACGGTCTACGTCAACGGCCGCTCGGTCGGCGGCAGCGAGAAGAAACGGGTACCATTTGAGGTCGACGTCAGCGGCGCCGTGACGCTCGGCGAGAACGTCGTCGCCGTGCGCGTCGACCACCGCAATATCACTGAGCTATTCCTCGGTGGCATCGTCCGTCCCGTGTTGTTGATCGAAGACCAATAAAGCCGCGACCGGTGGTCGCGCCTGAAGAGTCGATGCTGTATGCGAGCATCTTCGTTTAGCAGCCGCCTGCACGGCGGCTTGGTGGCTATCGGCGTTTCCGGCTCAAGCCGCCGTGCCGGCGGCTGCTAAACGCCCGAACCGAACACTTCACCCAACGTCAACGGAGAGTACCATGTTCCCAACACGATCGCCGATACTCTGCCTCGCCGTCCTGTTGTCGTCCCCACTTCTACAAAGCCGGAGCGCAGAACCGGCCGTCGAACCGACCTCCGGACCGGAGAAAGGCGGGCTGGCCTCGCTCTACCCGGGCGACGAGGGCATCGAACGAGACCCCCGCGTGCTGTTCGTCGACGATTTTGAAACCGGGACGGTCGAGCAGATCGGCAAGCGTTGGGGCAGCATCCACTTGGCAGAAAACGTCGACTTGGCCGCCGACGTCCACGCTGCCTCGCCCGGCAATCGCTCGATCCACATCGCCAAGAATGGCCACCTGTTCACGCACACCAAGGGCGTCGACGTGATGTACGCCCGGTTCTACGTCAAGTTCCACGAGAAGACGGGCTACATCCACCACTTCGTCCACCTGGTGGCCGACCGCACGCCCACGCCGTGGCCCAAGGGCGGTGCCGGCGAAACGCCGCCCGGCGACGCCAAGTTCTCGACCGGCATCGAGCCGACCGGCCGCTGGGGCAAGTTCCCGCCGCCGGGCGTGTGGAACTTCTACACCTATTGGCACGAAATGAAGACCAAATGGGGCTCGGTCTTCAACGGCAAGCAAGAGCCGATCGTGCCCGGGCGGTGGTACTGCGTCGAAGTGCTGTTGAAGGCCAATTCTGATCCCGAGAAGGCCGACGGCGTGCAGGCGTTCTGGGTCGACGGCGAACTCTACGGCCGCTTCGACGGCTTCCGCTGGCGGACGAGCGATAAGCTGAATATCAACAGTTTCTGGCTACTCTTCTACAACACTGACCAGCCGGCCCGGCACCAAAAGGACCCGACGCCCGAGAGCCGCGTGATGGAGGTCTGGTTCGACGACGTGGTGATCGCCACCGAGTATATCGGCCCGGTCGTCGGGCGGCCGCGCGGCGGGAAGAAGAAGGCCGTGCCATCGCGTAGCGCGTTGCAGACGCCCGGGGCGTTGATCGCCGAGCCGGGCGAAGCCGTCTTTTCGCACGACTTCGAGCAAGGCCCGGGCAACTTCCAGGACGGCGAAGTAACCGGCGGCGGGATCGACGACTCGAAGGCCTACGCCTTCGGCCCCCGCGGCGTCTCGTGTTGGCGAACTTTCTCCACGCCGGTGGCCGACTCGACGACCGTCCGCTTTCGCCTCAAACCGCTCTGCCAGCCGCAAGACGTGCAGGTCTTGATTTGGTCGAAGAAACAGCAGGACAATTGCCGCTATCGGATCGGCGGATTGCAGCAGGGCCAATGGCGGGAAGTCGAGTTTCGCGCCATCGAAGCCCGAACTGGCTGGGGCATGAAGGGGCCGAGCCTCGAAGGCGACGTGTTGGATAACATCAAGATCACATTCGGCGGTGATGCGGAGGAGCGGATTCTGTTGGACGGTTTCGAGATCCTCCGGTAGGGCGTTGGGATACGGGAGGTGGGGGGGGGGAAACGCCCCCAAGCCCCCCCCCCCCACACCCAAGGGCAGGAAGCCCAGACAACCCCC
>CAYYNP010000033.1:0-24565 GCA_964472545.1 uncultured Planctomycetaceae bacterium | reverse complement strand
TTCAGGAACAGATCGATGAAGCCCATAGCGTAGAGGGCGTTGGGATAGGGGTGGGGGCTGGGGCAACGCGCACCAGGGCCCCAGCCACCCTGACCGTAGGACAGGAAGCCTAGACTACCGCTCACCCAGGCTCGGCAGACAAGACGACAGCGGCTGATCGGTCATCAAGCAGCGCAAGATGGCCGTCTGCAGATCAAACGGTAACAGCGTTACCAACGGATCGGCCTCTTGCCGCGCGGTAAGAATGGCGGCGTCGTTCAACTCCGAGCCGAAGCCGATCACCATCACCGTGCCGTTGCCGTGCCGCGCGATCGTGCCAATCGGCGTTCCTTCGTCGAGTGAAGCGAATGGTTGGCCGCCCTCGATTGCCCACGCCGCCTCAACCGGCAACGCGACCCACGGATCGTCTTCGTCGTCGCGGATCGTCCACGTGCCGCTGTGCGATCGTTGTTGATCGATCGCCAGTTCGAACGGGACCAGCAGTTCGTGGGCCGTCGAGTCACGGTTGCCGGGCGAATCGACGACCAGCAGCTTGCCGCCGCCGGCGACGAACTTGACGAGGCGGTCGCGCGTCACGTCGTTGACCGGGAGGCTCGGATAGAGCACCAGCAGGGCGTCACCCGGAATCGACTCTTCCCCGGCGTATCGTGACGTCGAATACCCCTGACGTGGAATCCACGCCTCGAACCCTTCGAAGGTCTCGGCGTCCTGGTCAACGGCGGATAGCGAAACGTCGGAGACACTTCGATCGACCGCCACGCGACCCGAGTAGAACGGGCTTGGGCGAAACGCATCGGCCGATTCGGCCGCAATCAGGGCCTCGAACAACGCGAACTGCACGTTGTATCGGACGTACGTATTTCGCTCTAGCAGCATCTCGGCGTGCGGCTGGACGATCCAAGCGGACCGCGTACGAACGTAGCCCATACCGGCATCGTCGAACAACGAACCGATGCCAAGCGCAACCACGAGGCCGTCGCCGTGTTCGACTACCGTGCCGACGGGCGTACTGGCGTCGAGATGAGCGAACGCTCGACCGCCGCCGACTTCGCATGCTTCGGGGACATCCAGCCCGGGCCAGCCGTCGGCTCCGTGGAAGGTCAACGTGCCGGAGGGCGCGCGACCGTGATCGACCGACAGGGCGAACTCGCGCAGGAGCGTATTGGCCGTCGATTGGCGGTTCTGCGGCGCGTCGATCACCAGCAGCTTGCCTCCGTGGCGAACGAACTCATCCACTTGCCGAAGGTAATCCCCACTGACCGGCCGATCCGGGCAGATCACCACCAGCACGTCGCCGGAGAAGGCCTCGTCGCCGCAGCCGCGCCGGGTGATGCAACCGGTGCGCGAGATCCACTGCTCGAAGAGCCCGTAGCCGATGCCGCGAGTTTCTCTTTCTCGTTCACCGGTGCCCGTGCCGCGGATGTGCGCTCCCTTGCTTAGCGGGACGTCGGAGGCCGTGCGATCGACGACCACTTCGACCGACGGCCGCACGCGATCCGGCGCCGGCATCCAGAAGCGGCCATGCGCGGCCACCGCAATCGAAACCGCCACCCAGCCGCACAGGCCGGCAGCGATCAGCATGAAGTACCCGCGTTCCCGGCGACGCATCATCCACAACGCGGCCCCCACCGGCAGCAGGCCCAGCAAGACAAGCCACGGCCGAGGATCGCCCACCGTGTCGCGGTGGTTGAGCCAGTCGAGCATCCCGCGCATCAACTCGGCCTTGCCCGGCTGGAACGTGCAGAAGTTGGAGAAGATCGTCGAATCGCCGAAGGCCAGCACGCGGCCGTTGCCGTGTCGGGTCGACCAGAGTTCGATGAACGCTCCGAAACGCATCTCCGGTTGATGCTGCGGCATCGGGAAGTAGTTATCGGGCTCGTAATCGACCGGCAGGCTCCACAGGCCCGTGCCACGGATCACGGCCCGGCCGCGGCTGTTGCCCGGATCGATCGAACAGGAGACGGCGAAATCCATCGGAGGAACGTGCTGCACGACCGGATGCGGCACGGCCGGGGCTCGATAGAGTTGATCGTACGGTGAGTCAACACCCAACAGCAGATCGTGGCGGAAGGTGAAGCCAAGGTGCCGGGCAAGATCGTTGAGATAGGCTCCGGACTTCTCGAAGTTGGTGTGCTCGCCGATCAACAGCAGCCCGCCGCCGGCCTCGACGAAATCGAGTACCGCCCGGACTTCCGCCTCGGTGTATCGGGCCGTGGGTGTCTTGATTACCAGCACGTCGCACTCGGCCAGCTTCGCGGCGTCGATGCGGTCCGATTCGAGCAATCGCGACGTCTCGAAGTACTGCCCGCAATAGGCGTAGATGGCGCCATAGTTGTAGCTCGCGTCGTGTCCGAAGCGCCGGGTGTCGTACGGCGGCGTGGTCGGCTCCCACTGACTGTGGCGTTCGACGAACATCACACGCCCCTGTTGCGGCGTTCCAACGGGATCGAACTGCACGGCAGCCGTTATCAGCCCCACGCCCAAGGCGGCCAACAATGCCGGGGCAAACTCCTGTAGCCGAATTCGCCAGAATTTGGCCGGACTTCCTTTCGCGTCTCTCCCCTTCGCGTCCAAAGTCTGGCGACTTCGGCTACAGCGAGCACGCGAACCTTCCTCGGGAGTTGGTTCTTGACGACGCTGCCGATCACCCACTGGCGGACAAACCAGCCACCAGGCTGCCAGCAGCGGAGGGATCAGCAGCAGCAAAGAAACCCACGGCGAGAGAAACACGTTCATCACGTGTAGCGGCTGCTGGGGATCGAAGCGTGCGGCGCGATGCAGATAGAGCGACATCATAAGCCCCGCGCGGACCGGCAGCCACGCGGCGAAGACAAGAGCGAATCGCCGCAACCGGGCAATCCACGCCGTCCAGCGGCCGCCGGGCCGTTGCGATCGGACCTGCAGCGTCAATACGACGATGCCACCTACAAGAAAGCAGACGGTGGCCGGATCGAGCAGCAACTCCCACGTGGCCCCCAGGCCATGGACCTGCCTGAGCGAGTGCATCACGACGGCCGAGCCGCCGGCGTCGGTCGTGGCTTCTACTCCCAGGAACCGGGCGATGCCGGTGAGCAGTTGCTGGCATGGCCACGGCAGTTCGTGACTCCGGGCGCATCGGGCCGTATAGAGCGCCGTGGCCATTACCTGCGCCAGAAGCACCAGGCCAGCGGATACCGCCCCGCGTCCCAATCGCCCGGGCCATCGCCGCGGAATCGGCAGCAATCGCAGGGCCAATCCGACCGCGATCGCCAACGGTGCCGCCCGCAGAGGCCACGGCGCATACCATGCGGCAGGCAGCACCAACAGCCACGCGATCACCATCTCGCGCCGCCGTGCTGGAAGCTGCCGTGCGGGAAGCCGTGGTACGCCATCGCCCAGCAAGGCAATTCCTGCAAGCACGCAGATCGCCCAGGCCCATCCGTTGATCGGGCAGTAGAGCCCCGCACCCAGCGGCCACGAGCCGGCCAACAACGCCACACCGATCCACGTTCGCATCATGGTGCCACCTCTTCGGCGGGCGGCCACACGGGGCGATCGGTCACTTGCGGCAAGAACCACCGCCAGAAACGGACGTTCTCGGTCAACTCGCCCGGCGCGGGTTCCAGGTTCCGATTGACCGCCAGCAGCGTGTCGCCGATGACCGCGACGGTTCCCTTACCACCGGATCGAGCGACGATGAACTCGCGGTCCTTGCTTCCGTCGTGCCACCGGGCAATCGCCACCGCATCCGTCCGGCCGCGAACTTCCCAACTCGCGGTAGTCCTCAAGCTCACCAATCCGCCGGCCACGCTGACTTGATCACTCTTCAACACCCCCATCCCCAACGGTACCGGCTCGCGATCGGTTGAAGTTGCCGGCAGTGGAGTAACGGAAACGCGAAACCCGAACTCCGCGAGCAACGGCTTCAGGGCGGCCGCCTGCTCGGCTCCGGCCATACAGATCAACGTCCCACCCGACTCGACGAACTTGCGGACCGTTTGGATCTCTGCCGCCGTGAACGCCCGCGCCGGGCCGATCGAGATCAGCAGCCCGGCCCCTTCCAGCCGCTCGCCGGTCACCTCCGGCAGCAGCAGCAGCGGTAGATAGCCCTCTCGCATCAGTTGCCGCTGTAGCCCGCCAATGCCGTCGTCCGCCCAAGTCTCGCTGCTGTAAGCTTCCAAGTGCGAGGCGTCGATGTAGGCCAAGGCATTTGGCGCGTCGTTGCGGCGGCCGTCGGGCACTACGCGGGACGTGTGACGCATGACGGCCGTACAACCGGTTGCCGACGCGGCCAGGGCCATCGCGATCAGCGCAGTTTGCCGCCAATCCGGACGCCACAGCAGCACGCCGACGAGCGTTAACACGACAACCAGTCCCAACCACTGTCGCCCGCCGGCTTGCGGGCCGGCACTGCCTCCGGCCAGATAGCTCAACAAACGCCCGGTGAAGACGTACGACGCGGCAGTCGCGTCGTTGCCCAATATCGCCGTGTCGGCAAGGACGACGATTCGACCGCGCCCGATACGCTGCTCGGCCGCCAGAACCAGATCGCCCAGTCGTTGGCCGGCATCGGGTTGCCAGATGCTTGCGGGAGTTGCAGCCGTGGGAATGCCCGCTGTGGCAATTGCCGGACCGCTGAAGCCGTAGCGGCCCGTGAGTAGCGGGCGGGCGGGCCAGCCGACGTCGATCGACGCGGATGACGTGAGGCCCGGTCCGTTTCGCCGGCCGACGCCCGCACAGGCGACCGGATGGGCGGCAGTCTGTAACCCGTGCTGCCACCGCGCGATGACGGGAGTCGCCACGTCATGGCGGAATCGCATCGCGGCCCCCAGCGATTCGAGCAGTTCGTTTGCCGAGCTTGCATACGCGTCTTCTCCCCCGTAATCCACCACCGGCGGCCCGGCCGCAAGCAACACGGCCCCGCCGTCTTCTACGAACTTCCGAATGTCCTCCGATTGGTCCGCGGTCCACGGCCGGTCGGGATGCAACAGCAGCACCACGTCGGCCCGAGCCAGATCGTCTGCACCGAGGTCCGGCGAAAGCACGCACTCCCCGCCAAGACTCTCCACCAACACGGGCAACAGCCCGCATTCGGTTGCCCGCGGCTTGTCGGCCGGTGGCTGGTGGTCGTATTGCGGCACGGTCCAACGCACGTAGCCCTGCTGGTAGGCGACGACCGACTTGCCGTCGAGCGTCGAGCGGCTCAGGCCAAGCCCGGTCAGCCACGGAAGCAGCAGGGCCAACACGAGCGGTCCGAAGCGCCGTGCGTAGCGCGTCGTGCGGGCGCACAGCGTGTTGCGGCCGTCGTCCTCCGCTCCGCCGCCCTCGGGAGTCGCCGACGAAACCAGCGGGCTCCAACGAAACATGGCGGCTGCAATCGTGAGGTGGATCGCAGCGGCCAACACGGGAAGATTCCACGGCAACAACGCGCGCACCGCATCGGCCCAAGCCCACGCGCCCAGGCGATGGTCCTCGGCCGCGGCCGGCTGAACCACGTCGGGCAGCGCGGTCAGAAGGTCGTCGCAGTGGGCCAGCACAGCCAGGTAGAACAGATGGCCCAACGCGACGCCGGCGCAGACGTAGCCGACCCGATAACGCCGCGGCCGTGGTGTGTGCATCGACCATCCGACGGCCAAGGCCCCCGTCAGCACGAGGAAGTCGACCCCGCCAAACGTGGCGCCGACCGAGAGTGCCTTGCCTGCAATCCAGCCCACCAGTGAACCAAGCATCCCACCGAGACCGTCGGCCGTCAGACAGACCACGGGGATCGCCGCGCACGCCCATCGGAAGAGGCCCAAGACGGCCGTAGCCACGGCGGCGATCCGCACGGCGTGGGCCGAGGTGCCGGTCTGCAGCCGTGCCAATCCGGCCGCGGCCATGGAAACGGCCAACACGTTGATTGTGGGCAGCCTCGAAGCGATCATCGCCAATGCGGCCGCTGCGAAAGCAGCCGCCAGCAGCCCGTCGCCGATCGCCGTCTTCCGGCGTGGCCAACCGGAGATTGCAGCCACCGCCAAAGCGAACGCACACAGCGCCCGCCGTAGCGGATCGCCCAGCACGCCCGTCGAGCCGGCGGCGATCCACGCCGCCGCCAAAACGGCCACCACCGCGATCACGGCCCGCGGCGGAACCACCGCGGTTTCTTCGGCGGTGGCGGCAGCGATTCGGTGGGCGTGTGGGGCGGTGGTCGGCATCGTCGGCCCGGCGTGGTTTCTCGGATCGTTTCAGTATGCTTGCACGCACATTGCCAGACAAGCGAAACGTATGAACTCGGTCTCGACGGCTGCGTCGGCGGCCGGGGCGCGACCGCCAGTCGCGGCTATGTGGCTACGGCACGTAGGACTCCAACGTGCGACGCTCGCCCTCTTCGGGAGCGGCCAGCCGATACTCCACCGCGATCGTCTGGACGGGGCGGCCGGCGGCGTCTTTCTCGAGCACCAGTTCGCCGGCGGCGGTAAACTCCTCCACGGTGCCGTCGTCGTGGTGGCGAATCCAACCGTCCGGCTGCTCGCCGCGATAGCGGTAGTCGTCGCGCCAGGCCTTGTAGCAGGTGATCCGCTGGTCGATGAAGTTGTCCATCGTGTAGCGGATCCGCTTCACGCGGCCGTCGGCGTGATATTCGCGCTGCTCGTTGTCCAGACAGTAGTACGTAATGAAACCGGGCGCCGAGAAATACACTCCGTTGTGGGCAAACACGCCGATATCAGTCCGATTCGACTCGATCTGCGGCAGCCATTCGGTCGTCCGCCGCGGGTGATACGGCACGTGAATTTCGACTTGCGAAGCTTCCTCGTCGCGCGGGATGATCCGGATCTGTTCGGCGTCGCCGCGCAGCACCACCCAGTGAAACTGAAGCGGTCGGCCGTTCGGGTCGAAGCTCTGCCGGGCGCCAACGATGATCCGCCGAGCGCGTTGACGGCCGCGGAGAATCCGGGCGATCACGCAGGGCGTATCGACCAGCCGTTCCGAACGCTGCCCCGGCTCGAAGTAATCGCGGCCCTGGACGGCCAGGTCTTCGTCGACCACCTGAAGCTGGATCATGGGGGGGAGTTCGTCGAGCTGCATCTGCCGGGCCATCGCGATCATCGCAGCCGGGTCGACGTGCTCGCCACGAAAAACCGTCGGATGGGCCTTGCCGGTGAGATAGTCCTCGTCGCCGTCGAGGTTCTGGTTGCAGCGGCGGAAAATCATCTGCACGGTCGGCATCAGCAGCCGGGTATTTCGCAGCCTTTCCTTGACCTCCGGCCGGAACGCGGCCAAGGTCATCAGCACCGCCTCGACAAACGGCAGATCGGTACCGGAAGAGCCCTGTGAAGTGATCACGTATGGCGTGTTGGTTGCGAACAGGTCGCCGTAGCCCCCGTCGCCGTAGCCCCCGTCGCCGTTGTGGCCCGCGTCGTGGTCGTGATGGGCCGGATAGACGTAGAGGTTCAGCCCCACGTATTGCCGATAGCCAGCCTCCAGCAGCGACGAGTTCGCGTAGAGCCCGCGGGTGTTCGAGCCCGTGTCGATCGCCCCGGCGGTTGACGAGTTGCCGACCGTCACGTGTGGAAGAACTCGCGTCTGAAGTCCCCAACCGGTGCGGCGAACTTCGTCGTCGCCATACGTCACCTGGCTCAGGCCGGGGAAGTCGAGCAGGGCAATTTGGGAATGGCCGTTGTCGCGGTTGTCGTAGTAGTCGCCGGCGTGTCCGGCGGCGGTGCCGGCCTCGACCCAGCCGGCTAGCGTTTCCCGCGGCCGCGGGTTGGTGTTCCTCCACGCGCAAAGCAGGACGACTCCCAGCAGGCCGAGAAAGACCAGTCCGCGGACCGCGTTTCGCATGCGCTCATATCCGTTTCGCCTCCGCCGGAACGGCGGCATGTTTCGCGGCATGACTTGCCGATTTCTGTGAACGCCGCCGTGCCGGCGGCGGCTAAACGACTCGCGCGGTCGTGCCGGCGGCTATACGATTCGTCACTGACCGATCAACTTCTGCAACTGCGGCTCGCCGGGGACCATCGTCCGGCGATGTTCGTGGGCAATCTTGACGATCTCGGCCAACTCTTCGGGATATTCACCCGCCACGTCAAACTTCTCCGACGGATCGTGGCCGAGGTGGTAGAGAACCGGCGGGTCGTGCGTCTCGGGCTTCCCTCCGCCGTAGGCCGATTGCGTAATGAAATGGGCCTTGAACTGGCCGTGGCGAACGGCGTACAGCCGCGTACCGCGGTAGAAGAACATCGTCTCGCGTGGGCTCTTGCCCGTGCCCAACAGCGCCGGCGAAAGGTCGACTCCGTCGATCACCCGATCGGTCGGCAGCTTTGCGCCCGCCAAGACGATGCAGGTGGAAAACACGTCCATCGTCGAGCCGATATCCTGCATGACCTTAGGCGCAATCTTGCCCGGCCAGTAGAACAAGGCCGGCTCGCGCATGCCGCCGTCCCAGGTGCTGCCCTTGCCGTCGCGCAACAGCCCGGCCGATCCACCGTGCTGGTCGAAGATCAGCCATGGCCCGTTGTCCGAGGTGAAGACGACCATCGTGCGGCGATCCAAGTCGAGGTCTTCAAGCGTTCGCAGAATCCGTCCCACGCCGGCGTCGATCTCTTCGATCACGTCGCCGAAAAGTCCACGCGTGCTCGTGCCGAGATGCCTCTTGCCGGCGAACAGCGGCACGTGTGGTAGGCTATGGGCCAAGTAGCAGTAGAACGGCCGGTCTTTGTTGGCTCGAATGAAGGCAATCGTCTCTTCGGTGTAACGTTGGGTGATCGTGTTCTGATCGGCCGGCCGCTCGACGACTTCGGTATTCCGCATCAGCGGCACGTTCCAATACTCGACCTTCGGCTTGAGGAAGGCCGCCCGGCCGCGCGGCGCGTCGGCCACGCGATCCATGTCATTGGAATAGGGGATGCCGAAGTACGAATCAAAACCCTGACTTGTGGGCAGGTACTTCGGCAGGTGCCCTAGGTGCCACTTGCCCACACAGGCCGTGGCGTAGCCGGCCTCCTTCAAGGCGTCGGCCAGCGTGATCTCCTCCGGAGGCAGCCCACCGGCCGAGTTGGGGAACAACACGCGGCGGCGGTCGTCGCACATGCCGTTGCGGATCGGCAACCGGCCGGTCAGCAGCGCCGCTCGGCTGGGCGTGCAAACCGGCGCGGCGGAGTAGAAATTGGTCCACTTCTGGCCATCGGTGGCCATGCGATCCAGATTCGGCGTCCGAATGGTCGGATGGCCGTAGCAGCCGAGATCGCCATAGCCGAGATCGTCGGCGAAGATCACCACGAAGTTTGGCGGCGGGTCGGCGGCGGGGGCGGCGTGAAAGACCGGGCCAAGTAGCAGGATCCCCAGCAAGACAACTGTGTGCGCTTTCACGGAAGATCTCCTCGATGGGCGTGCGGCTTCAGATTTCGTGCGCGGCCACCGGCCACGGCTTTGTGGCCGGAAGCATATCACACGCTCGCGATCCGTACAATAAAGCCGCGACCGGTGGTCGCGCCCGAACTACCCGCAATCCCGCCGGATCCAACGCTCGCCAGCATGTCCGGGCGTCGCCGCACTACGGAAACCGCAGCTTCATCACGTACGTTTCCCACTCCTGCTGAAACTCCTCCATGTCGTCCCGGCCGAGGACCTTTTCTAGCGTGTTGTAGCCGGTGGGATCCTCGCGCTGGGCGGCGTAGAAGGCGTGATAGTACTTCCGCAGCAAGCCGTGCTGTTGGAGATAGTAGCAGAGGTATCGGGCCTGGCCGTAGTTGGTGCCCTTGTCTTGCGTGTAGAATTCCATGGTAGTGGTCGAACAGAGCGTCTTGAACGACGGCACGCGCTCCTCGGCGATCGCCTTCTGCAGGCCGGCCAGCCGCCAGTTGGTCCGCCCGATGATCCGGCCCAAGCGATCTTCGCCGCTCTGCTCGTACAGCGAACCGAGCCCCTCGTTCAGCCACGACGGACAGGCCGGAAAGTTGGCCGCCACAAACGGATGGACGATCTCGTGGACCAACGTCCCGCCGCCGGTCGAGATGTCCATGATCAGCGCCTTGTGGGTATGTGAGAAGTACCCGTAGGGTGTGGTCGGCTCGTCGTTGAAGATCGCCTTGGTGTGTTTGCGGTAGCTCTCCGGGTTGCGAAACAGCCAGATGTCGAGGATCTCCTCGGGATCCTTGGGGAAATAGGCCTTCTTGAGCCGGTCGACGGCCCATTTGACCGTCCGCGTGGCACTGGCCTGGACCCGGGTGGGCGAGTCGTCGCCGATGACCACAAACGGCGGCTGGATTACCACGTGGAAACCGGCCGGAAGTTTCTGCTTCAGCGCAAGCACGTGCTGCGCGTAATCGGCCGCTGTGTAGTCAGCGGCCACCGCCCCCTGCTTCAACGGGCCGGGCTCCAGCCGCATGCGGATCAGGGTCGACTCCTTCTCCGAGTAGCGCAGAGGCCAGAGTTTCAGCAGCATCGCACGCTTCATCCGCCGATAGGCCCCGCGAGTTTCGGCCGGCTCGTGGTAGAGCACTTCGTCGCTGGCCGCATCGTAGCCGAGGATCAGCCGGAAGTGTTCACTGGCGCCTTCGCGGTCGTCGTAGTGTGTGCAGACGATCGAGGGGATCCCCTTGAGCAGATCGGCGTGCAGGGCCTGAAAATTGGCCTGAAGATACTTGGCTTCCTCTTCGGCCGGCGCACGATACCAGACCGCTCCCGGCCGAAACCCGATGTTCTTTAGCGCCGCCACCAATTCCTTCGTATAGCAGCCCCGCCCGGCCGCCGGGCTGAGCCCCGACTGATCGAAGACCCAGTCCTGGTCGACGGCCCGGCCGATTCGACGCAGAAACATCGCCGCACAGGCCTCGCCGCAGAAGTCGGGCCTCTGGCGGATGTGGGGAACGTCGTTGATCCAAACGCTCCGATACTTGGCGGCCGGGGCGCTCTTGGCGGGGACGGCCTCCGCTGCGGCGTCTTTCGCCGCTGCCGCCTTCGCCGGCGCCGTTGTTGCCGGTACTGTCTTTGGGGCAGAAGGGGCCTCACCCGAAGGCGGCTCGTTCTGCGTCGCCACGGCCAAGCCCAAAGGCAGCGAGATCAAGAGAAAAGAAACGGCCCATCGTCGATTTCGCATGGTTTCACTCGCCGGTGGTGGGTTGGCGCCCCACGGTCGCCTGCCTTGAGAACGGCCAGCAGGGCTTGCCTGCGGCCATCGCTGGTATTCTGTAGGACGCGGCCAGTTGACGAAAAGTTTCGTATTTGAGATCGGTGCGTTATATCGGGTACGGCGAGGGAGCCTTTCTTCACGGCATTTCTCAGGTCCACTGAGTCGTGCCATTATTCCTTAACCAACATAACCCACTATAACAGAAGGACTTAATGCTATGGAACCCCGAAATGCGCCGTTTTGGGCCTGCGTCGCCACCCTACTGCTGGGGACTTCTCCAATCTTGGCCGGCGAGGCTGCCGGCGACGACGGGCCGCCCAACGACCCCCCACAACGGTCGGTAACAGTACTGCCCGTAATGGTCAAGCCGCAAGGGACTTTCGATGAGGAAATGTCTACGCGTGTCGCGGAAGTGCTGGGGCTCTGCCTGGAGCGTTCGGGCTTAGAGGACATCCAAGTCGGCGAGACGGCTTTTTCTTCCCCCGAGACCGACGACCCGAAGCAGATCGCGGCGGCGTTGGCCAAGACGATCTCCAAGACGCCGATCAAGACACAATACGTCCTCTACGGCGAGATTCACGGCACTCCGCAGACCGGCCCGAAGCAGATCTACACGATCCTCATCGACCGCACGGGGAAAGTGGCTCTGGCAGATCGCGACGACGAGCAGACCTACGCCCAGACCACCGACATGACGCCAAAGAACCCGATGACCTGCTGCATCTTCCTCGCCCGGAAGATCAAGAAACACTGGGACCTGGACGACCCGTTGCGGGCGAATCCCCCGCAGGGCAAGATGGCCGAGCGGATGCGGCTACGCTCCGGCCTGCCGCCGAAGGCGGAGGTGGCCGCGATGGAAGAGCGCCGCGCGGCGCTGAAGGCGAAGGCCAAGAAGGCCCGCCTGACGGTCTACCCGGTGCGCATCAGCCGGGAAACCGATGAGGACTGCGGCGCCGCGTTGGCCGAGTTGCTCAGGCAGGAGAGGGTTTGCCAAGCGGCCGTGGCCGAGGCCGACCCGAAGTTGGAGATCGGAGGCGATCCGAACCAGGCGAAGGTTCTTTGGGACACCGCCCGGGCGTTTCGCCAGTACGTCAAAGACCACCCCCCGACGACCGATTACGCCCTGTTCGCCGACTATGCCATCGGGCGTTCCACCTCGGGCGACGTTCAAGTACGATACGTGCACGTGATCGTGTGTACGCGAGCGGGCGATTGGGTGGTGGTCGATTTGCAGAACTCCCATCACGACGACTTTCAGTCGATCGGGCCGAAGTCGCCAGAACAGTGCAACCGCCTAGCCGTGCGGCGGTTGAAGAGTTACTTGGCTGATTGAGGGGCTTGCCGCGTCGTTGACCCAACGGACTACGAGGAGCCAAAACGATGAATCGCCGATTCCCGCTGTTATGCGTGTTGCTGCTTATGGCGGCGGCTATGTCGCCGACCGCTTTCGCGGCCAAGCCGGGCCCGACGAAAAGACTCCCCCATACGCCGCAGGCGTGGACCTTCGAGGAGGCCATGCAGCAGATGCGGCTGAACCCGGAAGACGTCTACTTGCAGTACGTCGTGCTGCAGCTTGGGCGGAACGAGGGCCGTAGCGACGAGGCGACCGACACGATCGACGACTTCCGCTGGCGTCAGCGTCGGGGCGCCGTGCGAGCGCAGCGTGCCGTCGATCTGTTCGACCTCTTCAGCGGGGCCTTGGCCGTGCAGGAGAGCTTGCAGTTGGACACCATGCGCGGGGCCGCCCCGAACACGGTCACTCAGCCCGACGGCCCGGACCGAAACGTGGTCAAGATCGCCGATCTCGAAGGCCCCACCGTCAAGAGCCATCCGTGGGGTAAAATGCTGGCCGCTCAGGCCGTGGCCGGCAAGAAGCCCGAGGTCTCGCCGTTGGCCCTGTGTGTGCCGGAAGACCAGTTCTACGTCAACTTCCGCTCGCTGAGCAAGCTGCTCGAGGCGGCCGACGCGGGCGATCTTTGGGGTACCCACCTGCTGAACCAGACGGCCAATTCGGCCAAGGACCATCGTGCCAGCGCCCGGCTGAAGGGCCAACTGGCCATCCGCACCGACCCGCTCTCGCGGCCCTTCTACAACATGGTAGTCGATGAAGTGGCCATCACCGGAAGCGACGTCTTCTTCCGCGAAGGCAGCGACGTAACGATGCTCTTCTCGGTCAAGCAACCGGAACTCTTCCGCTTGCGGATGGACGGCTACCTGGCCACCGCCGCCAAGTCGCGTACGGACGCCGTGCGCAGCAAGGGCCGGATCGCGGGCGTCGAGTACGTCTCGGTGACCACGCCCGATCGGGCTGTCTCGGCCTTCTCGGCGTATCCCAAACCGAATCTGCACGTTCGCAGTACGTCGAAGATCGGGCTGCAGCGCGTGCTGGCGGCAATCGCCGACACGGGCGACGTCGGCCGATTGGGCGAGACGGCCGAGTTCCGCTACATCCGCACGTTGATGGTCCGCGGCGACGAGCGGGAAGACGGCTTCGTCTATCTTTCCGATCCGTTCATCCGCCGGCTGGTCGGAGCCGAGTTGAAACTGACCGAACGCCGCCGGATGTTCTGCTACAATCACCTGCGGATGATCGGCCACGGCGCGATGCTCTTCCGCACGCAATTCGGCCGGCAGCCGGAATCGCTCGACGAGTTGGCCGCCACCGGATGTGCCCCGGCCGTGTTCGGCAAGACGGGCCTGCACTGCCCGTGTGGCGGACGGTACAGCCTCTCGGACGACGGGGCCGCCGGCGTCTGCTCGCACCACGGCCACGCCGGGCGGCTGATTCCCTGCTGTGAGATCCCGCTGACGCGAGTGACCAAAGAGGAAGCCGAGGAGTACAAACAGTTCGTCGAGCGCTACAACCGCTATTGGCAGCGGTTCTTCGACCCGATCGCCGTGCGTCTGCAACTCACGCCGGAGCAATATCGGGCTGAAACGATCATCCTGCCACTGATCGACAACACGATCTACAGCGGCATGGCGACGGTCTTCGGCGGCGAGCCGGAACCGCTCGACGCGCTGCCGGTTCCCGACCGAAACATCTTCAGCATTGCCGCCAAGGTCGACAAGAATGCGCTGTTGCGAGAGAACTGGCTGTTGGACGGGATGCTGCGCGAGCTTCAATACGAGGGCATCGAGATGCCCACCGACGGTGTTTCGCCGCAGGAGTTTCTTTCCAAGGGGCTCGGCAACCAGATCAGCATGCACGTCTACGACGCCTCGCCGTTCTTCGACTTCAACCTCACCGGCACGCTGGGCGAAATGCTCGGCACCTTCAACGGCGGCCGAGGCTTCTGGGACGATGAGATGATACCGATCGGATTCCTGATCGCGTCGTTGAACTCACCGGTCTACGTCGCCGTGCCCGTCAAAGACGCCGAGATCGTCGATCAATTCATCGAACAGACCGACGGTATTCTGGCCATGCTGGCCCGACAGGCCGAGGAGAACAACTGGTTCGACGTCGGGTTCGACTTCTATCGCGTTCCCCTGGAGGAGAAGGACCACAAGATCCGTTGCTACGCCCTGAGTATCGGGCCGATCAAATGGCGGATGTTCTTCGCACGGATCGACGACGGGCTGTATCTGGCCAGCAAGCGGTTCATCCTGGAAGACCTCGCCAAGTTGCACGCCCAGAAGGCAGGGGAGACGACGGAAAAGCCGACGGAAAAGCTGACGGGCGACGGCCCCACCGCCCACGCCATGGTTCGCGTTCGCCCGGAGCACTGGAACGAGGTCTTGCCGGCGTTTCGGCTCGGCTGGGCCGAAAACGGCCGCCAGGCCTGCTTGAACAATCTTGGGCCGCTCTCGTCGATCGCCCGGGCGGTACGTGCCTCGAGCGACGGGCCGGTCAAGCCCGGCCAGGTGCATCGCGAGGCCGACCGCGCCCACGCGGTGCACTTCTTCTGCCCCGACGGCGGCCGCTACGTCCTTTCGCCCGACGGCAAGCAGATGACTTGCACGGTCCACGGCACCGCAGCCGCCCCGCGTCAGCCGGCCGCTCCCGCACCGGGCAGCGCGCTCGACCTGCTGATGAACGACTTCGGCGGCCTCACGGCCGAGTTGACCTTCCTCGAAGACGGCCTGCACGCGGTGGTCACGCTTCGGCGGAAATAGCCGTCGGAAGTCCTGCGAAACATCCCAAGAGCCTGGTTGCCCGCACGGAGGCGGGGGGATACATTGGCCGGGAGAAAGGCGTCGAGTTCTCGGCGGCCGCGATCCGCCGGGCTCGACGTCCGGGTCCTCTCCCCTGAAAGGAGTCACGGCTATGGATCGTCGAAGGATGCCGGTGTTGTTGGTGGGGTTCGCATTCTCGTTGTGTTCGGCGCGTCTGCCGGCAGAGGACGAAAGACCGGCGTCGGCCCGCCCGCCCACAACGGCGCAGGCCTGGACGCTGCCGGATGCCCTGCTGGCATTGCGTCGCAATCCGGACAACGTCTACCTACAGTACGTGGCTCTGCAACTCGCCCGGGCCGCAGACCGCGTGGACGAAGTCGTTGAGGTGATCGACTCCGGCCAATCGTTGCTCGGCGAATTCGACTTCTCCGATTTCAACGGGGCCGGGGAAGACGTTTTCCCGATGCTCAACGGAATGGAGGGCCGGCACCGGCAACTGCAAACGGAAATCATGCAGTCGAAGCCACAGGGCGAGAATGCCGACGGGCCGCCTCCCCCGCAGGCGGAGCCGGTTCCTTTCGGGCGTCCGGTGGCTCCGGCGGAATCGCCTCCGATTCTCCCTTACGGGCCGACGCCTCCTTCCGAGCCGGAGGATCCCGAGGCGGCGGACGTCGACCCGGTCGATTCGGAGTTGATCACGCCACCTTTGCGTGTGACGCCCCGTAGTCCTTATTATGCTCAGCCCACACCGCCCGCGTATTCTCCTCCCCGTTCAGCGATTCCCAACAGCCTCCCGTCACCCGCCCTGTCCCCCGCGTTTTCGGCCGATCCGATACGAGCAGACGCCGAATCGAGGCCGGCCGGCGAGACAACGGGTTCGACCACCGGCAGTCGTTCCTGGGAGGAGATGCTGGCCGAACGCGTTGCAGCGGGCCACAAGGCGGAGGTCTCGCCGTTGGCCATGGCCGTGCCGGCGGATCAGTACTTCGCGGTTGTCGGATCGCTCGGGGAACTGCTCGACGCGAGCGGCGTTTGGGTCGATCAGGTCTTCGCCGATCGCGCCGGCTCGGCCAAGACCGGGGAGCCCTTGCGGCGGCTGATGCGGCAACTGGCGATTCAAAGCGACGCGACTTCGCGGCCGGTGTTCGAGGCCGTCGTCGATGAGGTGGCCGTAACCGGCAGTGATTTGCGCTTTCGCAACGGCGGCGACGTGAGCGTGCTGTTTCAGGTCTCGCAGCCGGCCGTGTTCAGATTTCGTATGGAGAGCTTGCTCGCCACAGCCGAGAAGTCGCATCCAGACGCCGTGCGGTCAACGGGGAAGATCCTCGGCGTCGACTACACGGCGGTGACCACTGCGGACCGATCGGTCAACGTCTTCTCGGCCTATCCGAAGCCGAATCTCCACGTGCGGAGCAACTCGAAGATCGCATTACAGCGCGTGTTGGAGGCGATCGCGGGCAAGACGGCCGACGGCGCCCCGGTTCGGCGCCTGGGTGAGACGGCCGAGTTCCAATACGTCCGCACGCTGATGCCCCGCGGAGCCGAAGAGGAAGACTGCCTGATCCATCTTTCCACCTCGTTCGCGGAGCGATTCGCCGTAGCACAGTCCGAGTTGCTCGACAAGCAGCGGATGGCAGCCTACAACCATCTGCGGATGATCGGCCATGCCGCGATGCTCTATCGCACGCAATTCGGCCGGCCGGCCGAGTCGCTCGAACAGTTGGCCGAGAGCGGCTGTGCGCCGGGCGTCTTCGGCCAAGACGATCTGGCCTGTCCGGCCGGCGGAACGTACCGCCTGGCGGCCGACGGCTTCACCGGCGTTTCGTCGGTCTTCGGCAGCGCCCGACACCTCACGCCGAGTTGCGAGATCCCCCGGGCCGAATCGGCCGTGGAAGACCCCGAGCAAGATCCCCCGCCGGCAGAATCGTCGCCGGACGTTGGGGGGCCGCTCGCCGTGAAGATCGGGCTTACGCCCGAGAGGTGCCGCATGGAGGTGTTGTTGGTGCTCCCCGTGGAAGCCTCGGAGAACAATGAAATACTCGATTTCCTTGGCGAGCCGCGTCCGTTCCATCCGCTGCTCAACATGCAGAGCGATGTCTTCAGCATTGCGCTGAAGTGGAACAAGAGGGGGCTACTGCAGGACGACGACTGGAGGCGCGCAGCAGTCGGTGACCTGTTCGAAGAGGAGTTCGACACCAAGATACTGGAGGACTTCCTGACCCGAGGAATCGGCGATCAGATCAGTCTGCATCTGTGCGACTTCGAGCCTCCGGTGGGTATCGATCCACAGCCGACCGGCATGGCATTGATGGGCGCATTGAGCATCTATCTCGCTCTGGTCGCGCCGTCCTATCTGGAAGCGCCCGTCGACGACGCGGCAGCCGTCGATGCGTTTCTCGGCGAGTTGGACAGAGTCGTCAGCGGCGTGGCGCAGATAGGAGAAATCGCGGGCATGCGTCTGGGACTGGATTACTACACATCTTCCAGCGAGGGTACGCTTCAGAACGTCCGCTGTATCGGACTGTGTCTGGGGCCGATAAGATTTCGGATCTTCCTGGTTCGGCTGGACAAGGGGCTGTACGTGACCAACCGGCGTTGGATTCTCGATGAATTGATCGCGGCCCAGCGGCAGCAAGCCGCCGCGGAAGCGGAAGGAATCGTCGCCGATCCGGGACCGGTTGCACAGGCTATCGTCCACTTCCGCCCGGAAAACGCCAAGAAGTTCCTGGCGTCGGTGCCGCTCAGCCGAACGGAGAACGACCGTATGGCGTGCCTGCAGGAGTTGTGTGAGTTGTCGCCGCTGGCCAGGGCACTAGCTGCCCGCGGCGAAGGCCCGGTGACGATCCAAGAATTGCGGCGCCAGGCCGAAGAACTGGGTAGAGTCTACGTTGGCTGTCCGGACGGCGGGAAGCACGGCATCTCGGCCGACGGCCGGCAGGTCACCTGTAGCGTACACGGTTCGGCCGCTGCGCCTCGGCAGCCGTTTTCCTCCCCCGATAAGGAAGGTCCGCTCAGCAAGATCTCGGACGCGACGCTCGAGTTTTCGATGAGCGAAGAGGTGCTCCGTGGCGTGTTAACGATCGATCGCAAGTAGCCGCCTCGACCCGCGAGCCGACGGCAAAGCAAGATGGCGACTTTGGAGCTTTCAGGCAAGGCTTGACGAAATCCGCCGCCGGCCGTCCACGTTACGCTTCCGCCCCGAATTGACGGTCTCGACCGACGCCCTATAATCTCAATAGCCTGCCGTATATCTTGGGGATGCGCGTTGCAGCCCCAACGGTAGTCGAGAATGTGACCGAGCGCCGTGCGACCATGTTCCCGGCTCGTCAGAATGCCAATTCCGTAGTTCCGCGCCGCTGGGTGCCGGGGGGGCGTCGGGTAGTGACGGTCGTGTTGGCCGCAACGATTCTAGCGGGTGCGACGGCGGCGGATGCGCGGGGCGACGCCAATTCGGACGAGGCCAATACGGAAGCCGTCCGAATGGGGATGCTGATCCGCGTCACGCTGCCGGTCGACGGCCACACGGTCGAGCGGGCCGAGCAGTTCGTCGAGGCAGCGCTAGAGCGGGCCAAAGAGGCCGAAGCCCGGCCGGTGCTGATCTTCCGCTTCGAAGTCCGGCCCGATCAAGAGGAATTCGCCCGCAGTACGAACTCGATGGACGCCTTGAAGCTGGCGCGGCTGATCGGGCGTGTGGGACGCGACTTCCCCACGGCCCAAACCGTGGCCTACGTGCCCGAGGCGATCACCGGCCACGCCGTGTTGGCGGCGGTGGCCTGCGACCAGATCATGATGCCTGCCGAGGCGGAGTTCGGGCCCGTGGGCGCCGAGCCGGATTCGATCACCGCGACCGAGCGGACCGCGTACACGGAGATCGCCAACAACCGGCGGACGGTGCCGGTGGCGTTGGCGTTGTGGATGTTGGATCCGTCGATGGAGGTGCTGCGGGTCGGCATTCTCGACGGCGGTACCGAGTTCCTTACGCGTCAGCAACTCGACGAGCGCGAGTTGGTGATCACGTCGGAAGAACCGCTGAGCGAACTGACCGACGGCCCGCCGGGCCAGCTTACCGGCCAACTCGCGTGGGAATTGGGCGTCGTCGGTTATTTGCCCGAGCGCGACCGCGACGTGGCCGAAAGACTCCGCCTGCCGCCGGGCGCGATGAACGAAGATCCCTCGCTGGTGGCCGAGTGGCAGGGCGTTCTGATCGATGTCCGCGGTCCGATCAACGACAACGTCGTGAGCCGGGCACAGAGCCAGATCCAGAAGCGGATCGACGCCGGCGCGAACTTCCTTTGCCTGCAGATCGAAAGCGGCGGCGGCGCGCCGCTGGCCAGTGCCGAGTTGGCCAAGACGCTGGCCAACCGGCCCGAGATCCGCACCGTAGCCTTTGTCCCTTCGAAGGCCCGCTGCGACGCGGCACTGATCGCGCTGGCCTGCGACGATCTGCTGATGCGCCCCGACGCGGAACTCGGCGGCTCCGGCGAAAGCCAGCTTTCGGACGAAGAGATCGCCGACCTGGTCGAGATGATCCGCAACCGGGAAGGCCCTTGGAAGTCGCGAAGCTGGTCGCTGGTGGCGGCGATGATCGACCCGAGCCTGGTAGTCTATCGCTGTCGGCAAGAAGGCGACGAAGACCGTTTGGGGTATTACGGCGACGCCGAACTCGCAGAATTGGCCGAGCGGCCCGGGGCCAAGACGTGGCAGAAGGACGTGGCCGTGACACCGAAAGACCTGCCGCTGCTGGTCGACGGCGAACAGGCGGTCGAATTCGGCCTCGCCAATCGCACGGTCGACAGCCTGGTCGAGCTACAGAATCACTATCACCTGAAGGAACTGCCGCACGCCAAGCCCGGCTGGGCCGATAAGCTGATCGAGGCGCTGGCTTCGCCCGGGGTCTCCGCCGTGCTGTTGACGATCGCGTTTGTGGCCCTCTACGTGGAAATGAGCGCCCCGGGCACCGGGCTCGGCGCGTTCGTGGCAACCGTGTGCTTTCTGCTTTTCTTCTGGGCCCATTATCTCGGCGGAACGGCCGATTGGCTGGAGGGCTTGCTGTTTATCGCGGGGGTCTGTTTCCTGCTGTTGGAAATCTTCGTGTTGCCGGGATTCGGCATCTTCGGACTCGGTGGCGGGTGCCTGGTGTTGATCTCGCTGGTGCTGGCCAGCCAGACGTTCGTGCTGCCGCAAAACGACTATCAACTCGGCCAACTCGCGCGTTCGCTGGTGACGGTGGTGGCCGCCGGCGTGGGCATCGGTGCGACGGCGTTGGTGATCCGCCGTTGGCTGCCGCGCGCGCCGATCCTTAGCGATTTGATGCTCAACCCACCCGAAGGGGACGAGGCCGAGGACCTCAGCCGTCGCGAGGCACTGGTCGACTACACGGACTTCGTCGGCCGCCGCGGCAAGGCCACCACCCAACTGACGCCCGGCGGCAAGGCCCGCTTCGGCGATGTGCTCGTCGACGTGATCAGCGACGGCGACGTAATCGCGGCCGGTTCGGAGGTCGAGGTTGTGGATGTTCACGGAAATCGCGTGGTGGTGGAAGTGATTGGAGGGAAGTGAAGAGGCGTGAGTGGTGGGTGGTGAGTAAGTTGTTTAGCAGTCGCGGGTACGGCGACTTTTGGCACGGGGCCGTTTAGCAGTCGCCGGCACGGCGACTTGGGGTAAGGGATTGGCTGAACGCCGCATCCAGCGGCGGTACGATCGATCGTGAGGCGTCTGGAGAACGAGCATGTTCATCGAACCCTGGGTTTGGGCGATTCTGCTGCTAATGCTGGGGATGGGGTTGGCGATTCTCGAAGTCTTCTTCCCGTCCGGCGGAATTCTCGGGATCCTCTCCGCCTGCGCAATTGTCGGGGCCATTTACTTCGGCTTCCGCCAACAGAGCCTGGTTGGCTTCGGGGTCCTTGCTGCGGCCATGGTGGGCCTGCCGGTGATCGTGGTTTTGGCCTTCAAGTATTGGCCAAATACACGCATCGGAAGGAAGATGCTGCTGATGGACCCCGTCGACGTCTTGCCCGACGATCCGCAGATGGAGCACTTGAGAAGCCTGGTGGGCCAGGTAGGTCAGACAAAATGCAAAATGCTGCCAGCCGGGGCGATCGTCATCGACGGCCGAACTGTCGACGCAGTCAGCGAGGGCATGCCCATCGAAGCCGGGCGTTCCGTTCGCATTCTCGAAGTCAAGACGACACGGGTGGTTGTACGCCCCCTTGATGACGAGGAGCCGTCACCGACCGCCGACGACCCGATGCAGCGCCCGATCGATTCGGTCATCCCGGATCCGTTCGAGGACGGTACTTCTTGATCTTTTCCGATCTCGGTCAACGCCAGTCTTGACATTTCTCTTCGATCGGGATACACAGACAGCAATCGGGGGAATCCGCTCCGCCGGACGCGGGGGGATAGGCAGTTCGGGTTGCGCAGGCCGGGCTGCACAGATCGCGCAGCATTGCGCTACAAGCCGAAGGAGCACGTCATGACACTACTGGGCGCTGGCGGCGATAACACACAGATGGTGATCATCATCGTCATTGTGGTCGTTATCTTCTTCTTTTTGATCCTCTTCGCGGTTTTCGCCCGGTACTTCCATCTCTGGATCCAGGCCAAGTTCACCGGAGCCAGCGTGGGGCTGCTGGATCTGATCGGGATGACCTTCCGAAAGGTCAATCCTTCGGTCATCCTACGCAGCAAGATCATGGCGGTTCAGGCCGGCATCAGCGACGCCCACGGGGTCACGTCGCAGGCCCTTGAGGCCCACTATCTGGCCGGCGGCAATGTGCCGTTGGTGATTCGGGCGCTGATCGCGGCAGCCAAGGCCAAGCTGACGGAACTCGATTTCCGGCTGGCGGCGGCCATCGACCTGGCCGGCCGCGACGTGCTCGAGGCGGTCCGTACCAGTGTCTATCCGAAAGTGATCGACTGCCCCGCCCGCGGCACCGGCCGCGAGTCGCTCGACGGCATCGCCCAAAACGGCATTCAACTGAAGGTCAAAGCCCGTGTGACCGTGCGGGCGAACCTGCGGCAGTTGATCGGCGGGGCTAAGGAGGAGACGATCGTCGCCCGAGTCGGCGAGGGGATCGTCAGCGCGATCGGATCGGCCCAATCGCACGGCGACGTGTTGGAGAATCCCGACCTGATCTCAAAGACCGTGCTCGGCCGGCGGCTCGATTCGCAAACGGCTTTCGAGATCGTCTCGATCGATATCGCCGACGTCGACGTGGGCGAGAACATCGGTGCCCGGCTCCAGGCCGATCAGGCCGAGGCCGACATGCGCGTCGCCCGGGCCAAGGCTGAAGGCCGCCGCGCGATGGCCGTCGCCGAAGAGTCGGAGAACATCGCCAAGATCGAGGAAAGCCGCGCGGAAGTTGTTTTGGCGGAGGCCGAAGTGCCCAAGGCAATCTCGGATGCCTTCCGCGCGGGCAAGCTCGGCGTCATGGACTACTACAAGCTGCGTAATATCCGTGCGGATACGGAAATGCGAACGTCGATCGCCAAGAGCGGTTCGACCTCGGATACGAAGAAAGGAAGCGCCGCATGAGCCTCCTAGCGCCGCTTTGGGCCCAGAAGATCCCCGAGGGGCTGATCTGGCTGGCCATCTTCATCGTCTTCGGCGTGGTCCCGGCGATCTTCCAAATGATCAACAAGCAGGGCCAGAAACAGCGCCGGCGACAACGGCCTAAGCCCGACCGCCAGCAGCCTCCGGTGCAGGCCGTCGGAGCTCGACCTCAGCCGCCGCAAGGTGCCGGCGGGGGCATGGAGGGCGAGATCGAGGAGTTCCTGCGCCGCGCGGCCCAACCTCGCGGACGCCGCCCGGCCGCTCGTCCTGCGGCCGAGCCGGCCGCCGTGCAAGAGGACGTCCACAATCATCCGGTGGGTGCCGGCATGCCGGAGCATGTCGGCGAGCGTCTGGACCGTTCGGAGTTTCAGCGCCGTAGCGACCAACTCGGCGGCGAGGTGGCCCAGGCTGACGAACAGGCGCAAGAGCGGCTGCATCAAGTATTCGACCATCAAGTTGGCCAGTTAGCCGAAACGCCCGGCGAATCGCCCGCCACTCCGCAGTCGTCGTCGGCCGAAGAGCTCGAGGGCCGCACGGCCGAATTGCCCTCGACGGCCGCCGCCGGGCTGGCCGCTCTTTTCAGCAACGCCGACAACATCCGCCAGGCCATCGTAATCAACGAAGTCCTCACCCGGCCGGAGGATCGCTGGGCGTAGCCTCATGTGCCGAGCGCCAAGTGGGCGGTCTGCGGCAGCGATCCGGTGCGCTGCTTGGGCTCGGTTCGCGGCGGATCGGATCACCTCTTGGACCAACGAATCACAAAGGACCAACGACCATGCCCCTCATCGACGTTTCACCCGGCCAGACCCGTATCGCATGGATCGGCACCGGAGTGATGGGCGCCAGCATGTGCGGGCATCTGATCGAGGCGGGTTTCTCGGCCACCGTCTTCAATCGCACGAAGGACAAGGCCGAGAAACTGTTGGCCGCCGGCGCCCAATGGGCCGACGGCCCCAAAGCGGTTGCCGAGGTGTCCGACGTGATCTTCGCCATCGTCGGCTATCCGGCCGACGTGCGTAGCGTATTCCTGGGCAGCGACGGCGTGCTGGCCGGCTGCTCGGAAGGGAAGATCGTGGTCGACATGACCACCAGCGAGCCGTCGTTGGCCGTCGAGATCGCCGACGCGGCCGAGATGCTCGGCGTGTACGCGGTCGACGCGCCCGTCTCCGGTGGCGACGTCGGCGCACGCGAGGCCCGGCTCTCGATCATGATCGGCGGCGAAAAGGCCGCGGTCGACGCGCTGACGCCCTGCTGGGAGGCGATGGGCAAGACGATCGTGCATCAAGGGCCGCCCGGCGCCGGACAACACACCAAGATGGTCAACCAGACCGTAATCGCCTCGGGTATGATAGGCGTCTGCGAGGGCTTGCTCTACGGATACAAGGCCGGCCTCGACCTGGAAACCGTGATGCAGTCGATCGCCTCCGGCGCGGCGGGGAGTTGGTCGCTGTCGAACCTCGGGCCGCGGGTCATCGCCAACAACTTCGATCCCGGGTTCTTCGTCGAGCACTTCATCAAAGACATGGGCATCGCGCTGGAAGAATCCAAACGGTTGGGACTCTCGATGCCGGGCTTGGCGCTGGCCCATCAATTGTACCTGGCGCTGAAGGCCCAAGGCCACGGCCGCGACGGCACGCATGCCCTGCATTTGGCCTTGGCTTCGCTGGCCGATGTGGATTGGAGGAATCGTTGAGCACCGCAGAGTAGGCGTCTCGCTTGGCGAGACGTAACGACTTCTCGCGGAGCGAGATGGCTACTTTGCAGACTCTCGTCCGCTCCGCTCAGCCTCCTCCGCCGTACAC
>CAYYNP010000032.1:0-51540 GCA_964472545.1 uncultured Planctomycetaceae bacterium | reverse complement strand
GACTGTTGCTTAGCTGGACCACGGTTTTGTGCCAAACCCGTTGAAACAAAACAAGACTACTATGATCTCTGCTATTACCACACTTTGTGCGAGGAAATCCAAGACGCTTGGGATGAGGTGGTATGGCGGGGGAAACGGTATAAGAAGTGGTATATGGCGAAGCATCCGGATGAGAACGTGGACCATCACAGTCTAGAGTGGTGGTCCAAGGAGGCTAAACGGGATTTTTCCTATCCTTTCCGAGATGAACCGTGGGACCCGTGTAGCTAGCCTGCCTTCTTACGACCGAAGAGACCTGATCGGCTGGGCGGTGCGTCGTCTCTTTCGGCAGATACACACTAGCCCAAGTCATAGACTGAGACCATGCTTGTTCTTCATCCACGTAAGGAAGTCGAAAATGGCTTGGCCTGTAGGCGTTGGCTTTCCCCCTTTTCCGCGGCATGTGCCGCACGAGTTTCCGTTGACGGCGTGTTGTCCTAGCTCTCCAAAGGAGGTGATGGGTTTAGGTCCTGGGTCAAGTGTTCCAGACCCCTTACAAGTCCTGCAAACGTCAACAAGGTCTTCCAATTTGATCTCTACCATGGCTCGCTCCTTTGGGTTGGGCACGGTCCTCCGCTATTCTTCTTGTGGTGATTCGTCTATGGGATCAGGATGAGTGTAACACGTACGATGTAGGGGGCACAACGGCCCCGCACTCTCCATTGCCTGTCTTGACACACACCCTGCGGCAAACCGTGGCCACCGACGCCGTCTAAGGGCTTGTGCCTGTAGGGGCATATATACTCAATAACAGCGTAGGATCGCGTCTACGGGCCGCCTGTGGCCTCTGTCTCTGTGCGTTGGGGGATTTGGCCTGTCACCCTCAAGAGCGGCGAGAAACCCACGTTCGCAGTTTACCTAGCTTACTATTTTGGGAAATCGCCGGGGATGGCTATTGCAATACGGCCGAAGAGAGAGTAGAAAAGGTTACTCGCGTTACTTGATCCACCAAAGAGGATCGATCCACCACGGTAGGAGGTACCAAGATGAAGAAGAAGGCCAAGGGGCCCCGTCAGATTCAGGTCAAGTTGATGCTGCCCGAGCCGGTACACAAGCGGCTCAAGATCGCAGCCATCAAGCAAGGCCGCACGATTGTGGAGATCGCGGCCGAGTTGGTCGCCAAGCACCTCCCCAGATAGTTATGCTTCTGCCTCACGCCAGCAGTGGGCGTGAAGCGGGGACACCAGTCTGATACTTTTCTGCGATTCCATAATCATAGGAGCGAACCGATGATTAGCTTCCCCAAACACGAGACGACCAAGGGCCGCAAGTTCCCGGCCGAGACGTTGACCAGTGAAGAGGTGCAACGGCTCATGCGTGGTTTCTCAAGACGTGGGTCGGCCGGTATCCGTGACCGTGCCCTAGTCTGTCTGCTCTGGCGATCGGGCTTGCGTATCTCTGAAGCTCTCAGCCTGAAGCTCAAGGACGTCGACCCCGACAAGGGCACGATCAGGGTGCTTCACGGTAAGGGCAACAAGAGCCGCACCGTGGGTATCGATGCCGGTGCCCTGGCCGTTCTCGACAAGTGGCTTGATCGGCGGAAGACCTTGAAGCTCAACGGCCGACACCCGATCTTCTGCACGTTACGCGGTACCAAGTTGAACGACGTCGCCGTACGTGCTTCAATGAAGAAGGCGGCGGAGCGAGTCGGCATCGAGAAGCGAGTACACCCGCACGGTCTTCGTCACACGCATGCCAGCGAGTTGCGTGAAGAGGGCGTAGAGATCGGCATCATCTCGAAGCAGTTGGGCCACTCGTCGATCGCCACCACGGCCCGTTACCTTGACCACGTGGCACCGACGGCCTTGGTTGAGACCATCACCGCTCGCACTTGGTAGGGAGTAATATGATAAGCGAACGCGAATACAAGCAGGGACGGAAGCGAGCACTCGCCCAGGCCAAGCTCACCGGGAAGTTCTTCTGCCCTAACCCGAATTGTGACTACGCGGGTGAGGTTAGGCGGGAGCCAAGGGGAAGTCAGACTCTCGGGTGCCTCCTCCTCGTTCTTGGCATACTACCGGGCATCATCTACATGATCTTCGCAAGCGGCTACAAGTATTACTGCCCCAAGTGCTATGAGCACCTCGGGTCAGAGCTGTTCAGGTAGGCCAAGGGGACAAGTTATGCCTAGCAAGAAACCGCTGCGGTTTGCAGCACTGATAAGGGTATCTACCGAGAAGCAAGAGCGTAAGGGTGAGAGCCTACGCACCCAGCAGACCCAGATTGAGCAAGCGGTAGAGGCAATGGGTGGCAAGATCGCCGCCACCTACGCTGGGCAAGAGCACGGTACCACTGGGTATGAACGGGAGCAACTCGACAAGCTGCTTGCCGATGCCCAGAAGAAGCGTAAGCCGTTTGATGCGGTGATCGTTGCCGATGCTACTCGCTGGTCACGTGACAACGTGCGGTCTGAGACCGGGCTAGAGGTGCTACGCGATAGCCGCGTGCGGTTCTTCGTGCTGCAAACTGAGCACGACCTGTACAACACTGAAGCCCGGCTATTCCTGGCGTTGACGGCAACCATAGGGGCATACCATGCACGGACCCAGAAGCACAAGTCCATCTTGAACCGAATCGAGCGGGCGAAACGTGGTATACCCACCGGCGGTAGAGTACCGTTTGGTCGTGTCTTCGACAAAGAGACTGAGCGGTGGTCACTTGATGAAGAGAAGGTAGCAGTGATTCGGGACGTTGCCGAACGCTACCTTCAGGGCGAGTCGCTAGAGGACCTTGCCGAAGAACACGGCTACACACAGAGCTACCTCGGCCGAGTGCTTCGCAATCGTTGTGGATCACAATGGCAAGTGTCGTTCAAGGCAGCCGACCTCGACATTGACGAGACCGTGTCGTTCAAGGTGCCACCGCTCTTGCCAGCGAAGACCATACGTGCTGTTCACTCGATGTTGACAGCCAAGAGGAGCTATCTGCATTGCAGAGCCCAGAGCAGCTACCTTCTGTCTGGTCGGGTTTTCTGTGCCAAGTGTGGATACACCATGAGCGGGCAGCAGAAGAAGCGACGTAAGGGAGTGATTCGGTACTACAGGCACAGCCAATACGCTGGTGGTGCTCAGTGCCCGTTGAGACCAAGACCACACATCCGAGCCGACGTGATTGAGCAAGAGGTCTTGCACAAGCTGTTCAAGATGTTCGGGAACACCAAGGCAATCGAAGCTGCTGTGAAGTCGGCTGTTCCAAATCACGACAAGGTGAGCACGCAACGTGATCGCGTACAGGAACAACTTGACAAGATCGGCAAGGCAAGGGATCGAGTCTTGAGTCTGATCGAGAAGGATCTGATTACCGACGAGCAAGCCGAGGAGAAGCTGTCGGAACTGAAGCAGAGGGAGGCAACCCAACAAGGCAAGCTGGATGATCTGGTTGCCCGGTTGGCTCGCATGCCCGATATCGACACCTTGAAGCAGTATGTCGAGCACCTCGAAGACGGTGCCATCATCATCTACGACGACAGCGGCAACTTCCTCCCCGGTGGCAACAGTCTTGAGGACTACTTGGCTATGGGCGACGAAGACCGCAGCCACTTGATCGATACGGTCTTCGGGGCTCCCCTCCCCGACGGCAAGCCCGCCGGTGTCTACATCACGCCGGCTGGTGGCGACGAATTCGGGCCCAAGCGGTTTCGGTTTGAGGTCAGGGGGCTACTGTGTGGCAAAGTGCGGGGTATTACGCCACGTACATTGCCGTCACCACGTACTTGGCCCCGGAGCGGGCGAACAGGTCGGCCCAAGCGTCCGGGTCCCAGAGTTCGGCCTTGAACTGCTCGGCGAACTGCTCGTACTTGAAGTCCGGCCCATAATTCTTGGCGTGGAATTCGACGGTCGGTTTCTGCCCCCCGGCCAGCTTGCCGCCGTACCACTCCGCGTAGCCGCGATCCGTCCAAGCCGGCACCGAATACGGCCCCCAGACGACGAAGATGCCGAACTTGGCCTCGTTGAACCATGCCGGCATGGGGACGGTGTCGAGCGATTCCCAGTTGGGTTCGTAGCGTTTGGGCGGCGCGTTGCTTTCGGCCGCATCGGCGATCGCGGGCTGAACGAGCAACGAACCGCAAACTAGCAGCAGGGGCAATACCCATCGGACAATCGAACGTCGAGACGTCTCGCGGTGCATGAGAAATGGCCTTTCATCGTGATGAGTGTATAGTAGGCATCTCGCTCCGCCGAGATGCGCTGACGTCTCGCGGAGCGAGACGACTACTATGTGAGGTCGCTACATCGCGTCGAGCACCCCACGGACGTAACCCACCGACTCGGCCAACCCGGCCAGCGGGTCGTTTGCGTTCTCTTCGTACTCGAAGGCCACGTACCCTTTGAAGCCCGTCTCGACCAGCGCCCGCAGCAGCGCCGGCAGATCGATCACGCCGCGGCCGCAGGGGGTGGCGTGGCCTTTGGGCGTGGCTTCGGTGACGTCTTTGACGTGGAAGTCGAGCATCCGGTCGGCACAACGCCGGGTCGACGCCACCGGGTCTTCGCCGTAGCGGGTCGTATGGCCCACGTCGTGGCAGATGCCGAAACGCGGGTCGAGGTCCTTGATCTTCTCGTAAGCCGCGTCGGGCGTGGGGAAGTGTTTGTCGCCCGGGCCGTGGTTGTGGATGCAAACGGCGATGCCGTACTGGCGGATCTTCTTGTCGACCAACGCCAGCATCTCGGGACTTGGCGCGCCGATGATCTTCGACATGCCGGCCGCCTTGGCGTACTCGAACGCCTGCTCGACCTGGGCCTCGTTCTTCAGACCGATCACGCCGCCGCCGTAGAGCGTGATGCCGGCCGCCTCAACCTTCGCCTTGGCGGCCGCGATCGTCTCGGCGTCGGCGTCCAGCGGCAGGTGGAACGACTTTAGGCAGATTGCTTCGAGCCCGACGCGCTGGGTCATTTCCAACGTCTGATCGAGGTCGAACTTCCGCAGCGTGTACGACGCCAGGGCCAGCGTCAGCGGCCGTTTGCGCTTCGCGCCGGCCGATTCGGCGTCGGCAGCCGCTGCGGGAGTCCGTCCGGCGAAACACGCCAGGCAGGCCGCCGAAGCACCGGCCGATTTCAGGAAGGCCCGCCGCGACGGGCTTGCATTGTCTCGGGCGGAACTGGGCGTTGTGAGTCGCATATCGTCTTCCTTTCGTCTGGCATCTCGATACGATTCCGCCGCGATCGCAAGACAACCTCGCTTGCGGACATCGTCCGTTCTACGCCGGCGATACCGGCGTGTAAAGCCTCACCGTGGAGAAAACGCGGCCGCGGGCCCCCACCCTCGCCCAACGGAATCGAATGCCAAAGAACGATCCGGGCAGGCTTGATGCGTCCGGACAATCTGGTATACTGAAAGCTGGCAGATATCCCCTGCGAAGGCAATCTTACCCACGGGCTCCAAACCGGAGGCAGTCTCCCGACACCCGATCTGACGCAGACGGAATCGGTCCGTTGCGATCGTCTATGGGTGTCGAGGTGATCCGTCCGTTGGCGGATCAGATTCCACGGAGTCCCGATAGCGCGGACGGTCCGTACACAGGCCGGGGTTTGCGCGCGGCTACGCTTCCACCTACCAACACGACAGAGGTACTTACCATGTTTCGCATCGCAGCGTTTCTCGCGTTGGTTTGCTGCGCACAGGTTGCGGCGGCCGAGATCGTGATGGATACGGTTCCCGTCGGAAACCCCGGCAACGCCGACGACACCCACGGCGACGGCTACGGAGGCGTCGACTACACCTACCGCATCGGCACGCACGAAGTGACCGTAGGGCAATACTGCGCCTTCCTCAACGCCGTGGCCAAGGTTGGCGACCCGTACGAACTATACGATAGGCACATGCCCAACGGCTGCCAGATCGTCCGCGAAGGCGGGGATTTCAACTACTCTTATCGAGTCGAAGGTCCCGACGATCCGGGTATCGGCAAGTGGGAAGACCGGCCGGTGAACTTCGTCGACTTCGGCGACGCGGTGAGATTCTGCAACTGGCTGCACAACGGTCAGCCAGCCGGCCCGCAAGACCTGACGACGACCGAGGACGGCGCCTATTTCCTAGACGGCGCGACGAGCAACGCGGCGCTGTTGGCCGTGGTCCGCGAAGACGACTGGACCTGGGCCGTCGCCAGCGAGGACGAATGGTACAAGGCGGCGTATCATAAGAACGACGGCGTGACGGGCAACTACTACGACTATCCGACGCGTAGCGATAGCTTGCCGGGGCGCGACCCCGACGAAACAACCGCCCCGGGCAACAACGCCAACTACTTCAGCGGCGGTTACCTGATCGACGATTACGGCCGTAGCGTGGCGGGCGAGTTCGAGCTTTCCCACGGCCCCTACGGCACGTTCGACCAGGGCGGCAACGTCTTGGAGTGGAACGAGGCAATCCTCTTGGACATGCATCGCGGCTTGCGGGGCGGCTCCTACGAAACCGATGATTACGCCTTGCGCGGATCCCACCGCAGCGGCACCAACCCGGCGTCGGGATTCGGCAGCGTCGGGTTCCGCGTGGTGAGCGTCCCCGAGCCGAGTTGCGTCGCGCTGCTAACGTGCGGCGCCGTGGCAAGTTTGCTGTGGTGGAGACGCAAGACCGCTTTGCGCCACTTCACTCGGACGCATGCCCTTCTTAGAGCGAGCACAACCGTACGCGGCCTGACCGCAATTGCCGCGTTGCTTTGCTGTATGGGAGTTGCACGGGCCGAGACCTTGATCGGCATGGTCACGGTCGGCAATCCGGAAAACGCGCCGGATACACGCTACGCAACGCCCGGTTTCGGCGGCGTAGACTACGTCTACAACATCGGTCGCTACGAAGTAACCGCCGGGCAGTATTGCGAATTTCTCAACGCCGTGGCGCAGACCGATCCGTACGGCCTCTACAGTACGAGAATGGACTCGGACAGCGCAGGTTGCCAGATCACGCGGCTGGGCAGCAGCGGCAACTATCGCTACGACTTCAGCGGCCGGCCCAGCGGTACCGAGGCCGATTGGGCCAACCGGCCGGTGAATTACGTCTCGTGGGGCGATGCCGCCAGGTTCTGCAACTGGCTGCACAACGGCCGGCCGACCGGGCCACAGGACGCAACGGCGACCGAAGACGGCGCTTACTTCCTCGACGGGCTGACCGGCTATGCCGACCTGTTGGCCGTCGAGCGCGAGCCGGACTGGACCTGGGCCATTCCGACCGAGGATGAGTGGTACAAGGCAGCCTATCATCTTGATGATGGGCCGACCGGCAATTACGTCGATTATCCGACCGGCGCCCGCCCGGCCAGCGGCCTGATCGATCCCGACCCCGGCAACCGCGCGACGTTTGACCGTACAACCGGCGCCCCGTATCACCGCACCGAGGTCGGCGCCCACGAAAACTCCGCCAGCGCCTACGGGACGTTCGACCAAGGCGGCAACGTTTGGGAATGGAACGAGGCGATCCTCTCCGATGTGACCGGCCACTACCGCGGCCTGCGGGGCGGCGGATTCGAAGATACCCCCACTGCCCTCCATGCCTGGTTCCGCCTCTATTATCTGCGCGCGTCGAGCGAACGTGCCCACGTCGGATTTCGAGTCGTCAGCGTTCCCGAACCCAGCGGCATCGCTTTGCTCGTGTGCGCCTTGCCGGTGCTTGCGGTCAGTCGTCGGTTGTCGATCCGACGTGCGAGGGCGTGACAATCACCTTCTGCCGTTGCGTCACCGGCATCCCGTCGACCGTGGCGTGTGCCGTAATGGCATGGATGCCGGGCGACTTGAACTTGTGTTGCACTTCGGTGTAGGAAACGTAGTCTTCGATCGCCGTGCCGTCGCCAAAGTCGAGCCGGATCGGTGGTGGGTTCCGATCTTGCAGCCACACGCGCCACGAGACGGGCTGCCCGACGCGTACGGCGTACGTCGGTGTGTGCGTCATGAAAACTGTGGGAATCGAGGGCTCGACGGCATCCCGCGTAAACACCTTCACTCGACAGAAATCGACGTCCTCGGCGCCGTTCGCATCTTTCACCCAAAGGCTGGCCACGTAGACGCCGGGCGCGTCGAACGCCGTCTCGGCATGTAGACCGTGCACGATCTTGCCGTCGGGCAACTCCCAGCGGTAGGCGACGATCTTCGCATCGCCGGCGATCGAGCGCGAGCCGTCGAATCGGACACGCTCGCCGGTCTGCACGATTTGATGCGGCCGGGCGACCGCCAAGGGCCGTTCGCCGTGTTGCTGTCGATACGCGGCGACCAGCCAGGGATAGAGATCCAACCGCCGGTTCGATCGCCCGGCCAGGGCGTCGGCTTCGCTCAGGCACGTGCCCACGTGCAGGTGTGAGAAATTGCCCGAGGGGCCCCGCTTGCCGAGCATGCCGATCACCTGGCCCCGCCGCACGCGAGCGCCGAGTTGCACGCCTTCGGCGACGGAATCGAGGTGGCCGTAGTGCCAAATGAACCCGGCGGCGTCGCGGATGTAGACGGCCGAGGGACGTCCACCGGCCGGCTTCAGCAGGAAGACCTCGCCGTCGGTACAACTGGCCACCGGCTGGCGGCCCTTGTAGCCGGCCATGTCGAAGCCGTAGTCGTGATAGAACCGTCCGCCGCGCGGGTTGCCGTCGCCGAGACCCAGAAAGACCGGCTCATTGTAGGCCTGGGTGCCGTGGGAGAAGAGTCGATAGCCCGGCAGCGGGAAACCGAATCGTTCGAGGTCGACGATCGGATCGGCCGCGTCGGCGAGCGAGAACTGCACACGTCCAAGCAGCCTGCCCCAGGCCGACGTCGTATCGGCGTGGATTCTCAGCCCGTCGATTTCCACGGGCATTACGTACGGGGCGCAAACCACCCGCATCGGCCGGCCGTCGATCTCGACGTCGACGTCGGCTCGGCGGACCAGTTTCACGACGCTGTCGCGGCTCTCCCGTACGCCGACCAGCCGGACTGTTTTGGTCGAGCCGTCGCGCAGCGTATGCGAACACGTTTCACCGATGTCAAGGCAAACGATGCGCTGCCGTGCGTATCGGCCCGCCAACCCGTTGAGCAGTTCGGTGTCCCGCCGGGCGTCGGCGTCGGGGTCGATCTCTTCGAGGAAATGGACGATGCCGACCCGCAGATGAAAGGGCCCCTCGAAGAAGAGTCTTCCGTCGCGGCGTTGCAACTTCTCGAACGTGGTTGAGACGCGGCCGTCGGCGTGCTTGAAGACCAGCCGGCCGCGGCCGTCGATCTGCCAGGTCGACTCGTTGGGGCTGGCGATGCCGTCGATCGTGTGATCGCTACGGAGCGTGGCCACGCCGTTGACACCGCTGCCGGTATCGCTCTGCCAGCGGAAACGGAACTGCCGGCCGAAGAGCGTCTCTTCGTCGAGCTTTCCATCGCCTCTTTGGCCCGCGGCAGCCAACGCCACCGTGGCCGAGAAGCCGATCAGCAACAACGTCTTCGCTGTGGAGTTCATGGGAACCTTCAATACCGTTCCTATGCGCGTTTCCATTATGGTGCCAAGCGAAATGTGCTGTCAAGCGCGCCCGGAACACGGTGGATTCCGCGGCCGGCCGTGCCGATGGGAATTCCTACGGGACTTCGTGCGAGGTAGACTTCCGCGACGGTCACCGCGGCCGACGGCCACGACACCCTACAACTCCTCACGGCTCTCCGCAATCCGCTCGACCGCCGCCCGGGACAGCGGGGCCGGATGCAACTCACCGCGGACCCAAGCGCCAGTGTTGACGGCCTGCTGTGGGCTGCCGGGCCGCTCGCCGTTGCCGGGCGGCAGGATCGATCGGGCGCGGTCGACGTCGTCAAGCGGTACCCATTGCGTGTAGGCCTCGGCCGCCTGCGATTGGATCGTGCCGCCGTCGACGCACGGCAGCGACGGCATCGGCAGATCGTGCTCGGCGTTGAGCGACGGAAAACCGTCGAGGCTCTCGTAGAAGCCCAGCTTGCGCAACGTCACTTGACGCCGCGCGTGTTCGTTCCATTTGGCCGGATCGTCCCGGTACTTCCGCAGGGCGCTCTGCCACGCGTCGGCCAGCGCCCGCTCGATGAACTGTTGTTCGAGCGGTTCGACGTCGGCCTTCGGGTCGTTGTCTAACCGGCGGCCGATCGTCTTGAGGAAGTAGGTCAAGCCCGACTCGCCGCCGCCGTAGATCAACGCCAGATCGGTGGCCATCATGCGAAAGAACGTATTCAATTCCATAGCCACTTCCGCGCCGGGCACGTCCAATCGCGACGCCGCCCCGGCCGCGTACCAAGGCTCGATGTGTGCTAGCGCCCGGCGTGCGTCGTCGGGAAGCTCCCGCTTCAACACGTCGCGCAAGTGCAGCCCCACGCGCACGATCTCCCGCCGCGCCGGATTGACCGCGTCGTTGTGCATCCGCAGCACGACGTCCGGCGAGAGCGACTCGGCCGAACCGAGCAACTCCCGCAGCCGCCAGGAACGGACCGTATCGCCCATCGAGCCGGTGCGGATGCCCAGCGGGATCGGGTAGAACGAGCCGACGGGCCGATGGTTGCCGCTGAAGAGATATCCCTGCTTGGGATTGATCACCTGCGGCACGAGGTCCTGCGGGACGATCGCCCGCCAATCGAGCCGCGACGTCGAGCCGTCGTGGGCCGCCCCGCCTTCGGCCAACGCCAGCGGCGATCGCAACGCCAACGCTCCGATCGTCGAGTAGCCGATACTGCCCTGCCGGTCGCCAAAGACCACGTTGGCCGTGGGGAAACGCCACGCTTCGAGCGCCCGGCGAAATTCGTGCACGTCTTTCGCGCGCAGCATGGCCAGCGCCCCTTGAATCGTGTCACGACCGGGCTCACAGATCGGAATCCGCTTCAGGGCCACCGGCGGGTCGTCTGCCCGGGCGAAGGCAAACTCGTTGATCACCGGGCCGAAATGCGTCTGACGCACCACCAGCGTTTGCGTCCGGCCGTTCTTGACATGAATCTTCTCCTCGGTTCGTTGCATCGGCCGCCACTCGCCGTCGAACTCGTATTGGTCCGGGTGGTCCGCGTCGGTCTTCAGCCGAAACAGGTCGGCCTGATCGGCCCCCAACGCGGTCAGCCCCCAGGCCACGTTGCGATTCCAGCCAATCAAAATGCCCGGCGAGCCCGCCACGCCAATGCCTCGGGCGTCGAACGAGTGGCCTCGAACGTGGAACTCGTAGAACAGCGACGGGTTGGCCACCGGCGTCTGCGGCATGCTCACCAACGTGGCCGAGCCGGTCCCGGTCCGCTTTCCGTCGACGACCCAGGCGTGGCTGAACTTCGGCGCGTCGGAGGCGCCGCCGGCGGCACTCGTAGCGGGATCTTCAACGTCGTAGCCGTGTTGGCGAAGAAAGGTGTACGTGCGGGCGAGCCACGCGTCGGTGACGTCCTCGCGCTGCACGACCGACGTGCTCTCGTCGGGCGGTAACTGCTCCAGGTCGCTACGGCCGAGCAGTTCCAACGGAAATCTGCCGCGCCGGGGCGTCGGCCGAGCCCTGGGGGGAGCGCCGGGGCGGACGCTGGGCCGCGTGCCTGGCCGCGTCGCCGGCTGGCCGCGGCCGGACGGACGTCCCGGCGGAGGACCTTGCGTCAGGTTGCGGTAGTGCATCAGATCGCGCGTGCCGTCGGTGGCGAAGAACTGCGCCAGATGCCACCAGGAGACCAGACAATCGGCCGGCGTCCACGGCTCCACTTTCAGGCCGGTCTGCTCGAACACCTCGGGCAGTTCGTCTTTGTGACGGCGGAAGTACTCGTTCACGCCGTCGCAATACGCCGCCAGCAATTGCGAAGTTTCTTCGTCCAGCCCGGCGGCAACCTCTTTGGCCGCCCGATAGAAGCCGAAGGTCCGCATTTTCCGGTCGCTGTCCAACGACGTCTCATCGCGGCGGGTCTTCTTCACGATGCCGACCACTTCACAGAGCCGGCCCTGGATGATCCGTAGCGTGTAGTGCATTTGGAAGCCGCGGTCTTCGGCCGTGGCGTAGCCCAGCCCGTACATCGCCCCACGGTCAGAGTCGGCGAAGACGTGCGGCGTGTGCCAGCGGTCGCGGATCAGTTCGACCTTGCCGAAGTCGCCGGCGGCCAGCACGTTGGCCGACGCGGCCCAGGCGGCCATCGCACAGAAGACAATCAACGTAACGCGACGTTTCTGAAGAAACTGAAGAGCCTGCATGCGTCTCCCTCCGGTGAAGGTGGATTGGTGAGTCGCCCCATTTTGGCCCAGCGTGAAGGCGTTGGCAAGTGAAATCGCCAAAGGCGGGTGGCCCGGTCACTCTTGCGGAGAGACCTCGGCCACTGAGGCAAGCATCGGTCGCAAGAGTGCCCGGGTGGCGAAGCCACAAGAGGCGCGCAGTCGGGACGGGGCCCTTTTGTTGCGACGCAACCCCGACGCTTTTCCGGCCATGCGACAGAATTGGCAACGCCTGCTGCGGAAAAGCGGCGGGGCCACCCGAGAGATAGCCGACGGCCTTTGGTGGCCCCGCATAGCCGCCGCGGCCGTCGTCGGCTAGAATCACGGCATGAACGTGATCTGTTTGACAGTCGATCGGCTGCACGCCGGCTACATGGGGGCGTACGGCAATTCCTGGATCCGCACGCCGGCGATCGATCGGCTGGCCGCCGAGTCGTTCCTATTCGATCAGGCGTTGATCGACACACCCGACCAGCACCGGCTCTACCGGTCGTATTGGCAGGGGCGGCACGCGTTGTCGCCGGCGTCGGCCGAGGACGGCCCCTCGCTGGCGGCGCTGTTGGGCCAGGCAGGTTTCAACACGGCCCTGTTGACCGACGAACGGCTGGTCGCCCGGCATCCGGCGGCGGTCGACTTCGACGAACTGATCGAGATCGACCCGCCCTGGCAGCCGGAGACGGCCGACGAGATCGAGCAGACCCACCTGGCCAACTGCTTCGTGCAGGCGATCGACTGGCTCGAGTCGGCCCGAGGGCCGTTTCTGTTGTGGTGCCATCTGGCCGGCTTGGGGACCACCTGGGACGCCCCGTTGGCGTTTCGCCGGACCTATCGGGAAGAGGGCGACCCATCCACACCCGAATCGGCCGAGGTGCCCGAGCAGACGTTGCGCGAGGATGACGACCCCGACGAGTTGCTGGGCGTCTGCCAGTCGTACGCCGGCCAGGTCTCCTTGTTCGACGCCTGCTTCGGGGCGCTGGCTCAGTTCGTCGCCAACGGCCCGATCGGCCAGGACACGCTCCTGGTGTTGACCTCGCCACGGGGTTTTGCCTTGGGCGAACACGGACGCGTGGGGCCCTGCGACGAGGCACTCTATGGCGAGTTGGTCCACGTGCCGCTGATGCTGAAGTTCCCGGACGGACTTGGGGCCGCCGCACGAAGTCAGGCCCTGACCGGCCCGGCCGACCTCTGGGCAACGTTGCTGGAATACTGCACGGGCGAGGCACCCTCCGTCTCGCCGGTGGCGGGCAGCCTGCTGCCGATCGTCCGCGAGGAGATCTACCAGTTGCACGACCGGCTGTGCGTAACCGGCGGCGACGTCGACCGGGCCGTCCGCACCCCCGCCTGGTATCTCCGCCCCGCGGCCGAGCCCGAACTCTACGCCAAGCCCGACGACCGCTGGGAAGTCAACAACGTGGCCGACCGCTGCCACGAAGTCGTCGAGAAACTACGGGCGGCACTGGCGGTGTTCGAGCGGGCGTTGGCCGACGATCATGGCGACGAACTGCCGCCGCTTGACGAGATCTTGCTGAGCGGGTGGGAGTAAGATAGTAGCCGTCTCGCTCCGCGAGACGAAGCCGCGTGTCGACTCCAGCCACCTGTCGAACGTACCCGCGACCGTGTAGCCCACTCCGGCCTGGACGATCAGCTTGCTGTTGTCCGCCGTGTACGCCGAATGCAGAGCAGGCTGGCCGCGGCGAGGGTGAGTATCGCCACGATAACCGACGGCTCGGGGATCTCGATGGCGTAGCTGTGGGCCCCTCCGGCAGCAATGGCAACGAAGTCGTTGCCGGGCGGTGGCGTAGATTGGCCATCGAAGTTTGCCCCCCAGCCCGCTAGAGAACCATCTTGTCTCAGTGCCACACTATGCGAGCTTCCGGCGGCGATGGCCGTGAAGTCGTTTCCGGCGGGAACGTCCAATTGTCCATTGTCGTTGTTGCCCCAGGCTACCAGTGACCCGTCGTCCCGCAATGCCACGGCGTGGCTAGTGCCGAGAGCGATTGCCATGAAGTTATCGCCAAGTGGAAGGTCACCCAGCGGCATTCCCCAGGCAACCAGGGATCCACTTCGGCTGAGGGCTAGGCTTGTCGCCTTTCCCGCCGCAATGGCAGCATAGTTGTTTCCTAACGGGACACTTGCCTGACCTAAGAAGTCACTTCCCCAACTAGCCAACGAGCCATCGACCTTCAGAGCAAGGCTGTGATCGTAGCCGGCCGCAATGTCCACGAAGTCGTTGCCTGCAGGCACGTCAGCCTGGCCCGCGTGGTTCCAGCCGCGTCCTACCAGTGCCCCGTCGTTCTGCAGCGCCACGAAATGCGAGAAATGGCCGTCAATTGCCCGGAACTCAGTGCCAGTGGGAACGTCTCGTACCCATGAGCCGTCCCGACCCCATGCAACCAACGACCCATCCGCTCTGAGCGCGAGTCCGTAGCCCTCACCACCCGCCACATCAACGAAGTCATCGCCAACCGGCACATCGAGCAACCCGTAGGTGTCGCGTCCCCACGCGCGCAGGTAGCCCGCGTCGCAACGAGAACTCAAGCAGGAACAATAGAACAGCGCCGCCATGACGATTCCGGTCATGCAAACTCGTTGTTGCCGAAGCATCAGACATCCTTCCTGCGTTATGGCGAAGCCCAACCGGCGCCACCAACTTCACTCATTGTACCACACATGGCCGACCCGCGTCCACCGAACGCCGGCGAGTCGGCTATGCCGTGTTGTCGGTCAACATCAGTTGACTCACCGTGTTGTCGCTCTGCTCGTCCTCTCCGTTTGCATCCGAACCGTTGGAGAGGGCCTTGAGGGAGTACAGGACGGCCGCGACGTCCGTAGGCCCACTGGCAGTGACGATGACCGTCCCTTGTTGCACGGCTTGCCCGTAGCCGGTGACGTACGCGAAGGTCAATTCGCCGACCGGAGTGCCGGGCTCGACGATGCGGCCGAGATACAAGGTGGGGTAGCTGATCGCGCCCAACGGACTTGCCTCGCCGATTGTGTTGCGGTTGGCGGAGATTAGGGTCAAGTCACCAGCGTCTCGCGAGAGAACATTGTCAACGGCGGCCAGTCGAATCGGATCGAAGCGGCCGTCACTCGTGAGCGTCCAACTGAGGACATTGTCGATGGACACCGATGCCGTGCCTGCCGTTGGGTCGTACTTGATGACCGCGGCGGGGCTGCTCCCAATGGCTGACTCCGATTGGGGCTCGGCCATCAGTTCGGCGATTGCCCGGTCCCAGGCTTCCGGCTCCAGGTTCAGGCCGTATCCCGCCGATGCGCCTTCCGGCCCGCCGCCGCCTGCCATCAATGGGCCGGGGTCGCCGGTGAAGTTGGAGATCAGGTCGGTGATGTCTTGGCCGTCGACGATGCCGTCGCCTCGACTGACCGGGCCGCCGGCCGTGTCGTTCTGGGTCCATACGCGGTCGGGCGGATCCCCGGGCTGACTCAAGTTGTTCAGCAGATTCGTGATGTCTTGCCCGTCCACGTTCGTGTCGCCGTTACCGTCGCCGCCAACGGCCACGTAGAGATCCGTGGTGACGAGGCGCTGCTGGTAGACGACGCCGCGGTGAAAGACGCCCACGCCCACGTGACTTGCGTCACCCGTGACCGGCGGGACTTCGTCGAACGTCCCCGTAACCGACTGTCCCACACCGGCCTGGACGATCGTCCGTGTCGTCGTCGTGCCAATCTCGGACTGGCGCACGTCCAGTGCCTTGAGATCCAACGTGCCGTCGAGCGTCACGCCGTCGATCCCGGCGACCCAGTTGTTGTGCATGTCGCCGATCCGGCAGATGTATTCTGCGTCGTTGCCGTTGAACGCAAACGTACCGTCGACGATCAGGGTCGCCAGACTGTCGTACGTGGATACGGCGCCGGTTACCGTGACGCCGCTGCCAACGTCGATCCTGGCCTGGCCGTGGCTGAAGATCAGGTCCGCCAGGGCCAAAGTGTCCTGCGACGCGATCAGACTGCCGCCGGCGAGCGTCAACTCGCCGTCGATTTCGATGTCCGACTCCGCCACCACGTCGACGTCCACTATCTTCAGGTCATCGAGCTCGATGGTCGCCGGATCTGCGGGTGGCTGCGAGATGGTGACGCGGCCGCCATCAATGATCGCATCCTCGAAGTCTTGGAAGGGGTAATCCTCCGACGTGTCGCCATCGGACAACAGCCACCGCGTGTTGTCCGTGTCCTCCGGATACGCCTGGTCCTCATGCCAATAGCGATCACCATTCTCGGCCCACCAGGCGTCTTCGTCCCAGAAGAAGACGTTGTCCCGATCGACCCGCAGCAGATTGAAGTCGAGCAGGTCGGGCACGTCGCCGCCGTCGCCGGTCTGGTGGACGTAGACGGTGTCGAAACCAACGGCCTTGTTCGACCAGTCGTCCTCGGGCAATGCCGCCTCGTGAGAGAGCTTTGCCCAGTCGTCGGCGGCGTCGAGTGTTCCGACCAAGCCGTTGTGGTAGAGGTGCGCCTTGCCGGCGCCGCCGAAGGTCTCGACGGTGACCTGCTGGAAACCGGCGGCCTCGATCACGCCGCCGGCGGCGGTCAATTCGGCCGTGTGGTGGTAGCCGCGAAAGGTGTCGTCGCCGCCGGAGCCGGCCAGCGTGATCGTGTTGTTCGAGCCCCCGCCGGCGTTGATCGTGATCCGCCCGAGGACGTCGGGCGCGTCCGGACTGCGCAGACGCATTTCGCAGGCGTACGGCAGGTGCTCGACGGTCACCGGGACGTCGTCGGGAACGTTGATCGTCAGATCGACCATCTCCATCAGCAGCGCCTGGGGATTGTTCACGCCGTCGACGATCTCCAGCCACTCCGGATGATCCTCCAGCGGCCGCAGGGTCACCGACTGCGCGGCGGCCGGTATCGTGATCGTTGTCGTCGCCGCGGGCGTGCCGACATAGAAATCGCGCATGTAGTCCGGCCCGTCGCCGTTGCCGTCCAGCGGCTGGTCATCGGGACCCACCAATCCGTCCGGATGGTCGACGTCCTGGCCGAAGGCAGTCAGCCGATAGCGTCCGTCGAGCAGCAGGTCATTCTCCCCCCAGTCGACGCTGAACTGCACGCTGTTGGTGCCGACCATGTAGCCCACGCTACGCGTCTGGCCGCCGTCGTCGTACGTGAGGTTGGTGTAGTCGGAATCCCAATACTCGGGCACCAGTTGGACCACGATGTCGTCCGGGTTGGGCTCGGCCGTGTCGTCGAAGTCGCCGTCGTCGTTGCCGTCGTAGACGAGTTGCCAGTTGTCCAGATCGTCGACGGGACTGGGCGTCACACTGGTGACGTCGCCGTTGCCGTCGAGCGTGAACTCGGGCCCCTTGAAGACGCTACCCAACTCGACGGAGACCATCCACGGATCGTCCGATTCATCGAGGATCACCCGCACCTGCTCGATCCACGGCGGCGGCAGCGACTCGGTCTGGTCGACCGCCCGGGCAGCGTTGACGCGGCCGCTGCCCATTAGACCTTCGAGCCCCCAGCGATCCGGCAGCATTTCAGGGGTCGCGCCCTTGGCGTAGAAGCCGGCGTTGACGTCGTCGATGGAATCGGCCGTAGCGATCAAGCGGGCGGCGACTTCGTCGCGGGTCAAGCTGGGGTCGAAGCACGAGGGACGAGTGCCGAGCCCCCAGGAGACCGTGGACGTCTCGGAAGCGCGCACGGAGGCTCGGTGCTCGCCCCCGTATCTCGACCCCACCCATCGATCCGAGTATCATGGAAGATGATACTCGTCGGCCCTCCCATCGGTCTGGAGCAGCGGAGTTCCCGATGATCCGCGCCGAAATCGCAGCGGTCACGCCACGCGTTCTCTCGCCGGAGACGGGCGACGTGCTGCCGTTGGACGCAGCGTTTCTGTATGGCGAACGTCTCGCGCAGGGGGGCATCGAGATCGTGGGAGGCCCCGGCGCGGGCAAGACCACGGCACTGGGCCATCTGGCCGCCGTCCAGCCGCCGGGCGTCGACGCCGTCTTCTTGGACGAGCCAACCACCGGCGAAGTGATGACGCAGGCCGCCACGCGTCTGGTGGTCTACTCCACTGCGATCCCCCGTTCGGCAATCGACCGGCGGAGCTTTCAACTGGCGTGGTGGGGCAACGACGAGTTGATCGAGTATCTGCTGGCCGCCCATCCGCAGCAATGCCGCTCGGTGATGCGCCGATTGGATGGGGCCGACGATCGGCACCGTCTCGGGGGAGCCCCTCAGTTGTGGTGTATCGTGTTGGATCGCATGGCCGAAGACCCGTCGGTGCGCGACGTCCGATGCGCCTTGCTGGGTGCCGTGCGGGCGAAGCTCCCGGAGCAAGCACACCGCGACGTTGCCGCCCAATACTGCCTGCGAGCGCTATGCGATACCGACTCCGCCACCGCCAAGTATCGTCTCGTGTTCCATATTGCCGGCTGCGATCCTCGGGCGTTGCGACTGGCTCGTCATCGCGCCGTCAAGGTTCTGTTGGCCGCCGAACACATAGCCGGGACGCTGGCTGGCAAAGTCGACACGTCGGCGCTCGTGTTGCCCCTGCCACGAGACGTCATCTCGGCAACCGCCGAAGTGATCGCCGGGAACGCAGCGGCGATCGATCGGCTGCGCACGTTACTGTCGACCAAGAAGCATCACTGCCACGCCATGGCGGCCAGCATCTTGCATGGGACGGGGGTCGACTGGGTGCCCGGACGCCGGCCGCGGCCGTGTTTGAAGAGGGCCCACTTGGAGGGCGCCTCGTGGCCCGGTGCGAATCTCTCCAAATTGGAGTTCTCTCGCGCCGATCTGACCGCGGCGAATCTGACGGGCGCCAATCTGGACGGCGCGCGAGTTGTCAATGCGCGTCTCCGCCACGCCTGCCTGCGCGATGCCTCTCTCAGCAGGTTGTGCGCCGAGAGCGCAGACTTCTCCCACGCCGACCTCTCTAGTGCCCTCGGCGAGGAGGCCTTTTTCGGTGGGGCCAGCTTCAAGGAGGCGAATCTCGACGGCGCCCGCTTGGTCCAAGCCGGATTTCAGGAAGCCGATCTCTTGGGCTGCCGCTTGTGCGGTGCCGATCTGAAGTTCTCCGATTTCACCAACGCCACCTTCGGCACGGCGGACTTCACCAACGCCAACCTGGAGGAAGCCGTGATGTTCGAGGCCAACCTCACCGAAGCCTCGCTCGAAGGCGCCCGCCTGCACGGAACGTTACTATCGGATTCGCGCTTGGAGTTCCTTCGCCTCCCCAACGCGGATTTCGAGCGCACCACGCTGCGACGCGCGGACCTGACCGGCTCGTTCATGCCGCACGGCAACTTCCGCAACGCGAATCTGGTCGGCGCCCGCCTGGCCGAGATCCAGTGGGAACACGCCGACCTTCGCGAGGCCGACCTGGCACGATGCACCTTTCACATGGGCACCTCCCGCAGCGGGCTGGTCGGCAGCCCGATCGCTTCGGAAGGCTCGCGGACCGGGTTCTACACCGACGAATTCTCCCAACAGCACTACAAGCGGCCGGAGGAGATCCGCCACGCCAATCTCTGCGGAGCCGATCTTCGTGGGGCCAAGATCGAGGACGTCGATTTCTACCTGGTCGACCTCCGGGGGGCTATACTCCACCCCAACCAGGGCCTGCATTTCCGCCGCTGTGGGGCCATCTTGGACGATTCCGCGTAGGCGGCGAAACCTCCCCGGCCGGTCGGGGTTTAATCGCCGTAGCCCGACCGGTGATGGTATGCGCCCAAGAACGTCCAGGTGCCGCCGGCCGTGGATCGAGATGTTCATCTATTGGGAGAACAAGTATGTCGAAGTTGTGGACCGTCCTGTTGGTCGTCGCCGTGATGGGTGTGGTGGCCGTGGGTTCGGCCGTTGCCGCCGATGACGGAGAAAAGCAAGAACGCAAGCGCCCCGACCTGAAGCAGATCTTCAAGAAGCTCGACGCCGACGAAGACGGCAAGCTGACCGCCGAGGAACTGGCCAAGTCGCCGCGAATCGACGAGGCCAGGGCCAAGAAGATCGTCGAGAGTGCCGACACCAACAAGGACGGCGGCGTCTGCATCAAAGAGTTCGCCGCGGCCATCAAGAAGCGCCACGCCGAGAGGGAAAAGAGCGAGAAGGAAGAGAAACACGACCACTAGAAACGCGTCGGCGAAATCACGCGACGAAGGGTGACTGGCAGCCTTTCGTTGGTCGGAGGATTCTCGCACGCTCAGGGCCGCCGGGCTCATCCCCGGCGGTCCTCTTTTCTTGGTAGCGGGGGCCCGTCTTGACGCGACTTGCAGCGGTGACCGTGCAATGCTAGAGTGTTCTCCGTAGTGTCTGCTCCACTCGCGACAATTCACCGGAGAACTTCGACATGCGCGCCACACTCCGGCCCCCGCTGCTACTCGGCGTGCTCGTCTCGGTGATAGTCCCGGCGGAGTTTCTTCAACTGCCGGCCGCCGAACCCACCCGCCCGTCGGCGGTGATCGTTCACGACGCATCGATTCCCCAGATCGCGTTTGCCGCCGCAGATGTTCGCCGATCGCTGCAAGCGCTCAAGGTCACCGTCGCCGCGGCACCGTTGGATCGAATGTCCGACGTCCGCGAGTCGCTGCGAATCGTACTGGCGGTGGCCAATCTTCCGGCCGTGTCCGAGCGGCTGAAACAGGATAAGGCTGCCGCCGTCGAACCGCTCGCCGAACAGGGCTACGAAATCCGCAAGACCACGCACGACGGCACGACCACCTACTGGCTCCTCGGAGCCGATCCGGCCGGGGCGATGTACGCCGGAATGCACCTGGCCGAAGCCGTGCGAATCCACCAGGGGCTCGACGCCGTCCGCCCGACGAGACAAGAGCCGTACCTCCCGCGACGCGGCATCAAGTTCAACATCCCCCTGGACGTCCGCACGCCCAGCTACGACGACACGGGCGACGCGGCACAGAAGAACTACGTCCACATGTGGGACTTCGGCTTCTGGCAGAAGTTCCTCGACCGCATGGCCCGGCATCGATACAACACGCTCACGCTCTGGAACCCGCACCCGTTTCCGTCGATCGTGAAGTGTCCGAACTACCCGGACGTGGCCTTGGACGACGTTTGCACCACGACGCTGAAGCCCACCTACCGCGGCGGGGCGTGGCGCGATCCGCAGCACGTCTATCCCGAGGTGTTTGAGCATCTGCAGGTCGCCCGGCGGATGACGATCGGCGAGAAGATCGCCTTCTGGCGCCGCGTGATGCGGCACGCCAAAGACCGCGGCATCGACGTCTACTTCATCACCTGGAACGTGTTGACCAACGGCACGCAGGGCAAGTACGGCATCACTAACGACCAGGACAATCCGACCACGATCGCCTATCTGCGGGAGTGCGTCGCCCAGTGCATCCTGACCTATCCCGATCTGGCCGGCATCGGTGTTACGGCCGGCGAGAACATGAAGAACCGCGACGACCAGTTCGCCAAAGAGAAATGGCTCTGGGCCGCCTACGGCCAGGGCGTGCTCGACGCCAAGCGGAAGCAGCCCGATCGAGAGGTCCGCTTCCTGCATCGCGTTTGGCAGACGGGCGTCGGCGGGGTGATGGACGACTTCGGCTCGAAGTATCCGGACACGTTCGAACTCGGTTTCAAGTACGCCCGGGCACACATGTATTCCTCGCCGAAGCCGCCGTTTAGCCGGGAGCTTTGCGAGGAGATGCGGCCGCACAACGTCCGTTGCTGGTGGAACCTCCGCAACGACGACATCTTCAACTTCCGCTGGGGCGACCCGGACTACGTGCGGTCGTTCCTGTGGAACCTGCCGCCGAAGGAGCTTACGGCCGGCTATCACATGGGCTCCGACGGTTACGTGTGGGGGGTGGAGCATACCAGCACCGAGCCCGACTCGCCCAGGCAACTGGAAATCGACAAGCACTGGTACAACTTCATGCTCTGGGGCCGCCTGGGCTATAACCCTCGGCTGCGGGCGGAGTTTTTCGAGCGGGTCCTCGCAGCCCGATTCCCGGAGACTTCCGGGCCGTATCTCTACGCCACCTGGGCGGAGGCGTCGAAGATCATCCCGCAGGTTACGCGGTTCCATTGGCGCGACTGGGACTTTATGTGGGCGGTCGAGATCTGCTCCGACATGCGCAAGGGTTTTCATACCGTCGACGACTTTATTGACAACGAGCCGATGGACGAAAGCGGCATCCTCTCGATCGGCGAGTACGTCGATCGCAAACTGGCTGGGGAAGCGTTCGACTCCGAGATCACGCCAATCCGGGTGGCCGAGAACCTCGGCCGCCATGCCGACGATACGCTGGCCGGTTTGGTGATGCTCTTGCAGTATACGCGCGAGCCGAGCAAGGAGTTGCGCCGCACGTTGGCCGATATCCGGGCGATGGCCCACTTGGGACATTACTACAGCGAAAAGACCCTCGGGGCGGTGGAGTTGCACACTTATCGCAAGACGGGCTCGCTCCGGAGCAAGCGGGCGGCCGTCGAGCATCTGCGGGCGGCCGTGGGGAATTGGCGCGATTATGCTGAGGTTGCCTCGTCGCAATACCACCCGCAGCTTCTGGCCCGCACCCGGCGGACGGAGTGGACGGCGTTGCTGGAGGACGTGAAGAAGGACGTGGAGATTGCCGAGCGCGCAGCGCGTGAGTGAAACAGAAACTCAGATTACGGGACGGATTTTCATGAAGACCACCCTCGCCGCATTAGTCGTTTGTCTGATCCTGTCGTGGAACCCGCTCTTCGCCGTCGAACTCTACGTCGCCCCCGACGGCAACGACGCCAACACGGGCACTCGCAAGACCCCGCTGGCCACGATCGCCGCCGCCCGCGACGCGGCCCGGGAATACCGCGGAGAACCGGTCACCGTCTGTTTCCGCGGCGGGACGTATTACCTCGGCGAGCCGGTCGTCTTTACCGCGGAAGACTCCCGCACGGAGAACGCGCCTTTGATCTTCGCCGCCGTTCCCGGCGAGCGGCCCGTGATCAGCGGCGGCATGAAGGTGGACCTCAAGTGGACGCCTTACCGCGACGGCATCATGCAGGCCGAGGTGCCGCCGGGCTTCACCACCGATCAACTCTTCTGCAACGGCCGCCGGCAATCGATGGCCCGGTATCCGAACTTCGATCCCAAGGCCCAGTACTTCGACGGCTACGCGGCCGACTGCATCAGCCCGGCGCGCGCCGCCCGTTGGAAAGACCCCGCCGGCGGCTACTTCCACGCCATGCACGGCGCCCATTGGGGCGACATGCACTACCTGATCACCGGCAAAGACACAAACGGCAATCCGCAATACGAAGGCGGCTGGCAGAACAACCGCAAGTCGTCGCCGCATGGGCAGCACCGTTTCGTGGAGAACATCTTCGAGGAACTCGACGCCCCGGGCGAGTGGTTCTTCGATCGCAAAGAACACGTGCTCTACTTCTATCCGCCCGTGGGGATCGACCCGAATCGGGCGAAGATCGAGGCCGTGCGGCTTGAGCAACTCTTCGAGTTTCGCGGCTCGGCCGAGCGGCCGGTGCGCTTCGTGCAACTCAAGGGGCTTACGCTCACCCACACCGCCCGCACGTTCATGCAAAACAAGGAGCCGCTGTTGCGGAGCGACTGGACGACCTGGCGCGGCGGGGCCGTGATGATCGACGGGGCCGAGGACTGCCAACTTGTGGACCTGTCGATCTATCAAGTGGGCAGCAACGCCGTGTTTGTAAACAACTACAACCGCCGGATCGAAATCACCGGTTGCGAGATCCGCGACGCCGGGGCCAGTTCGATCTGTTTTGTGGGCGATCCCAAGGCGCTGCGCTCGCCGCTGTTCGAGTATCACCAGAAGCAGACGCTCGAGGCGATGGATCGCACGCCCGGCCCCAAGACGCCCAACTACCCGGCCCGTTGCCGCGTCCACGATTGCCTGCTGACGCGCAACGGACGCTTCGAGAAACAAACCGCCGGCGTGAATATCTGCATGGCCGAAGAGATCACCGTCGAGAGCTGCACGATCTACGACGTTCCCCGGGCGGGGATCAACATCTGCGACGGGGCCTTCGGCGGGCACGTGATCGAACATTGCGACGTCTTCGACACGGTCAAGGAGACCGGCGACCACGGCTCGTTCAACTCCTGGGGCCGCGACCGCTTCTGGCACTCCAACCGCGGACAGACCGAAGAGTGGCGTAAGGTCCATCCCGACATGGCCAAGTGGGACGCCCACAAGACGACCTACCTCCGCCACAACCGCTGGCGCTGCGACTTAGGCTGGGACATCGACCTGGACGACGGCTCGAGCAACTACGTGATCGAGAACAACCTCTGCCTCAGCGGCGGGATCAAGCTTCGCGAGGGCTTTCATCGGGTGGTGCAGAACAACGTGATGGTCGACAACACGTTCCATCCACACGTCTGGTACGCCAATTGCGACACGGCCTTTCGGCGGAATATCGTCTTCGCGACCTACGCCCCGGCCGGCATGCGTGCCGGGCAATACGGCGAGTCGATCGACGGAAACTTCCTGCACGTCGACGGCGGCGAGAATGGCCCGGCCGTTGCGCTGCAGCAAACCAGCGGCGTCGACCGGAAGTCGATCACCGGCGATGCGCAGTTCGTCGATCCGACGCGGGGAGATTATCGGCTCCAGGAAGACTCGCCGGCGTTGGCGATCGGCTTTGAGAACTTCCCCATGGAGGGTTTTGGAGTGGTTTCCCCACGGCTGAAGAAGATCGCCCGCACGCCGATCCTGCCGGGCTCGCCCGAAGCGGCCGGCCTGGTCAACCACGGCTGGGGCCAGCACAAGGTCAACTCGCCGCACAAGGCCAGCATGAAGACCCATTTCCGCGGCGCAACGATCAAGAACATGCAGACCGAGGGCGAGAAGTCGGCCACCGGCATGGATTCGATCCGCGGCGTGTTGGTGCTTCAAGTCGAAGCCGACTCCGACGCCGCAAGGATGGGGCTGAAGCAGAACGACCTCATTCTGCGGCTGGGGACCGAGACGGCCGACGCGGCAATCGGCAACGTGAAGGACTTCCTGCAGCGGCTCCGCGAACACCCGAAGGGAGAGCCCATGGCGATCACCGTGTGGCGGAATCAGGCCGAGAAGAAGACTGTCGTCCGCATGCGGCCGAAGGACGACCCTTGAGTCCGGCAGATGGCACTCAGCCGTTTAGCCGCCGCCGGCACGGCGGCGAGAGGCCAAAGCACGAATCACACCGCCGTGCCGGCGGCGGCTAAACGAAGAATCGGCCGACGAACGGAGGAAACGCTATGCTCAAACGCCGAGAAATGCTCCTCTCGCTCGCCAGCGGACTCTCCAGCGCCTTACTGCGAAGATCTGTGTCGGCGCGGGCCGCCGACACCCCGGCCAAGACAAAACTGGGCGTCGTGATCTACTGCTGCGGCATTCGTCAACGGGCCGCCCGGGCTGCCGGTGAGCCCTCGCTTTCCGATCCGCTGACGTTCCTGGAACATTGCCATCGCCTGGGGGCGGGCGGGATCCAGATACCCTTGGGAGCCCGCGACGACAGTTACCCGGAGCGACTCCGCCACCGGGCAATTCAGCTCGGCATGTTCGTCGAAGCGATCGCGGGCCTGCCCCAAAGCACGACCGACGTGGAACGCTTCGACGCCCAAGTCCGCACCGCCAAACGGGCCGGCGCCCGGGCAATCCGCGTGGTGATCATCCCGGGACGGCGTTACGAACGGTTCGACACGGCCGAAGAGTTCCGCCAGTTCGCCGAGCGCGGCCGAAAGTCGCTCGAACTTGCCGAACCGGTCGCCACACGCCATCGCCTCCCGTTGGCCGTAGAGAATCACAAGGACCAACGCGTGGCGGAGCGGCTTGCGCTGCTCGAGCAGATCGACAGCGAGTGGGTCGGGGCCTGCGTCGACACCGGCAACAGTTTTGCGCTGCTGGAAGACCCCGTCGAGGTTGTCGAAGCCTACGCGCCATGGGCCGTCTGCGTCCACTTAAAAGACCAGACCGTCCGCCCGGATGACGACGGCTTCCTGTTCGCCGACGCGGCACTGGGGCAAGGCTTCCTCGATTTGCCGAAGATGGTCGAGATCCTGCGCAAGGCCAAGCCGGACATCACCTTCAGTCTGGAGACGATCACCCGCGACCCGCTGAAGGTACCATGCCTCACCGAGAAGTACTGGGCCACGTTCGCCGACGTTCCCGGCCGCGATTTGGCACGCACGCTACGGACCGTTCGCCAACATGCTGCAAAGAAGCCGTTGCCAACGATCAGCCAGTTGCCGTCGGCGGAACAGGTACGGGCGGAGGACGATAACGTGACGACGAGCCTGGAGTACGCGCGGGAGCGGTTGGGGCTGTGAAGATGTGGTGAGTGAAGAGGGGTGGGTGCCATGCCCACGCTTGCGTGGGCATGCCGGAAACGTGCAAGGAGACTACGCTCATGCCCACGCAAGCGTGGGCATGGCACCGATGATCGAGTTCTCTACGACAGGAAACAACTTTCTACGACAGGAAATAACAAGGAGCCCGTGTGATGTCGATGCGAAAGACCTGGTTCGCCGTGCTGGGCATCGTGGTCTGTTGTCCGGGGGCGATCGCCGACGACGTCCTGGAGGAACTGTCCGGACATTTGGGAAAGACGCCGGCCTTGGTCGTCGCCTGTGCGGAGTCCAAGGCGGAATTGGCGACCGTCGTGCAACTGGCGGAGAAGTCACCTTGGATGATTCTCTGCTGCACCACCGCCTCGGAAATGACGCAAGACGTGCGGCGTTGGGCCGGCCGGCACGACCTCTTAGGTAAGCGGCTGTACGTGATCGACGACCCGGTGCCGTCGCTTTGGCTGGCCGACGGGATGGCCGACGCAGTCTGGATCGCACCGGGCGTCGCCGATCCGCCGTCGCAGACGGAAGTCCTCCGCGTGTTGCGGCCCGGCGGCGTTTGTATCGCTTCGGGAAAGGTGGCCGTCAAACCGGCGGCAGAGGGCGTCGACCAATGGCGCCATCCGTATCACGCGCCGGACAACAACGTCGTCTCGCGCGATCGCGTGGCCCAGTTGCCGGGTGAGTTGCGGTTTCAAACGCATCCGGTCTTCGCGCCGATGCCCAATCAGGCGCTGTTTGCCGGCGGGCGGATCTTCTTCTTCTCCGGACACATTGCATTTCATCGGCGTGAAGAGCCGTTGCTGAATACGCTGACCGTGCTCAACGCCTATAACGGCCTTCGGCTCTGGAAGCGGCAGCTCGCGCCGGATTGCGTGGTGCATAACGTGGCGAAACTTGCCACCGACGACGAGGTGGTCTTTGCCGAAGGGCCCACGCTACGGATGTTGGACGCGGCGACCGGAGAAGAGCGTGGTAAGTTCAACGTTCCACCCGAAGCGGCCGCCGCCGGCGACACCGATTGGAAGTGGATCGCCCAAGAGGGTGACGTGCTCTTCGCCGCGTTCGGACCGCCCGACGCGCGCGTAGCACCGCATCGCCAGCGCGGGCAGATGGGCCACTGGCCGTGGAACATCGCCAACGAGCACTATCGCGGTCTGGTCGAGAACTTCGGCACGGCAAGAAGACTCGCCGCCTATCGCTATCCCGACATGAAGCTGCTCTGGAGCGTCGCCGAGCCGCAGCCGTTCGACGCCCGGGCGTTGTGCATGCACAGCCGGCGGATCTTCCAGTTGGCCCCGGGCATGTACATGGCCGCCCGCGACACCACCGACGGCAAAGTGCTCTGGCGCCGTACACCGGAGAAGTCGAAGAAGCTGTTCGACGCGATCGGTATTGCGATGAAGCGTCAGGGCTGGGGTCTCGGCTGGGCCACCTACAATCTCACCCGGGCCAATCGCGACGTGGTCTGTATCGCCGGGCCGTCGTTTCGCAACACGATCTGCGTGAGTTTCGACGACGGCGACCTGCTCTGGACGTCCGACGTCCCCTCGCCCCATCCGTTCTTTCTCGGCGACGCGATGTATCTGATGCCGCGCGTGGCCGGACCGGCGGCCGGATGCCGGAAGGTCGATCCGAAGACCGGCCGTACGATCGATCAATTCTCGCTGGGCGTGATTGGTTCGTGTACGCGGCTGACCGCGACGGAGACCCAGTTCTTCTATCGTCCCGGCGGCGGCGAAGGCCGGACGGTCTACGTCGACGTGGCCTCGCAGAAGCTCGCCGATTACGAAGGCATCGTACGGCCCGGCTGCTTCGATGGCGTGGTGCCGGCCAACGGGCGGTTGTATTGGATGCCGCTGGCCTGCGATTGCTGGCAGATACACGGGACGTTCTCGATGGCCCCGCGAAAGCCGCTGAAAGAACTGAGCCCCGCGGCCGAGTCGCCCGTTTGGGCCGAGCCCGACGTTGCTACGCCCGCGGCATCGGACGATTGGCCGATGTTTCGCGCAGACGCGGCCGGCACGGCCACGGTGGCCACCAGTGTGGGAAGACAGATCACCGAGTTGTGGCGAAAGCGCTCGCCCGTCGCTGGGCATACCGCCCCGATTTGCGCCGCCGGACGTGTCTTCGTCGCAAGCACCGATGGCGCCTTGCACTCGTGCGATACCGCCACGGGGAAGGGCGGATGGTGGGCGTCGTCCTACGCCGCCGTGCTCCATCCGCCCGCGTATCACAAAGGCCGCGTCGTCTTCGGTTCGTGCGACGGCGCGTTGTACTGCGTCGACGCAACCGACGGTCGCCTGCTCGGGCGAACGGAACTGGCTCCCGAGAGGCGATTCGTGAACATCATGAACCGGCTCACGTCGGCATGGCCGCTCGGCGGCGGGGTCGTGCTCGACGACAACGGCATCGCCTACACGGCCGCCGGAAGCACGGCCGCCGACGGGTCGATCGTGGCCGCGGTGAACGTCGCCGACGGCTCGCTCCGCTGGCGGCAGGCGTACACGCTCGATCGCCAACAACCGCTAAGCTTCGGCGTTCAGGGAAACCTGCTGTTGAAGGACGAAACGCTCTACATCAACGGCGGCGCCCCGGTGGGCGTTGTGGCACTCGATGCGCAAACCGGCGAGAACTCGCGCATTGCCGCCCGTAACGAAGCCGGCATGGAAACGTTCCTTCAGCCCGACGGCACGCCGATCTGCGCCGGCGGCGAGTTGTTCTCCCATGCCCGTGCTCGAACGACGATCTTCAAGCGCCATCAAGGCCGTATCTACTTCCCACTGGCCGACCGGCACGTGGCGCTGGTCGACGGCCGGCTCTTCTGCTCGCGCGACGTCGCAGCACTCGACCGAATCGTCGAGTTGATGAACAAGGACCCCAAGACCGGCGGGAAGATGGGCGGGCTGACCGTGCCGCAGGACCCGATGCGGGTGCCGGTGGACGATGCGATCCTCTGGGCCGGCGGCTCGGCCGACGTCCGCGGCCTGGCCATCGGCACCGACGGGCTGGTCGTACTGCACCGGCAGAGCGTCGAGGGCGTCTCGCTCGACGGCCGACAGTTGTGGACCGTCGCGTTGCCCGCGCCGCCGGTGCGATGGGGCGTGGCGCTGACCGGCAAACACTGTGTAGTGACGCTCACCGACGGCCACGTGGTGTGTTTGGCCAAAATGATGGAGTGAACCTGGGCGGCCCGGTCGATTCTCGTTCCCGAAATCCAGTTTGGGAAGGAGAGTGTTTCTTGGCACACCTGACGTGGCCGTCACGGCAACGATCGGCCGTACTCGTCGCAGCGCGTCCGCAAACGTGTCAGTCGCTCGGCGTGCGGCGGATCGCTCGCCAGGTTGTGTTCTTCGCGGGGGTCGCTCTTTAGATCGAAGAGTTGCTCGTAAGGCGGCTCGATCTCGGGATACCGGACGTACTTCCACCGGCCCGAGCGGACGCCCTCGCACTTGGCGATGGGGCGCCTCGGCGGCCTGGTGTTGTAGACGTGTTCGTAGTACCAATCCTCGCGCCACGGGACCGGCTGGCCGCGCACCAGCGGCGTCAGATCGCGTCCTTGCATCGACGCCGGAATCGGCTCGCCCGCCAAGGCCAGCATGGTGGGAGCCAGATCGATGCTCAGGGCCGCCTTGTCGCAGCGTCTGCCGCGGAGCGTTGCCGGCAGCCGGGGATCGCGGATGATCAGCGGCACCCGGATCGACTCTTCGTACATCAGCCACTTGCCCACCAGACCGTGGGCCCCCAGCATCGAACCGTGGTCAGAGGAGAAGATGACCACGGTGTTCTCGTCCAGGCCCGCCTCTTTCAACGCCGCCATGATCCGGCCCAGAGCGAGGTCCGCCCGCGCGATCAATCGGTAGTACGTCCTGGCATGCTCTTGGTACGCCTGAGGATCCTCAAACCACCTCGGCGCCGAGCCGCCGTTGAGCGAACTGTGGATGAACTCGGGCTGGGCCGCGTAGTGCTTCGGGGTGCAGGTGGGTGGCGGTGGGATGTGGGCCTTTTCGTACGGGTTGGGCACCTCCGGGTCGTAGTAGTTCCACGGCCCGTGCGGCTCCTTCAGGGCCACGGTCAGACAGAACGGCCGATCCGACCGGTTGGCCCGCAGGAACTCGACGGCCTTCTCCTCCATCAGCGTCGTGAGGTATTGCACCTCGCCGTCCACCTCTTGCCGAAAGTCGATCATCTGCGGAAAGCCCAACCAGAAGTCGAACTTGTCGGCCGGGAGCGAGAGATTTCGGACTTCCGGCCTGGGCCAGCCTACGGCAAACTTGCCCAGGTAGCCCGTGCGGTAGCCTGCCTTGCGGAGCAGGGCCGGATAGGTTCGGGAAAATGCCTCGGCCGAGAGTGGCTTCTGAAAGTCGCGGATGCCGTGGCGCCGCATGTGTTGGCCCGTCAGGATGCACGCCCGATTGGAGCAACAGATGGCCGTGGTGACGAAGGCGTTGGTAAACAGCACGCCGTCGGCGGCCAGGCGGTCCATGTGGGGCGTCTGAATGTGCTCGTTTCCCATACACCCCATGCAGACTTGGGGCTGGTCGTCGGTGAAGACGAAGAGGATGTTGGGCCTGGTCGACTCGGCCGCAAACAGATCGGGGCCCGTCGCCGCAGCAACGGCCGCCACGACAAACACGCAGTTGCACCACAGTTTTCGCCACACGAACATGGTCGATCTCCTGGTATTCCGGGCTGCCCGGTCGGCCTTCCCGCCTCCGCCGATCGGAGGCGAACTTTGCCGATAGGATAGGCCCCGGCAACCCGGTTGTCCACCGTGCAGCCGCTCGGCGATTACCGACGACGACGGAACGCCTCCGCTGGTCGGTTGCCGCCGGGTGTTGCACGGGAGGCTCTCAACGCCGATACTGGGTGCTAAGGGGGCGGCCGAAACGAGAGAGCGACCGCATGACCAGGTTCCTTGCCACCTACGCGAAAGCTGGTTGCCGCCGGCGGTTCTCGCGTTATTTGCCACACATGTTCTCCGCACGAGACGTTGCGTTGCTCGCAGTCGTCGTCCTGCAAGTGCTCTACGCCGCCACATCGGTCATCGCGGAGTCGAATCGCGCACCGAACGTCGTCGTGCTGCTGGCCGACGACCTCGGCTACGGGGAACTCGGCTGCCAAGGAAACGACGAGATCTCCACGCCGCACATCGATTCGATCGCAGCCGGCGGCGTGCGCTTCACCGACGGCTACGTGACCGAGCCGGTTTGTAGTCCTTCGCGCGCCGGGCTGATCACCGGACGTTACCAACACCGCTTCGGCTATACCCACAACGTGATGCCCCACGTTGCCGGCGGCACCGAGCACGGGCTGCCGCAGAGCGAAACCACGTTGGGCGAGTATCTGCGGCAATGCGGCTACGCCACCGGAGTGATCGGCAAATGGCACCTGGGGGCCCGCGCGGACTTCAACCCCGTCAACAACGGCTTCGATTACTTCTACGGCTTTGTGCACGAGGGCCACTACTTCGTGCCGCCGCCTTATCGAGGCGTCACCACGCTGCTGCGAAAGAAGCCTCTGCCCGACGGGGCCGTAGGACGTTGGATATCGCCTGACGGCAAACTAATCTACCACGACATCCTTGGCAACGAACCGCTCTACGACCTGCACAACCCGATTCAGCGCGGCCTGAAGCCGGTCGTCGAACGGCGGTATCTGACCGATGCGTTTACCGACGAAGCCGTGCAGTTCATCGAGCGGAACCGAGAGAAGCCGTTCTTCCTCTACTTGGCCTACAACGCCGTACACAGCCCGCTGCAAGGGGCCGACGCCTACATGCAGAAGATGTCCGGCATCAAGGACGTTCATCGGAGGATCTTCGCTGCCATGTTGTCAAACTTGGACGACAGCGTGGGGGCCGTGTTGGCCAAGCTTCGCGAATCCGGGCTCGAGCGCGACACGCTGATCTTCTTCCTCAGCGACAACGGCGGACCGACCAAGGAGCTTACCTCCAGCAACGTGCCCTTGAGCGGCGGCAAGGGCTCGCTGTTGGAGGGCGGCATTCGCATCCCGTTCATGGTGCAGTGGAAAGGCAAGCTCCCGGCCGGCGTCGTCTATCGCCATCCCGTCATCTCGCTGGACATCTACGCCACGGCGGCCGCGGCGGCTGGTAGGCCAGTGGCGGCGGAGCGGACCGACGGCATCGATCTGCTGCCGTACCTGACCGGCCGAAAACGTGGTACCCCGCACGAGTTGCTCTACTGGCATCGCTACAACAACACGGCCGTGCGCCACGGCGATTGGAAACTGCTGAAGACGCCGCGGCGCGGTCAGATCGATGCGGCGTGGCAACTCTACAATCTGGCCGAGGATCTCGGCGAGTCGCGGGATCTTGGCGGGCAAAATCCCGAGAAGGTCGAGCAACTGGAAGCGGCCGCTCGCGAACTGGAACGGACCTTTGTGGCGGAGTGAAGTCCTATGAGGCTCTGTCGTGGAAGACTCGGAAACGGGTGCCATGCCCACGCTTGCGTGGGCATGAGAATGATCATCGGGCGAGTTCTCAGCATGCCCACGCGAGCGTGGGCATGGCACCCGAATCGCAATAAGCTCGCATTGGCGTTCATCGGCATTCTGATTGGCATGTCCGGCGCGGCCAGCGCAGCGACGAAACCGAACGTGATCCTCGTGCTCACCGACGACCAGGGATGGGCCGACACGTCCGTGCAGATGATGGACGGCGTGCCGGAGTCGAAGAGCAGCGTCTATCGCACGCCGGCGCTTGAGCGGATGGCGGCGGCCGGAATGGTCTTCTCCAACGCCTATTCGGCGGCCCCGACCTGCACGCCCTCGCGCGGCGGCATCCAGTTCGGCAAGACGCCCGCCCGACTGCGGCAGACGGTCGTCCACGATGTGTTGGCGAAGGTGCGCGGCATCGATTGCCGCGATGAAGTCTCGCTGGCGCAGATGATCCGCGCGGCCGACGGAGATTACATCACGGCCCATTTTGGCAAATGGGGCTTCCCGCCCCGAAAGCCCGAGGACGCCGGCTACCACCAGAGCGACGGCAACACGAACAACGGCGACGGCGACTATGCCTCGGTGAAGGACCGCACGCCGCTGCCGGCGGACGACCCGAAGCGGATCTTCAGTCTCACCCGCCGGGCGAACGCCTTCATCGAGCGGCAGGCCGCCGCCGACCGTCCGTTCTTTATGCAGGTTTCGCACTACGCTCTGCACGTGCAGCACGCCGCTCGGCCGGAAACGGTGGCCAAATACGGTTCCTTGCCCCACGCCGCAATGCGTCAATACGCCGCCATGATCGAGGACCTCGACGCCGGCCTGGGGATGCTGCTGGACAAACTCCAGGAGTTGGGGATCGGCGAGAACACCTACGTCATCTTCACCTCCGACAACGGCGGCGGCTTCCGCAGCAACGGCCCGTTGCGCGGCGGCAAGGCCGAGCTGTCCGAGGGCGGTATCCGTGTGCCGACGGTGATCTGCGGGCCGGACGTCAAGGCCGGCGTACATTGCGACATACCCATCGCCGCCTGGGATTTCTTTCCCACGATCGCCGACCTGATCGGCAGCCGCCGGCCGCTGCCGGAAGGGATCGACGGCGGGAGTCTCCGTCCGCTCTTGGAACACGGCAACGCAGGCAAGGTCGCGCGCGGCACCCAGCCGCTGATCTTCCATTTTCCTTGGTACGACAACCTACCCACGTCGGCGATCCGATTGGGCGACTACAAGCTGATCGAGAACCTCAATACGGGCCAAACTCGCCTGTTTGACCTCGACGACGACATCGGCGAAACGCAGGATCTCTCCGCCGCGATGCCCGAGCGGGCGCGGCGGATGCACACCATGCTCCGCGACTACCTCCGAGCGGTCGACGCGGAAACCGTTGGCGCGATGCGCTCCGCCCGCCGAGAGGAACTGCTCAGCTACGCGGCCCGCACACAAGCCGAGATCAGCGAATTGCAGCAACTCCTGAAGCAGCCGGCCAACGATGCCCAGAAGCGGCAACTACAAGATCAACTGACCGAGCGAAAACGGCGTCTGAAGGCCCATCAAGACGCCATGGCCCGGCTTCAGCGTGCCGAAAGACTCACGGATTGGTAGCGGAAGGCATATGAACGTGGAGCGTGGAAATCAACGACAACGCATCGTGCGACATCTCTCCCTTCTTGTGACCTTGTCGTGTTTTTCGCGGCTGGCCCCCGCCGAGACCGTTCCCCCCACCACCGACTACTGCCGCATGCTGGCCCGCGACGTCGCCGGCAAACAGCACGGCTTCCTGGCCGGCAACGACCTCTACTACGTCGGCGGCGCGTTCAGCGATACGTGGAAGCTGCGCGAGCACGAAACGCTCGGCTTCACCCACCCCATGTTCCGCGACGGCCGCGCACGGGGGTTTGGCCTCGGTCACGACAAGTGGGGTTGGGACTATTGGCGGAAGATGCGGGCGGCCTATGGGACGGTCATCGTCGGAGACGAGCGTCATCCGTATCCCGAGCCCGAAGAGATGATCTGGCGCCCGGACCGTCAACTCTGCCGCTATCGGGTCGGCGGCGTGGTGATCGAAGAGGCCAAGTTCATCTCCACCGGTGACGTGCTCTGCGCGATTATCCGCACGAGCGCCCCGGTGAAGTTCGAGTTCGACGGCCACAGCTTCACCCATCGCGGCTTCCTGCCCACGCACGACGGCGACCCGCCGAAGACCCGTTTCAGCCGCAGCGGCACGGCCCGAGCGTGCTATGACCGCCACGGCAACGCGATCCACGTCGCCGAAGGCGGCACGATCATGACCAAGCGCGATTGGGGAACTCCCGCCGTCGAAGGGCCGATCATGCTTGACGGGATGCACGTGGTGCTCTCGGCGTCGGCCGAATTCGGCCAGACATGCACCATCGAACGCGAGGACGACGGCCGGCAGGTCTATCGCTTCACGGTCGATTGCACGCCGCAGAAACCGCTGGTCCTGGCCTATGCGATCGGCGACGATTACGCCCCCACGCTCGCTCGCGTCGAGGCATTGCTGGCCGATCCGCAATCGGCGCTGGTGGCGAAAACACGATACATCAACCATCTGCTCAACCGCCAGATCCCCTACTTCCGCTGTTCCGACGGCGACGTGGTCAAGACCTACTATTACCTCTGGTCGCTCTACTTCCTCTACCACACGCACACCGGCAAGGGCTGGGAGGCCTATCCACACACCCAGACCGCGGTGAACAACTTCATGGGCCTGCACCTTTGGGATGCGTGGGCTTACGCGGCGATGGGGGCTTACGTGGCCGACAAATGGGCCTTCGCCCACGGCAACGTGCTCTCGTGGAAGTTCATGCTGCCGTTTCGCAACCGCCACAACGCCCTGCCCGACAGTTTTGGCATCGACTGGTATTCGCCCGGCGTGTGGATGAACCTGATCGGCACGGTCGAGTATGCCTGGCGGCAGTACGAGCAGTCGGGCGACCGCAAGTTCCTCGACGAAGTCTACCACGGGCTTTTCCGCCCGCTCTATTGGACCGGGCCGCAGCCGTCCTTCGGCATCGAGATCAACGCGTTGGACGATCTGGTGAGAATGGCGACCGCCTTGGGGAAACCGGCCGACGTCGAGCACTGGCAGGCGATGCGTCCGGCGATGCTGCGGCGTTTTCGCTCGCCATGGCAGGGCCAATGGCCGCACTACTACGCCGGCAAGGGTACGCGGCACAAAGACATCTGGCATCTGGCCTCGATGATGTGCCGCGAGATGCCCGACCGTTGGGCTCGCGAGATGGTCGACCGCTGGGTGATGAACGCCGAAGAGGGTTTCCTGGGTCCCGTGCCGTTGGACGTCCGCCCGGCCGACGCCCCGGAAAACGACGTCTTCGCCGTCTCCACGATCAGCACTTGGCTGGCCGTCGAAGGCATGTTTCGCCACGGCTGCGATGCCGAGGCCGTCTGCTGCACGCTGGGGCACCTCAAGGGCATGGTCCGCGACTACGGCTTTCCCGTCGCCCCGGAGTGTTGGGATCCCGAATACAAACCCTGGGGCTCGATGTACTACAACTGGGACGGGGCCATGAACGTACTGCTCTTGCAGCGTATCGCGGGCATCGAGTACTCGATTCCGGATCGCTCGTTTACCGTTACCGATCATTTGCCGAGGACGTGGCGCTACGTCGAGACGATTACGCCGATTGTCGACGGCGGCAAGACGCACTGGGTTCGCGTGCGGGTCGTGCGAACGGCTCACGGCTCGACGCCGCGGAAGCGGCTCTCGGTCGAAGGCTGCCCTATGCAAACGTTGACGCTACGGCCCTGGCTGGAAGGCCGTAGGCTTATTTCCGCGAATCACGCCACGAGCGATCCGACCGAGGAAGGACATGCCGAGTTTCGATTCACCGCAGCCGGCGAGACCTCGGTCGAGATGACTCTCAGCGACAGTTCCGCGTCTCGTTCCCAAACTCCCGTTCACCACCCTCGTTCCCAAACCGGAGTTTGGGAACGAGCGGGAATAGAGGCTTTCACTCGCCGCCTTCCTCCTCCCCAAACTTCTCCTCCACCCGCCGCATCCACGCGCCGATCTCGATCTGCTGCGGACATAGCTCTTCGCACGTGCCGCAGGCGACGCAAAACTCTGCCCGACGCGTGTCGGGCAAGCCGCGGTAGAGGTTCTTGCACAAACCGAAGCTGCCGCCGAAGACGGTGGCGTCGTTGTAGAGTTGCAGGTTGACCGGGATCTCGACGCCCTCGGGACACGGCAAGCAGTAGCCGCACTGCGTGCAGGGGATCGGGGCAAACTCTCGATATGCCTCTTGCGCCCGTGCGAGCAGTTCGACCTCTTCCGGCGCAAGCGTACTCGTGCCAAAGCGACCGGCCGAGGCAACGTTCTGCCGTACCTGCTCAAGCGTGCTCATGCCGCTGAGGACGAACGAGACCTCCGACTTGTTCCACAACCACCGCAGGGCCATCTCGACCGGATCGCAATCGGCCGCGTCGAACAACTTGCGGACCGCTGGCGGCGGATCGGCCAGCGTGCCGCCGTAGAGCGGCTCCATCACGATCACGCCCAGGCCCTTTTTAGCGGCGTATTGGAGTCCTTGCGTGCCAGCCTGCACCTCCTCGTTGACCAAGTTGTACTGGATCTGGCAGAACGACCAGTCGTAGGCGTCGACGATCTCGCGAAAGACGTCGAAGGAGTCGTGGAACGAAAAGCCGAACTCGCCGATACGGCCGTCGGCCCGGGCCCTTTCGGCGAAGTCGAACACGCCCAGCTCGCACATATTCGGCCAGGTCTTCTCTTGTAGGCAGTGTAGCAGGTAGAAGTCGATATGCCCGGTTTGCAGGCGCTCGAGCTGCTCGTCGAGAAACCTGTCGAAATCGTCCGGCTGCTCGACCAGCCAGATGGGCGACTTGGTGGCCACCGAAACTCTCTCGCGGTAGCCGTCCTGCAAGGCCCGGCCGACGACCCGCTCGCTGTTGCCGCCGTGATAGGGGTAAGCGCTGTCGATGTAGTTCACGCCGCGGTCGACCGCATAGCGGATCATCTCGACGGCGGCCGGCTCATCGACGTTGGCCTCCTCGCCGAGGGTCGGCAGCCGCATGGCCCCGAACCCCAGCGCGGAGATTTCTTTCCCGGTGCGTCCCAGCTTGCGATGCTTCATGTGCTTTCCGTTTACTCCGACAACGCCGCACGCAATCGCTCGATGTTCTGCTTCATCACCTCGAGATAATCCCGCCCGGCGGCGATCTCCTCTTTCGAGAGCAGTTCGCAGGGCGAGAACTCGACGCTCGTCAGCCCAAACTTGTCATCCAGCAGCTCCGACGTTTCGTCGATCGGCTGCGATTCCCAGAGGATGATCCGAGCCGATTCTACTGCAAGCACGTCCCGGATGACTGTCATGGTTTCATCGTCGGGCACGGCCTCCGGGTCGAGGTCGAAGTCGGTCACGTTCCACCCATAGCGATCGACCGGATAGCCGTAGGCGGGATGCGAGGCCAGCAGATGTTCCTCCTTGAGCAACTCGGTCAACTCCTCCAGCAACGCGTTCAACGCGTCCAGATCCTCGGCCAGTTTCGCATAGTTCGCCCGAAACTCCTCGGCGTGATCCGGCAGCAACTTCTCCAGCGCCTTGCAGATCTCCTCCGCCTGGACCTTGGCGTAATGCGGATCGAGCCAGGTATGGCCGTCGGTGCCTTCGTGGCTGTGGACGTCGCCGGAACCGTGGCTGTGCGTGGCCACGCCTTCGATCTTCAGCCAGCCGTCGCGGAAGGGCCTAGCCGTGTCGACCACCTTCGACGTCGGCAGGCTGACCATCTTGAACCACTTCTCGAAGCCGGCCCCGTTGATCACGATCAGGTCGGCAGCTTGATATTCGGCGATCGTTTCCGCCGGCGGCTTCCAGAAGATCGGGTCTTCGTCGTCGGGGATCGGGCAAACGACCACGACCCGCTCGCCGGCGACGCGGGTGGTGAAGTAAGTGGTGGGGTAGAACGTCGTGTAGACGTGCGGCTTCGCAATTAGCTCGGTGCTCGTCGGCTCGTTCGAGCAGCCGGCCAGCAACGCGACGGCCAACAGCGGCAGCATGCAGCCGGCAAAACGCGTGATCCGGTCCGTCATAATCTTCTCCTCGATTCGCCCCGGCAGTCGCCCTCTTCGTTTAGCCGCCGCCGGTACGGCGACGTTGTACAGCGTGCCGTCACGCCGCCGTACCGGCGGCGGCTAAACGGTTGAACCGACGCGCCGGCAACGGTCCGTTCGTAACGGCCGATACCTCGCCCACACCCGCGACGTCCAGCCCAAGTTGCCGTCGTTTTTTTAGACGCGGACGTAGTAGCGGTTTTCGCCCGCCAGCGGCTGCGGGTCGGCAAAGGTCACGTCGAAATCCGGCCCGTCGTGGGCCGAGAAACGCTTGATGTCCATCTCGTTGCGGATCACGGTCACCGCCTTCAGCGGCGCCGTGCCGCGGATGGAGATCGTCAACTCCGGCCGTGCCGAAGTCTCGAACACTTGACCCAGCATGTGGCCGTTGCAGGAAAACTCCATGAAGATCTTGTCGGTGGCCGCCACGGTCCGCCGCGCGTCCATGGCGTCGAAGACGCCCTCGCGGTCGAACTTCCGCACGTAGACGCCGCCGAAGGAGACGTTCGTCGAGCGATGGTCGGAGCTGGCGAAGGCCCCTAACTTGTGGCCTAGGCTCAAGGCGTTCTGATACACGCCCGCATTGAACTTGCCGAACTCCATCGGCCCGCCCTGCTTGGCCACGGCCGGCTGCGGCGCACCGACGCCTTCGTAGCTGGCGCGCGAGCCCTGGTAGATCTCGACGATGTTCTCCAGCCGCTGGTCGATCTGTTTATAGACCGACCAATCGGTGCCCATGCCGCCGGCCGGCGTGTGTTCGATGGTCGTCAGCCGCATGCCCGAGCGGCGCAGCAACTGCCACAACTGCCACGGCGGCAACTCGCCCTTGCGCGATCCGTCTTCCGGCGGCAGCGGCGTGGCCCAGCGCGAGGCGGCGTAATTCGCCCGCTTGATGTAGACGATCGGCCCGCCGCGGCGCAGAAAAATCACGTTGCGATGCCCGTACGGCCAGCCCTGCTCGCGTTCGTAGGCGTAGAAGCCCAGCAGGTAGCCCGGGTTGTGGAACATGTCGGCCAGCTTCTGCGTCTGCCACCATTCGTAGTCGTGATAGACCTTGCCCGCGTCGGTGTGGTCGGTGGTCGAGAGGCAGTCGAGCCCCGCGGCGTCGTAGGCGTAGCGGTAATGCTCCAAGATGCAGCCGTCGTCGCTGGTGCGGCAGACGGAGAAATCGGTATGGCGGTGGAAGTCGGCCCAGTAGAGCGTGTACTCTTCGTCGTCGAACTGCCAGCGGTGGCGGTCGTCGCGGGCACGCTCGGGCGTGTTGTTGACCGGTTGGAACGGCTCGCCGACGCGTTTGGCGGGCGTTTCGTCCGGCGCGGCAACGTAGACCTTCTCTTGCTCGTCGGGCCAGAACGTGGCGACGTGAATTCCGCTAAGGCGTTGCTGCTTACTAGTGCGGCCGTCGCTGGGCCAGGCGGCGACGATTCCGAATTCCAGATCATCGTGCCAAGTGGCTGCCACACGGCGGTCCAGGCAATAGGCGCTGTTGGCCAATGTGAGCGGTTTCCGCCAAGTCTCGTACTGCTCGAAGTATCTCGTCAGGGCGACTTGCCAGAAGCCGGTCCGACCATGCAGGCAATAGCGGAAGAAGAGACACGGACAGCCGGAGCCGTCGACGACCACCTCGGGCAGGCAGATCGAGCTCGAGTTCGGCGTGCCGAGGGTCGGCATCAAACCGGGGATCAGCGGCGTGACGTCAACCACCCTCGCCACGCTGCCGGTGGCCAGGTCAATTCGGGCGAGATAGACTTGCCGGCCGTAGTGCAGCCCGCCGCCGATCTTGCGCCATTCGGACCCCATGTCTTTACCCCAGCGCTCCGGGCCGTCCTCGTAGGCCACCCATAGCATGCTTCCGTCGGGCGTAGCGTCGGCCGACGCCCGAGCCTCATAGCGAGGCGAGGAGGTGATGGCAGTCAATGTCTTCTTGCCGTCTGGCGAAACGCGAGCCAGCATCACGTCGTAGTTGCCGCGGCGATAGCTGTCGAAGACGACCAGGGCCTCGTCATCCTTGCCGAACGCCAGCCGCGGCTCCCAGTCGCCGGCCGGATGTTCGGTCACGCGGATCACGTCGGACCAACTCTTGTCTTTTGGGTCGTAGTACTTCACAAACACGTCGCCGTTGCCGCCGGCGAACGACTGCCAGGCCACCCAAGCGCGGCCGAAGCGGTCGGTCTTGGCCACCGGCAACACATCGTTGCCGCCGGTGTCGTCCAGGGTGATGATCTCGCCTTGGGGCTTTCCGCCGGTAACCGATCGGGCCAGCAGGTTCCAACGTCCGTCGCGGCGCATCTGCGACCAGACGCACCACAGCGTGCCGTTGCCATCGCGTGCCAGGCACGGCTGATAGACGTTACCCGGATCGGAGACGTCGCGAGCCGGGCCAAAATCACGACCGTCGAACGAGACCATTCGCACCCGGTCGGCCTTGCCGTCGTATTCGATGAAGGCCACCGCCGTCCCGCCGTCGCGGATCGCACACACCGCCGGAAAGTCCCGTTGTACGTCCGGTGCTTGCAGCGAAGCCCCCGTCGCCAGCAATCCGCCCGGCGCCACCGCAGCCACCTTTGCCTTGGGCTTCGGCTTCTTTTCACCGGCTTGTTGGGCGCTACCGGAAGCCGCCGCCAGCACCGCCGCCGCAGCGACGGCAATCCGAATCGTCATGTTCTTGGTCATCGTCGAGTCCCTCTGCTGGAGTTTCGACCGAGTATAGGCCCACCGCCGCCACGGATCAATGGGAATGGCGTTTTGGGAGCGGTCGGCCAGTGAGCATAAAGCCGCGACCGGTGGTCGCGCCCGGGCACCCGACACAACGTCTCACACCGAATCCAACGCACCGCCAGCACGCCACGTCATTGCGGCGGGACGTCACCATCCGCCGGCGCGACCACCGGCCGCGGCTTTATGGTTACAGCAACACCTCGAATCGCACCACGTACCACATCAGCCCACCCAACGCCGCCGCGGCGACCGCCAGACTCACCACCAGGAGAATCGCCATCTCGCCGGCCTGCATCGCGGCTACGGTCCAGCGGCTGCAGCCGATGCGCTCGAGCGTTTGAAACTCGCGGCGGCGGATCCGCACCGAGAGCATCATCACCAACACCAGAAACAACGCCGTGGAGATCAGCACGGTGACGAACACGGCGTCGAAGAATCGCTTCGCCCGAAAGACCACGTCCATCATGCCGCCGACGACCTCGCGCGGCACCGTGGCCTGGACGTTCTCGTCGTTGCGGTAGCGGTTCTCGAGGATCGTGGCCGACTTGGCGTCGTGCGGCAGGGCAATCACGGCGGTGATCGGGAACTCGGCCTCGTCGCCGTGGAAGTGGAACCGTTCGAGCAGTTCGGCCTCTACCTGGCTGTCTTTGGCCAAGGCCGGGTTGAAGATGCGGCGGTCTTCGCTGACGTCGGCGATCAACGTGGGGTCGGTCACCGCCTGCGTGGCGTCGTGGCCGTGGCCTTTGCCTTCAATGATCCAGACCGTCTTCACGTCGGCAAAGATCACCAGGTCGTCGGACGTGCCGCTATGGGCCAGCACACCAGCTACGCGCAGCTTGAGCGGATTCTCGCCCACGTCGTAGACCTTTTCGCGCTTTGAAAGCAGCCGGTCGCCGACCGACACACCCAATCGTCGCGCCGCCCGGGCACCCAGCACGACGTCGCCGGCCAACTGCGGCAGCGTGCCTTCGGCCACGTTGAGCCCACGGAAGTCGAAATACTCCAGCGTGGTGCCCACGATCGGTTCGCCGCCGGCGGAGTAGCGGGCGTAGATCGGCACCGGCGTGGCCAGCCCGCTTTCTGCGATACGGTCGGCTTGGGCCATCGTGGTGTATTGTTCGACGCGGCCCTTGAAGTAGACGGTGCCCAGCACCAGGTCGTAAGGGCTGCCCTTGGCGCCAACGACCAACGGCGTGGCCTCGGCTCGCTCGATCATCAGGCGGTTGTAGTAGTCGACCAGCACATGGACGGCCGTCGGCAGAAAGATGGCGATCGACACGCAGACCACCAGGATCGCCGAGCGGAGCCGGTGGTAGGCCATGTATCGCAATGCCAGCAGCAGGGCGTGCCTCATCCGCTCACCTCCGCCGTGGCGTCTGCCTCGAGCAATTCGCCGACGTCGACCACCCGATCGAACTTCTCCAGCAGCGAGTGATCGTGGGTCACCATCAACACGGTCGCCCCGCCGGCTTCGGCTTGTTGCAGGATCAGTTCGACGATCGTGCGGCTGGTACGGGGGTCGAGGTTTCCGGTCGGTTCGTCGGCAAAGATCATCCGCGGCCGGGTGATCAACGCCCGGCTGATCGCTACCCGTTGGCGTTCGCCTTGCGAGAGCCGATCCGGACGCCGACCCAACACGTGGCCGATACCCACGGCCCGGGCCAACTCGTCGACCGACGCGCGCACCTCGCGGGTCAGCCGCAGCGCACGATTGACGCGATACGGCAGCAGGATGTTCTCGCGAACCGAGAGATACTCCAGCAGTTCGAACTCTTGGAAGACCAGTCCGATGCTTCGGATGCGGAAGTTACGCCGGGCGGCGTCGGTCTGCCGGGTAAGTTCTACGCCGTCTGCGCAGATGCGCCCGGCCTCGGGAAGCAGGATGCCGGCGGCCAGGTGCAACAACGTCGTCTTGCCGGAGCCGCTGGGGCCGATCAGTACGACCTTCTCGCCCCGGGCGATCTTCAGTTCCGGCAAGTGCATGCGGAAGTCGCGGCCGTAGGCGAAGGTCAGGTGTTCGATTTCGATCATTTGACATCCTCTGTCCCGGGTGGCCCCGCCACTCTTCCGCAACGAGCGTTGCCACTTCTGTTGCGTTGTCGGAAAAGTGTCGGGGTGGCGCAGCCACAAGAGGTTCCGGCCCCGATACAGCGCCTCTTGTGGCTGCGCCACCCGGACACTCTTGCGAAAGAGTCTTCCGGGCTCGCACAGCCCACTCCGCAAGAGTGGCCGGGCCACCCACGAAGTGACGTCTCGCGGAGCGAGATGACTACTAACCTATGTTGAATCGATCGCCACGCGCTCGTCCTCCAAAATGGCCGTGTCGACGATCCGCCACGCGTGGCCGTTGTGTCGCACGAGGTAGATCGCCTGACACTCGTTCACACGGCAGTGCGTATGGTTCAGGTGAGTAATCACCGCGTAGACCCGCCAGCGGTAGCGGACGCGGAACGCGGGCTCGCCCACGTCGTCGGCGGGCAGGACATCGGTGGCCAGCGGCTTGATCCGCCGGATGCGGTCGCGGCGGAGTCCCTCGTTGCGCATCACCATCGCGTCGTAGATCTCCGTGTAGGTCCGCCGCAGTTCGTCGCCCTCCAGCGCACCGGCCAGCACGTCGTAGAGTTTGCTCTCGGTCTCTGCTTTGAAGGCGGCGTAGATGTCGCCGTGCAACTCCCGAAAGATCCGCCCGGCCTCTTCGTCCGAGGGAATGGCCGCCCGTCGAGCCCAGCGCCGCGGCAGTTCGACGTACCATATCTTGACGACGACCGCCGTCAGGCCAATCGCCGCGACGGCCGCGGCGGCCAAGCGAACGGCCGGCTTGCCGAGGACGAAGCCGCGCACGACGGCGACCAGCCCCGTGCCCAATAGCAGCACGGCCCAAACTACCGCGATGGCCTTCGTGGTATGGCCGGATCGGACCGCGGCCGCCGTATGATCGTCGTCGGCCGCGGGAGCGACGTTCCACCAAGCCGAGGCATCGTCGCCGGGCAGTGCCAACCGGCCCGCGCCACGCCGATACCGAAACAGCACGTCGCGCTGCTGCGGATCGGACGGTAACCCTGCATAGGCCAAAGCCTCCGCCGTCTCAGCGTTCTCGTCCGGCCCCAGCGACACACAGACCACGTCGGCCACGTCGCCCGGATCGAGCGTGATCGTCAAGCTGCCCGGGAGGTCGAGGTAATTGTCGTTGTGCAGTTCCACCACGGCCCCGTTTCTCCAACCGGACGGGTGCGGCACTTCAAACCGATAAATGCGTACGAACCGGTCGTCGTTGGAGCCGAGGAATTCGTCGGGCCCGGGGTCCATCGACATCGCCGGCTGGTCGATCTGCGTAAGTGGAATCTCCGCCCCGTTGACGCTCAACTCCAGCCCCGCCGCCAGCGACGCATCCAAACGCGGAAAGTAGACCTGCAACTCTTCCGGCGACGGCACGCCGTCTCCGTTGAGATCCAGCAGCGCCATCTCGCGATTGGCAGCCGCCTGACGGTTCATCTTGCGGGCGTACTCGATCACGATTGCCTCATCGCCGATCGTGATCGCCACGTCCTGGTCGATCCGCATCGCCGAATCGTGGGCCGACGCCGTAGCGGGCATCAGCACGGCCACCAACAGGGCCGTCCATCGAACGAGAGTGTGCCACTGCTTCGCAGAAGCAGTGCCGCCAGGCTGCGCCGGTAGGCGGTCTCCGGGTGGCTGGTGGCAAAGCGCAGCGGTGCCCCAGGTGGGTGGGCTTTCTGGGGCACCGCTGCGCTTTGCCCCAGCCACCCGTCGCGTGCACTTCTCCAACGGGACGTTTGGGCCAGCCATCAATCCCTCTTCAACGTCACCCAAACCGGCGAGGTCCAGGCCATGTTGCCGTCGGTCTGCTCGACCCGGACGTAATAACGGTTCTCGCCCGGCAACGGCGACGGATCGGTGAACTCGGTGGTAAACTCCGGGCCGTCGTCTTTGGGCGTGAACCGCCGGATGGTCACTTCGTTGCGGAGGATCGTCACGGCGCTAAGCGGGGCCGTGCCGGAGACGGAAACCCTCAAAGCCGGGTTGTCGGCCGTCTCGAAGATCTCGCCCAGCAGATGCCCGTTGCAGGAGAACTCGATGAAGATCTTGTCGGTGCCGGCAATCGTCCGCCGCGCGTTCAACGCGTCGAGGATTCCCTGCCGCGTGAACGACTCGGTGTAGACGCCGCCGAAGGTGACGTGGGTCGAGATGTGATCGGAATTGGCAAACACGCCCAGCTTGTAGCCGTTGCGCAGCGCGTTTTGGTACACGCCCTTGCTATACTGGCCGAAATCCTTGCCGGGTGCGATTGCCGGACGCGGGTTGCCCTTGTTGTCGGTCTTCGGCTGCCCTACGGTCGGCTGCGGCGTGCCAATCCCTTCATAGCTCACGCGACAGCCCTGGTAGATCTCGACCAGGTTCTCCACGGCGTGGTCGATCTTCTCGTAGCCGTCCCAGTCGGTGCCCATGCCGGTGGCCCCGGTGTGGCTGATGATCGAGACGTCGCGGCCGGTCTTCCGCAACAGGGCCCAAAGCTCCTGCGGCAGGATCTCCTTCTCGCCGTCGGCCACCGGCAGCGTGGCGTGCCAGGGCATCGATTTGTAGAGTTCGCGGTTGATGTAGATCAGCGGCCCGCCCCGCTCGATGAAGATCACGTTGCGATGTCCCCACGGCCAACGCTGCTCGCGTTCGTAGACGTAGAACGAGGTGAAGAAGCCGGGCGCGAAAAACACGTCGGTCAGCTTCTGGTTGCACCACCACTCGTACGGATCGTAGGGCTTGCCCACGTCGGTATGGTCGGACGTGCCGAGGAAGTCGAGCTTGGCCACGTCGTAGGCGTAGCGGAACTGCTCGACGATGCAGCCGTCGCGCGGCGTGGCACAGTTGGACACGTCGGTATGGCGGTGGAAGTCGCCGAAGTAGAGCTGGTATTTCTTCCCGCCGGCGGCCCACGTGTGCCGATCGGCCCGGGTCCGCTCGGGTGTGTCGTCGCCGAACAGTGCGACCGGTGTAGCCGCCTTCGCAGCCGGGGCCTTCTTCGCCGGAACTTCCGCCGCCGGCATCGCCGCCGACGCGTCGACTTCCGCCAGATAGACACCTGAGAACAACGCCCGCTTCGTGGTCCGCAGGTCCGACGGCCAGGCGAACCAGAGCCGGCCGTCGGCGCCCCGGGCCGTTTGACAATGGCGGTCCTGGCCGAAGGGGCTGTTGGGCAACGTGACCGGCTGCGACCAACGCTTCGTCCTCACATCGCAACGCATCAACGCCAAACGCCAAAACACGCCATTGCAGTAACGGCAGGCCAGCCAAGGATTACCGTCGGCGTCGACGACCAGCGACGGCACGTTGACCGCTTGCACGGCGGCCGCCTGCCTGCGCGCCGGTCTCGCTGAAGCCGCGGCCGCCGGTTTGGGAGGCAACAGCGGGGCAAGCAGCGGCCGAACCTCGGACGTCCTGGTGATCTTCCCCGCCGCGTCGACGAAGATCACGTCGATGTCTTTCTGCTGGTTCAACCCATTCTGGGGCCCGCCGCGGGCGTTCTTGCCCCAGCGCATCCGGCCGCGCTCGTAGGCGATCCAGTAGCCGCGGCCGTCGGGCGTGGCGGCGATGGCGGGGCGGGCTTGGTGATGGGGGGAATCAGTCAGCCGGGTCGACGTCACGTCGCCGTCGGCGGTGACATTGGCCAGGAAGATATCGAAGTTGTCGTCGCGCGAGCTGTCGAAGACGATCGCCGCGTTGCCGTCGGCGCCGAAGGCCAACCGCGGCTCCCAGTCGCCGGCCGCGTGCGCGCTGACGGCGATTTCGTCGCCCCAGCGATCGGTTTGCGGATCGTAAACCCGGGCGAAGACGTCGGCCTCGGCGTCGCGAAACGACTGCCAGGCGACCCACACGCGGCCGCGGCGGTCGGTGCCGGCGTCGGCAAAGATCGCGTTGCCCGAGGTGCCGCCGATTGCAGCCGTTTCCGCGTCGATCTTCCCGTCGACGACCCGCCGCGCGTGCAGCCGCATCACGTTGGCCGCATCGACCTGCGACCAGACGGCCCAGATGGCCCCCTTGCCGTCGCAGGCCAGCGCCGGTTGATGGATCACACTCGGCCCGGCGAGCTGGCCGATCGGTTCGAGCGACTCGCCGCTCTTCTTGGCAATCCGCAGCACGTCGGTCTTTCCGTCGTACGCCACGTACGCCACCCACGGCGTACCGTCCTGGTCCAGGCACATAGCCGGGAAGTCCTCTTGCAGGTCCCCGGTCACCACCGAAGCCACGGCAACCACCGGTCCGCCGTCCTCGGCGGCGAACCCTCGATCGGCCGTCGCCCACAGCACCACGGAACACAATGCCCACCACAGCCAAGTTCTTCGTCGCATGACAATCCCTCGATAACGGTGTGACCGAACACGATCCACGCGCCCAACGTCGTACTTGATCGCCGGACTTCGACGCGTTGACAGTATAGTGCTCAGCACAAGGGCAGGCAACTCACCGCCCGTGCGTTGGCCGGGGGCGGGAGTCTCTTTCAGCCCGCATTACGAACCCGCTGCGCGATTCTCAGGACGTTCGAGCTTCCTCCGTCTGCGGCCATCGACTGGGAAAGAGAGTCCCGTCCCGTTCTCGTCCGGTCGGATAGAAGCCGTCTGCTTACGCCGCCCGGCCGATTCCTCGCCCTCGCCCTAGAATATCCGGACCCACCATCCCACGACGATGACGCCCAAGAAGAACGCGATCCCCGCCGTCAGCGGCCAAGGCAGCTCCGGCGCCGAGTTCCACACCATCAAGCCTCCCACGCCCCAGGCGACCAGCAACAGCGCGAGCGTCCGCCGCCAACAAAACGGAGGCAAGTCGTCCTCGGATCGCTCCGGCTCGTTCTCATCGTTCATTGCATCTACTCCCAATGGGTCATCGGTCCACGTTCGCCAGCGCGTCACGCAGCCAGTCCGGCGGGCCGCCGGGTCGTTCGAGCCACGACTTTCGCAGCCCGGGCAGCAGCTCGACGGCCTCGGAAATCTCCTGGGCCGCCCGCGGGTTGGTGTCGGCAAAGTGGAAGAACGCCGCCTCCAGCCGCCGGCCGAGTTCCGGCTGCATCAGCCAGGCCAGGAAGCTTCGATGCACGGCGTCCGTGGGGAAACCGACTTCGGTCAACTCGCGGTACTGCATCAAATCCGGGGCGAGCTCACTGACGACACAGCAGATCGTCCGGATAACCTCCGGGCCGCCGGGAGCGGTCAGCCGCGCAAACTGAGAAGCCAAATCCAACCCGATGTGCGTGGTGAACTCGATCCAGAATGAGATGCTGCGCCCTTCGGGAGCGAAACCCCAACGCTCGTCGGCCGGGCCGCACGGATAGAACGTACACGCTTCCAACCAGCGCTCGCACCAACGGCGAATCGCTTCCGCTTCCTCGCGCGGCCAGTTGTGCCAATCCGTCCCGCGCATGTAAGAACCGACGAACCCGTCGTCGAACGTCGACACCCCCGGCATAATCGTCATCGCCACCATTTCGTCCAGCAACCGCGGCAACCAGTACTTCAGTCGCCGGGTGAGCTGTGCTCTGTCAATACAGTGCGATACACAGTGTATGACGTAGTACCGGAATTCGTCCTCGGTGAAGTCACCCAGCCCTTTCTCTTCATGGGCCAACGTCGCCGCTGCGGATGACGGCGGGTCGAACGGGTCGAGGCACTCTTCGAGCGTCGGCTTCGGGTACTTGCCAAAGCAGACGTAGAGCGTTTCGGTCGCCTCGCGAAACCGTCGCTCGTGCGGCGTATCGGGCGGGTCGACCCTCCTCTTCCAGAACTCAGCCATCGTGCCCGTCCTCGCGCGACGTCACACGCATCAAGTCGGCCCACAGCGCCGGCGAAACGTCCGTCTTGTGAAACGTCTGCACGAGCCGCAGGCACTCGTTCGGGGATTGATTCTCAGAAGCCGCCAACGCACAGGCCGCGATTGCCGGCGACCGGCTGGCCCCGGCGCTGCAACTGACGAGCGTCGGGATACGGTCTTTCAGTAGACGGGCGACGCTCTCGACGGCCAAACGCAACCGGGCCGGCGGATTCTCCGCACCGTCGACCAATGGGATGCGGAACGTAAGCATGTCGCGGAGCAGATTCACACCCGGCTCCTCCGCTGCAACTTGCACGACGGCCTCAATACCGACGTCGGCCAGTGCTCCCACGTCGCGGCAGTCGCCGGCGTGTCCGAGCCAGAGTCGATAGGGAGGGAGCTCGATCATGCGTCACGCCATCCACTCGCCCACCTGCCGTATCCGCCGGACGATCGGGATGCCGTTGGGGCAGGCCCGTGCGCATTGCTCACAACCGTCGCAGGCCGACGCACGACGGTACCGCGGCACGGCGCGGTAGATCTGCGACGCCCCGGCGCGGTCGGCGTAGGCGGCGAAGTGGAGTTCTGCGCGGAGGACGTCTCGAACGGCGACGCCCTGAGGACACGCCTGCTGGCAGCGGCCGCACATCTGACAGAACTCGCTCCGCATACCGGCGGCGAAGACATCGAGCCCGCGGCGTTCGCTGTCCGCAAGTTGGCCGCCCGACGCGTCGACCGCTTCGCGCAACTGCTGCTCGGTTTGGCACATCACCACCAGCGACGACAGCCCGTCGATCGTGAGCACGTCTTTGATGATCGCCTTGGCCAGGCTCTTGGTATCGGGGAAGAACTTCTTCAGCCGGGCGATCAGCCGATGGTTGGCCTGCCAGCGCGTGGGGCCGCCGGCCAGAGTCTTCATGCCGATTACGCCGACGCCCTTCTGCTTGCAATAGGCGCAGAGCTCGCGCAGGCGGCCGCCGGAACGTCTGTCCGACCAGAAGACCATCGGGCGGTTGATCGGGATCTGGATCGCGTCGAGCGATTCGAAGTCGACGATCTCTTTGACGATCTCCGGCGCGTCGTGCAGCGAGGCGGCCAACGCGCCGACCAGGCCTTGTTGCTTGAGGTCCTCGAACGCGGCCACGTCCTCGCGCGTGTAGCCGCCGTGCATCTTGTAGAAATCGACGAAATCGAAGCCGCAGCGACGCATCGCCTCTTTGAACTCGGCAACGAGCTTGTCCTTGTCTTGCTCGACCAACGGGTTGCCGTGGGCGAAGTCGATCAACACGGACTTCCGCGCGTTGCGTTTCTCGAGCATCTCGGACAAATCGGCCGGCCGGCGCGCAGCCGTGCCGCCGATCTCGCCGGCCTTGTGCCAGTAGTTCACGCCAAGCTGCAGAGCCCGCTGCGCAACCGGCGTGGGAAGCGTCTCGTTGCCGGCGATCACCGAAACGTAGCGGCCCGTCTTGCCGAATCGGCGCAGCCGAAGTCCGCTGGGGCCGCGGACCTCGTACGGCTTCGAGGAAGCCTCCTCGGATTCCTCGGCCGCAAGACGCCTCTGCCATCCGCCGGCGGCGGCGACAGCGGCGGCACTACTCCCGAAGAACCCTCGCCGCGAGAGACGGCCATGGGGATCGTCGGTCGACATGGTGGGGGCACCTCCTAAACCCAGCCCGACGGGCCCTGGTCCGGCGGACGCTGCTCCGGCGGACGCTGCTCGGGGAGATAAGGGTCCGGCGGGTACTGGTCTGGCAGATTCGGCTGCGGCGGCGGCTGGCCGTCTTGGGTGCTCGGCGATGCGTAGGGATTGTTCGGGTCTGGAGGTGGGAACGACGTCGGCACGCCGAATTGTGGTGGTATCGGCCGTGAAGACCGACTGGGCGCCGTCGCGGAAGAGGCGGCAAGCAGCATCGTCGTCAGGAGGATGCCGCCGATTATGCCGAGGTCGAGGAAGAGCCCGACCACGAAGTGTTTTGTTTCAACGGGTTTGGCACAAAACCGTGGTCCAGCTAAGCAACAG
>CAYYNP010000031.1:0-52378 GCA_964472545.1 uncultured Planctomycetaceae bacterium | reverse complement strand
TTCGTGTCCAGGTCACTTTCCGCGGAACATGACCGCCGAGCTGTGAACGCTTACCCTGGCGGGCAACTACCTTCACGCTCTTTGCGACGTGCAGAAAGGAAGCAAGCGTCGGCAGATCCTGAACGCCTTGCCGACGCCGCAGATACCCAAGGTTGAGACGAACGGAACCCAGATTGTCCGGACCGTGTTCTTTCCAAACGGGCAGGCCATGGACCGGATCCAGGGCTACGCCGATCCTTCCGGGCGTTTCATCCGCCAGGGAGTGTGGGAGTGCTGGGAGCCGGGCGGCACCAGGACGCTGTACGGCCATTTCGAGGAAGACGAACATCACGGCCGGCGATTTGAATGGGATTGCGACGGGAAGCTCATCGCGATTGCGGCATACGATCGAGGAGAATTGTGCGAATACGAGTCGGAGAATCTCGAACATCATCCGGACTTTGGAGCCGCACAACGGTTGCTGACAGGCGACGGGCCGCCGCCGGCCGCCGTTCTGAGGAGTTGCCGAGATGAACTGGAAGCACGTTGCGGTGGTTGTTGTGATCTCCGGCACGATTGGTTTCGGCGTGTCATTCCTGTTGGCGCCCCCTCGAAGAGTGACCAGCTATCCGCAGGAGTTGGAGCGGTTGCCGGATTCCGTGTCGTATCCAAGTGAAGCAGAGAAACGCGCGGCACTTCTCGCAGCGGCCCGTCATCAACTCGAGGATCTACGCGAGAAATCCGGAACCAGGCTCCAGGTCTGTGCAAACTGCGAAGCAGCGGCAAGCCGTATCGAGGACCAATACGGTGACCCGCACGCAAGCCCAATGATGATTGCCTCAATGATCTGGCGGAACGAATCGGGACCTTACGAGTACACGTGGCTGATTTCTGGAATGGACCCGAGGCGCGAGATGGATACAGTGATTCTCTTGGGCACGACCAACGAAGGACGTCGCCTCCGAGTCATCTATCACTGCGCTCAGACCCACAAGTACGCTTTCTTGGTGCCCTACTTGATACCACCCGTGAAGTTCGTCGAGGTGCAAGACTTCCTTAAGGCAGGCAAGGCAACGGACGATGGCGCAGAGATAGAAGTCCATCTTGAGGTTAACTTCATTGCCACGTGGCACATGCCGGACTTGCCGGATCTGATCGTCGCGATCCGCGACCGAAACGGGCAAGTCAGCAACTATGTGGAAGTGGCGCGAAGTGGCGATGGTGAATCCGAGGACCGTTCTTCCAAGATTCCGTGAGTTTGCCCGATGCCAAGCCCACGCGCGCCGTGGGCACGTTTAGCAGATAACGATGCGTTGCCCAACATGGCCACGCAAGCGTGGGCCATGGCACCCAGCACACTGAAGTTTGAGAGAGTCCAGAAACGTGGAAAACCCGAAGAACCACTCACCGCACCCCGACGACTACCATGCTCGCAAGATAGCGGAGGCCGTAAACGACGTGCGGGAGGCGGTGGAGCGGATGACGTCCGGGGAGGCTGTGAACTCCGAGCAGGCGGAGACACAAGACAAGCCCTCGACGTGGGAGCCGATCAACGAGGCGATGCGTGCCTGGATCGAAGAGGTACACTGGGCGATCCTGGATTACGAAGAAGGAAAGGCCGAGGACTGCGAGGAGGCGGTTGCGACGGCGGCCGGTGTTTATGCAGCAGACGACAAGGGGGAACTCTGGGAATTCGCCGGCTGTCCGAGCAAACGGGACCCGCAATACTGGGAGCTGGAATTGACCCGGCAGGAAATCGCCGGCGTCGCCGAGGAGCGGATCACACGGCTGCGGCTGACTCCGTGTAGGCATCCGGACTGTCGGACGTTGGTGAGACGCCGCGTTCCGTATTGCTCGCAGCACGAACCGCACGGCACGGGCGAGTCAGGCGGCCCAGACGAAGGGCGATAGAATTTGGGGGCAATCATCGCCGGCACGATGGCAGGATTGGAAGCCATCTGATCCCTGCCGTGCCATGCCCACGCTCGTCTGTCAATGGCAAGCGTGGGCCATGGCACCCGCCGTTTCAGACGCTCGAGCGTGCCGTCAACTGTCGAACAGGTCGTCGGGGTCGATGCGCGTGACCCGCTTTTCGGCAAGGGCGATGCCTCGGCGGATTTCTTCCAAAGGTATCGACACGTGTTCCTTGCTCGCATAAAGCAAGAGATTGCGATTGCCGTCGGCGTCGATGTTGATCTCCAAGAAGGCGTCGTCGTTCTCGTCAAGGAACTCCAGGACCGAGCCGGTTCCCTCGGGAGGTGAGAGCACCTGGAACTCGACTTTCCGAATTGTCCGCGTGTGGGGGTTCATTTGACACCTCGTCCCAAGAATCCGATGAACCGGCTTGTCGCCTCGCAGAAGCGGGCTCCCAGGCCATTGGGGAGCTTGAACTCGACGACCCGGCCGTAAGCCTTGGTATCTTTGGCGGTCTTGATACCATTTCTCATGATATGCTTCAATGCGTCGGCGGCTGCTTTGTTGATGCCAGACTGGTTGCCAAAGAGCTTGGCCAGCTCCTGTGCGCTGTCGGCACCGACGATGTTCGGGTGTTTGGTCAGCGCCCGCCCGGCGTTGGTGAACTTCCCGCCCTTGTACGGCTGCAGGGCGTTTCGGAACATCGGGTTCTGCACCAGGCGAGCGGGAATCGTCAGCGTGCCGTTGGCCGCCCGGGTGGTGATCTGCTGGGCCGCCGAGTTGAGGCCCCGTCCGACGACGCCGGCGGTGGCGAAATCGCTGCCGATGTCGACGAAGACGGCGGCCGTCTCGCTGCCGGTGACGTTGCGGACGGCCTGGTGCGTGAGCGTGTTGACGTGCTCGCCGGAGAAGAGCGTTTGCAGGCCGGCTTGGAGATTGTCGAGGCCTTTGGCGGCCACCAGGCACCCGGCTACGGCCCCGACGCCGGTTTCGGCCGTGACCACGGCGAAGGAGACGCCGCCGATGGTCTGGATCACCCCGCCGACGACTTGGATCCCGCCGCCCAGCCGTGTCCAAAACGTGCTCCGCGGCGCCTCTTCGCCATTGGCGTTTTCGCCGTCAGACAACGGGTTGTCTTCGCCGTCCGGCAGCGGGTTGTCGTCGCCGGATGGCAGCGGATTATCTTCGCCGGGCGGCAGGTCGGGTGGCGGGGAAGCCACTTCGTCGGAGAACCAGCCGGGCGGACGATAGACGTAGATCGACGGGCGCGAGGAGGAACTCCCGCTACTGCTCCCGCTGCTGCTGCCGCTGTCGGCGTTGCCGGATCCGGGAGACTCGCTGGAGTTGCCGCCGTTGGCCGGCCCTTCGCTGCTGTTGGAGCCTTCGCTGCCGCCTGAGCCGCCGCCGTTTGACCCGTCGCTGCTGCTACTGCCGCCGGAACTGCTGCCGGAGTTGCTGCCGCCGGGGCCCGACTCGGAGTCGCCCAACGGCACACCGGCCGCGTCGCCGCCGGGTTCGTAAACCCGCGGCGAAGCAGGGATGCGAACGATCGGCGCACCGAGAACGGTCACCTGTTCGCTGACCGGATGATCGCTCAACAGCGGATCGCGGTTGGCGACGTTGTGCGGATAGCCAATCACCGACGTGCCGGTGGCGTCGGCCAGCTCGTTGGCGAACGAACTGTCGCCGTAGACCGTCCCGCCGTTGCAAACGGCCAGGCTGATCTGCGATCCGTCAAAGCCGAAATCGTCCCGGACTTTGTCGGCCAGTTCGTCGGCCGTGTAGTACTGCCGGTTGCCCTGCGGGTCCTTAAACCAGATGACCAGTTCGCCGTTTCTCTCGCCGGTGCCGTGGGCGTTGATCACCAGATGATCGGTGCCGCTGAGGTCCGGGTTTTGGCCGATCGTCGACGTGCCGTTGGCGTCGTAGTCTTGGCCGAATTGCCAGACGGCGCGGCCTTCGTCGGATAGGCCACCCCAGAGGATCGTCGTGTCGCTCGGCTCGCCTTGCCGTGCGTACTCAAAGTCGGCCGTGCCTGCGCCGGCAGGCGTTTGGCCCGGGGCAAATCCCCCCGAGGTCACGACGGCCTGCGTCAGCGCGTCGTCTGCGTGCGCAAGGCCGACCAGCGCCATGGCCGCCAGCGCGACCACCGCAAGACATCGGGCAACGAGTTGCAAGGGGTTCCGGTCATCCATCGTTCGGCTCCTTTTGGAAAACGTGGTCGGTTGGCGTCCATTAGGTTCAACGACGTTGCTTCGTTCGGCGCACGCAACTAAGTGCAAGATTTTGATTTGCGGTGTCATCGAGCCGAACAGGTCAGTTTCCTATGTCTATTGGAGCGTGGGGTGGCTGGGGCAAAGCGCAGCGGTGCCCCAGTAAGTCACGCCATCATGGCAGCGCCGACAACCTGGGGCACCGCTGCGCTTTGCCCCAGCCACCCATCTGCGAAGACCAAGTGCCGCGTGGTTGTCGTAGCACCACCGTGGGATCCGCCGGGCCGCGAACGACACCGGCGGATCCCGGTGGCTGCACGCGCCTCGCCGAGAGGAGTTTGAAAGGCGAACCGTATGCCGGGTTGGATTTTTGCCGGCGACGATAGTCGTCATCTCGCTGCGGCGAGATGTCGGTGCGTCTCGCCACAGCGAGACGCCTATTCTCGCCCTATCGCTGTACGACGGCCCACGTCTCGCCGTCTGCGTCGCGGTGTACCCACTGTCCGACGGGCGTGCCGCGGTCGTATTGTTCTTGCCGGATCTCGCGGCCCTGCGGGTCCCAGTAGGTCCACGGGCCGTGTTTCATGCCGCGGGAAAGCTGGCCCGCGCGGGCTTTCTCGCCGCCGGGATGGTAGACCGCGAACGGGCCGTGCGGCAGGCCGCCGACGTACGTCTGGTGGCTCAACAGCCGCCTGCTTTCGTCCCAGAACGTCCAGCGGCCTTCGCGCCGGCCGTCGCAGTGTTCGCCTTGCGAACGACGGCTGCCGTTGGGGTACCAGGAGTGGTATTCACCGTGGCTGACGCGTTCTCCCGTGTCGGCCTCTATAATCTGTTGCCGTACGCGAACGCCGGAAGGCAGCGTCTCGTCGACGACTCGGCCCGCATTCTGCTCGGCGGCAGTTTCCTCGGGAGGCCGGGATGTGTCCGACGACCCGGGTGCCGCGTTCGGTGCGGTGTCGGCCGGTCGCGAGGCGGAAGCCGTCTTCATCGCTGGGATAGCCTTCCCAGAGGAATCCTCGTTCATTGGACCTTCGAACGGAGGTAGGGTGCACATGTGCTGCGGCTGCCACAGGGCTGCGACCAGCTTGACGGCTACGGCAATCGTCAGCACGGCGACGCCGACGATGAAATACCAGGGGATCTCGACGCCTCGGATATTCACGTGTTTGTTCATCGGTTTCTCCGCCGCAGCGGCGGTCTCCTGCAATGATGGTTGGATTGCGTAGGTGTTGGTTTGCCGCTCAGTTGGCCGTCAGCCGCGCGAACCACCCCGGTGGCCGATCGATGTGGATTTGTGGCCGGCCACCGTCGCCGTCGGGTTGCGAAGCGGTCGTGGGAACGTGTGTCGGCAATTCGCCCGGCCAGTCGTCCGTCACGCCACAGGTTCCGTCAGGTCCGGCCGGTGGATAGACGACCAGATTGTTGGGGTCGAACTCGGGCACGTGGCCGATCTCCCGCCGCGGCGGACGCACGAACGGGAGGCTGATGCTGCGGCGTAGGGCCTCGGTGATCCGGTTGAACCTGTCGATTCCGGTGTTGATCCGATCGCGCCGGTCGTTCCATTGCCGCAGGTGTTCGTCGGAGAGATTCCGTTCGACGTAGGCACCGGCCTGTGAAAGCTTGTCGTTGGAGAGGCGATCGTTGGCCGGCCGGTCGCGTTGGTAGACGTCGAAATCGACGACCTTGCAGTCGGTGCCCGAGTCGGCCTGGAGCATGTCGCCGCGGTGCGGGGCGAAGTCGAGACCGGCGTCGGCAACGTGGCCGCCGGAATGGACCATCACCGTGCCGGGCAAGTGTTGCTGGCCGCCGAAGTCGGAAACCAGGTCGTATTGGCCCTGGTGGTAAGTGATGGGAACGTCGGATCCGGTTTGCTGCGAGTTGGATTCGAACGTGGCCACGGTGCCCGGTTCGACCGCCGGGGCGTTGAACAGCACGGCCTCGTCGACCGCGTCGGGATGATCGGCCACGTAGCGTTGGGCGTTGGCTGCTCCCAGGCTGTGACCGACGACGATACTCCCCGGATGCTGCCGAGCCCAGTCGTCGAGCACGTCGCGGCCGGCTTCGTACTGTTGTTCGCCGATGCCGCCGATCTCGCGGCTGCCCACGAAGGGGATTTTCAACTCATAGTCCGGCAGCCCGGCGTCGATACCGCCGAGGTCGGCCACGGCGTCTTTGATGCTGCTGGTGCCGCGGAAGACGACGTAGGTCTGCCCGGTTTTCGTGTCTTGAAGCAGCAGTGCCTGGAAGTCGGTCTTTTCGTCGGAGATGCCGTCGAGCACCTCGAAGGAGGCGTCGACCTGACTTTGTGAAACTTGGTTGCTGGGATCCTCGCGCCGCAAGATGCCTTGGCGGAGTTCGTCTCGTCGGGCCCGTTGGTCGTCGAAGTAGGCGTTCAAGTCGGCCAGTTCCTGCTGAAGCCGCTGGAGCTTGCGCATCCTGGCGGCTTCGGCCAGTCTGCCCAATCGGCCGGGCAGCGACTCGAAGAGCCCCGGATTGGCCAGGTCGACGAGCCCCTGTTGGACCTCGGCCAGCCGGTCGGCTTGCTGCTGCCATCGTTCGTTCGAGTCGACCTGATAGGCGGTCTCTCGGGCGAGCAATTCCAAGAGGCCGTGGGGTTGGGCAGTGGCGACGGCATCGGCCCGCAACGAGGTCGCCGAGCCGCCGAGCACGACAACGAGAAGCAGGGCAATCACGAGCCATTGCGGCGCTCGGAGGAAAAGCGGTTTGTGTAACGTGGCGTTCATATCGGGCTCCCTCTGTTGGCTTTCCGGCTAAAGCTCCATGACGATTTCCATCGCCAGGCTGAACCATTCGCTGATCCATCCCCAAGAGGTCTTCACGACAAGCAGGCAGACGGCCGCGATGGAGATGATCATCACCACTTGCAGGGCCTCCATCCCGTCCTCGCGACGCGCGAACCGGCGGATGGTTCGCAAGAGGCATCGGAATCGGCCTGACGAACGGGAAACGGCACAGCGTATGGAGTTGGTCGAGAGGCGCATCGTTTCGCTCCTGCGGAAAGCGGCCGAGCCGTCGAGGTCTATCACTTCTCCTAACGACGCTCGGCAACACGGCGCGCGCGGCGGAGGGGAGATTTAGGGCAGAAGGAGGCGCAAGGGGGTCTGTGCCAAAGACTTACGGCATTCGGCGGGCAAGCATTCGTCTAACCCGATCGTAGTGCCCCGATTCATCGGGGCCGTGCAGCAGAATTCCGCGAAAGACCGCATGAATGCGGTCACAACGAACGGCTCTTGACGGGTTGGGCGATTGCTTACTTCGGCGGTTCTGCGACAACAGCACCCGGCGAGGCTACTTCGCCGAATCTGCCAGCGTTTGCAGCCGGCGGATCTCCTCCAGATAGGGCTCCGCGCCCGCCGGGCAGAAACCGTGTTCGACGCACTCGCGGCCCAAGACGACCTGCGCGTGGGACGAAAGCGTTTGGGCCTGGGATAGATGCGACCGCACTTGGGCCACGAGACTGGCCAGTTGGGTCCGCTCGTAGCGGTCGGTGGCCTTGGTGTGTGCGCGCTGAACGCTGCCGAGGACCTGCTGCGCAAAGGCCAACTCGCTGCCGGTCGTGTGCAACAGCCGCTGGGCCGGCAGCGCCGCGGCGGGCACGGCGGCGTGGCTGCCCAGTTTACCCACCGCCGTGTGCAGTTCGTCTAGCCGGCGGATCACCTCGGCCAAGTCGCTCGAGTCGGACAGAGACTCGTCGGGCGACTCCGGAATCGTCGAGGCTGGAACCGGCGCCGACATGTTGCCATCCGGCCCCGCGATCGGCTCCTTGCCCGAGGTCAGCCGGCCGTGCCAGACCGCCAGCGGCTCGAGCTCCCCGAAGCCGTCGCGGCGGAACTCCAGCTTCGCGGCGCTGCGGGTCATCGGCACGTGGGCCCAGACGACGATCGTGCCGTCGGCTTCGTATTGGCAGCTTACTTCGACCTCGGTCCCCTCGGGCAGCCCCGCATCGAGCCGCACCACGCACTTGCCGATGGTCGTGCAGAACTTCGGGTTTTCGCTCTCGCCTTCCAGCAGCTTGGCCATCACGGTGCGTTGGTCGGGCCGGCGGGTGACAAAGTTGAACGTGGCACGGGTGGGCAGCGCCGTGTTGCGGGGGATCAGCACCTTGTTGATCGGCTGCAGCGTCTGCATGTCGGTGCCGGCGATGCCCAGGCTGTGCGAGTTGACGTTGACCACGTCGAACGCCACGGCGTCGTCGAGCAGGTCGTGGGCCCCGCGGGCGGCCGCATGCAACGCCGAACCGCGGGCAACCAGCAACTCGGGGGCTTCAGGCAACATGGGCTCCAGCCCGGTCAACTCCCGCAGCCGCCGGGCCACCAGGGGGATCCGACTGCACCCGCCCACCAGCAAGATCCGGTCGATCGATTGCCAGGTGAGCTTGGCGTCGTGGATCACGTCGCCGCAGGTGTTCAGCGTCCGTTCGATGAACAACTCGATCAACTCCTCGAACTGCTCGCGGCCGACTTCGATCCCCATCCGGAGCCCCGCGTGCGTGCAGACGGCCGTGTGTTTCACATCGTCGGTCAACGCGTGCTTGGTCTCTCGGGCAACGCTCCACAGCCGCTGCATATCGGCCGGGTCGCTGCGGGGGTCGGTGCCGTGTTGGGCGAGAAACTGCTCGGCAAGGAAGTCGACCAGCCGTTCGTCGAAGTCGTTGCCGCCGAGTTGCACGTCGCCGTCGGTGGCCAGCGTGCTGAACTTACGGCCGTCGATCTGCAGCACCGAGACGTCGAACGTGCCGCCGCCCAGATCGTAGACCAGCACGCGCTGGGAGGCGGAGTCTTGCTCCGGGCCGGCGTTGCGCTGGGCCAGATAACCGTGGGCCACGGCGGCGGCCGTGGGCTCGTTGATGATATCCAGCACGTTGAAGCCCGCCAGACGGCCGGCCTCTTGAGTGGCCTTGCGGCGGCGTTCGTCGTAGTAGGCCGGCACGGTGATCACGGCGTCGGTAACCGGCCCCAGGACGCGCTCGGCGTCGTCTTTGAGTTGTTCGAGCACAAACGCACTGAGGACCTCCGGCGGAACGTTGCGGTCGCGGATCTTGCGGTTGAAATGGGGGTAGCCCATCTGCCGCTTGAAGCTCTCGGCGTAGCTGTCCGGGGCCGCAACTCCCCGCCGCACGGCCTCCTGCCCGATGACGACTTCGGTATCGGTGAAGAACAGCGCGCTGGGCGTCAACGGATCGCCGGCCGAGTTCTGCAACACGGTCAGTTCCCCGGAGGCGTCGACGTAGGCCACCGTCGACATCGTGGTTCCCAGGTCGATACCCACCGGCGTGGATCGCGGGGCAGCGGAGTTCTCAGCGGAATCGGAGGCCATGGCGTGGGGCTTCATTCGGGGTTGGCCGGAGGCCCGGCGTTGCCGGTTTGCGTCGCCGCAGGATCGCCGGGCGGCTCGTCGGTCGTGTTGTCGCCGCCGGTGGGAACGAAGAGCACCACCAACGCCAACACGATCACGGCCGCCGCGATGATGATCCAGTTGGTGGTCTTCTTGTCCCACGACGACGTGTCGAACAGCTTACGCCACGAGGACGTCGGCGGCGCGAGGCCCTTGTCGGCAACGATGCCCGGGGGCGACGGCGCTGCGGCGGCGGCCGACGGAGCCGTCTCGGCAACCGGCGCAGGTGCGGCGGAGGACGGCGGGACGGCTGAGGATGTGTTCGATGTGGCCGTGGGAGTTGGCGGCGCGGGAGCGGCGGAAGGTGGTGCGGGGGCGGCCGCTTCCGGCGGCACGCTGCCCTGCGGTTGCGGCGCCGCCGATGCCGGCACGACGGACGCCGCCATCCCGGAGGGCGTGGCCGTGGGGTCCGCTTCCGCAAACCGCGCCGCAATGCTGGCCAGCGACTCTTCGTTGGGGTTCTGCAAGATGAACTGGAAATCCGGCCCGCGGGCCGACAGCCGCACCAAATCGCCGGAGCGGATCAAGGCCTCTTGCGAAACGAGTTCGCCGTTGAGAATCGACGGGCCGCCGCTGCGCCGATGCAGCGTCCAGCCGGCGGCCTCGCGGCGGATCAACCACTGCCGCCCGACGACGGCCGGATACTGCTCCGGATCGAAGCCGAGTTGGCACGCCGGACCGAAGCCGACCACCACCTGATCGCCGTCGAGGCCGACCATCTCACCCGCCCGAGGCCCGGAGGCCACCCGCAGCACGACCGGCGTGTTCGGCCGCGGCGTGGCAGGAGACGGCATCGGGGCAGGACTGGCGGCGGAACTTGGCGTGGGGCTCGATTCGGCCACGTCCGACGGCGGCGCCATGGCAGCAGGATCCGGGGCGGCAGGATCCGGTGCGGCCGATGTTGGGCTCATCGGCTGCGGAACGACGACCGGGCCGGCCGGCTCGTGCTGCGGTTCACTGTGAGGCTGCAAATCTTCCAGGGCGTCGGCGGCGCGGCCGTAGCGCTGGACCAGGTCTTTGCAAAGCAGACTATCGATCACCACGCCCAGGTCGTGCGGGACGCCATCGGCCACGTCGCTGGTCAACGGGGCCGACTCGCCGGGGGAACTGTGCCAGCGGAGCCAGCCCATCTCCGGGTCGAGCGCGTCCTCGCCCGCCCCTTTGAAGAGCGTGTTGAACCGCGTGCCCAGCAGCAACTCGAGCATCACGAAGCCCAGGCAGTAGAGATCGGTTCCGGGGCCCACGTCGCCGAACGACTGGGCGAGCATCTCCGGGGCCAGGTATTTGTAGGAGCCGGTCGGCCGCGGCAATTCGCCCGGGCGGTCGATACGGATGCCGTGCCCGTCGTTCAGCCGCACGCGTTGGCGGGAGTCGAAGAGGATATTGCCCGGCTTGACGTTGCCGTGCAAGGTGCGCCGGTCGGTGTGGAGGTAGTCGAGAAACTGCAGGCACTGCCGGAGGACGTCCCGCACTCGCGTTGCGTCGAACGGCTGCGCGTCGCCCGCGGCCATCTCGGCGGCCAGTGAGCCTTGCATGCGATCCATCACGATCCAACCCCGGGAGCGGTCGACGTCGCGGACGGCGACCAGATGGTCGTGCGACAGCGCGGCCCAGAGATCGGCCTCTTTGAAGAACCGATCGCGTCGCTTGACGTTCTGGCGAAGGTCCTGGTGGAGTTCCTTGATCGCCACGGCGGCGCCGAGGTCGACGTGCTCGGCCGCATAGACGGTGGCCGAGGGGCCTTGGCCGATAATCTCCAGCTTACGATACTTCTGCGGCTGCACTGGGACGTTTCTCCCCTGAGCGTTGACGGCCGAAGTGGCCCCATAACGGCAGAACGCCCGGATTATAGCCGCCCGACGGCCGCCCGTCATCACCCCGCCGCGCGTATCCACCGACGTGTCCGTTCCCCCCTCGCGCGTGGCACGCGGCTTGCGAACGTCGATGGCGAGGGTACGATACTGGCTGGTAGCGATGGGTGACCCGGTCGATCGTCCATCGTTTAGCAGTCGCCGGCACGGCGACTCCTGGTGTAGCATGCTACGTTGACAAGTCGCCGTGCCGGCGACTGCTAAACGACGGACTGCATGCCACGAAAGCCCCGTTGACTCACGTTGCCTACCATCCCCCAAAGCCAACGCCATGGAAACGACTGAGATCTATCGCGAGACGATCAACCACTTCCTCGGCCCCATCGTGCCTTTGTTGGAGGACGACAAGGTTTCCGAGGTGTTGATCAACGGCCCGAAGTGCGTCTATTACGAGCGGGCGGGCAAGCTACACAAATCGAACGTCGAGTTTTCCGGTTCGGCCACGCTGATGGCGGCCGTGCGCAACATCGCCGAGTTCGTCAACCGCAACATCGACCAGGACCACCACAGCATGGACGCCCGGCTGCCCGACGGGTCGCGGGTCCACGTGGTCATTCCCCCCAGCGCCCGGCAGGGGATCCACGTCTCGATCCGGCGGTTTCGCAAGTCGGGGTTTACGCTCGATTCGCTGGTCGAGTTCGGCAGCGTCAACGAAGAGGTCGCCGAGTTCTTGCGGCTGGCGGTGATCTTGCACAAGAACACGATCGTCTCCGGCGGCACCGGCACCGGCAAGACGTCGATGCTCAACGCGATGTCGACCGAGATCGACGACGCCGAACGGATCATCGTGATCGAAGACAGTTCCGAGTTGAATCTGAATCAGCCGCACACGGTCTATCTGGAGATGCAGCCGCCGCGGCCCGACGGGCGGGGCGAGGTGACCATCCGCGACCTGTTCGTCGATTCGCTGCGGATGCGCCCGGACCGGATCGTGGTGGGTGAGGTCCGCCGCGGCGAGGCACTGGATATGATCCAGTTGATGATCTCCGGCCACGACGGCGCGCTGACCACCGTCCACGCCAACACGCCGCGCGACGCCTTGATCCGCCTGGAGATGCTCTGCCTGATGGCCGGCGTCGATCTGCCGGTCTACGTGGCGCGGCAACAGGTGGCTTCGGCCGTCCACGTGATCGTCCAACTCCGCCGCGACACCGACGGCTCGCGGCGCGTGCAAGCGATCAGCGAGGTGTTGCAGTTGGGCGAAGACAACGCCTATCGTTTGCAGGACCTCTACGTCTTCGAAGCCCGGGGCCGCGACGCCGACGGCCGAGTGCTCGGCGAACATCGTCGCACCGGGGCCGTGCCCTCTTTCGCTACCGAACCTTACGAGCGGGGGCTGGACGACGAAGTGAAACTAACGGCCGGATTGTTTCACCCGCCGGACGAGTCAGACGGCGTTTAGGCCGCATTTCACTCGAGCCGTCAACGCTGTCCGAGGGTGGCCCGGCCATTCTTGCGGAGAAGGCGTTGCCATCGGATCAGCCGTTTTCGCAAGAGCGTCCGGGTAGTGGAGCCACAAGAGGCGGCGCCGTCGGACACAGCGCCTCTTGTTGCTGCGCAACCCCGACGCTTTTCCGGCCATGCGAAAGAAGTGGCATCGTCAACTGCGGAAAAGCGTCGGGGCCACCCGCGGGCTCGTCAGCCGTGTTACGCGTCTTTCGTCGGGGACTGTTCGACTCGTTGCAGAACGTGCCGCACGATCTGCTCGCAGTTCTCGTCCAGCCCGTCGATCAGTTTCTCGACGTCGCGTTGGCCGTCCCAGAGCTGCTTGACGGCCTCTTCGATGGCCCAGCCGTTCTTCTTCAACTCCGGCAGAACGGCCTCAATCTCGGGCTGCACGTCGGGCCCGGCCGTGCCCAGGGCCACCGCGGCGATATCCGCCAGCAACGGGGCCCAGCGTTGCAGCAATTGCTCGATGTCGGGCTGGCCGCTGCCGATCATGCCGGCTTCGGCCAAGCGGCGCATTACGTCTTCGCGTTGTTGCTCGTCGAGCGAATGCAGCGCGGCGTTTAGCGCCGTGATGGCGTCGGCCCCCTGGAGTTCAAAGGCCTTTTGGACCGCCTCCGGCATGCCCTGGATCACGGCCTGCCGGGCGGCCTGGCGTTGCTGCAACGTCGTCTCTTCTCGTTCCATGGCGGGGCTTTCGTATCGGTGCGGCGGGCGGGTCGGTGCGACGGGCTTGCCGACCGGTCTGCAAGAGAAAAGCGGCGGCGGGTCGCCGCACGCAAATTGACCGAACTCACATTAGAGCGGGCTGCCCACGTGCGTCAAGGGGAACTGCGTCCCGGTCCGCCGGGCATACTCGGCAACTCGACGTTCTGCTATACTCCCACGCATGCACGCCGCGGCGAACGACCCATCCCAGCAAGAACCGACGCCCGATAGCCCTCCCGTTTCGCCCGCCCAATGGCCCAGCCATCCGGAGATCGAGAGACGCGAGCCGCGCAACCTGCTGTTGATGGCGGCCCATCAGATCGTCTTTCGCGTTGGCTGGATCTTCAAGACCGAAAGCGTGATTATGCCGGCCTTCCTCGACGCCGTGTCGGGGGCCGGCTGGCTGCGGGGGTGGATGCCGCTGTTGAATCGGTGCGGTCAGAGCGTTCCACCGGTCTTTCTGGCCGATCGGCTGAGGGCGGCCCGTTTGAAAAAACGGTTCCTCTCCGCCTTCATCCTGCTGATGAGCCTGCCGTTCGCCGTGCTGTCGACGGCCTGTCTGTTCTCCGACTGGCAACGCAGCGGCTGGATGGCCGGGTTGTTCCTGGTGCTCTACGGCACGTTCTTCGTCTTCAACGGGCTGTATCACGTCTCCTTCGGCACAGTGCAAGGCAAACTGATCCGTCCGCGGCGGCGAGGGCTGTTGCTGTTGGTGGCCACGTTCTGGGGAACGGTGCCGGCGATGCTCGCCGCCTGGCTGCTGCTGAGACATTGGCTCGATCGGCCCGACGGCGGATTTGGATACCTTTTTGCGGTCACCACGGTCTGCTTCTTCGTCTCCGGCCTTACGGTCCTGCTGCTGTACGAGCCGGCCGACGACCGGCCGAAGCGGCCGTCAACCCGACCCTGGGACTGCCTGAGGGAGACCGTGGCCGCGCTGCAAGGCGACGCCAATCTGCGTCGGCTGGTGCTGGTGGCGATGCTCTTCGGCAGCGGGCTGATCATCTTTCCGCACTATCAGGCGCTGGCCCGAGAGGAGCTGGGTCTTTCGGGCCAACACTTGATGGTCTGGGTGATCACACAGAACGCCAGCGTGGGGGGCTTTAGCCTTTTCGTGGGGCCATTGGCCGACCTGTGGGGGAATCGGCTCACGTTGCGAACGCTCATCTTCGGTTCGGCCGTCTGTCCCCTGTTGGCCATCTCGCTGACGTGGCTCGACGGCACCGGGGCCGGGCTCTACTGGCTGGTCTTTATCCCGCTGGGCACGGCGCCCCTGGTGCTGCGGATTCTGGCCAATTACACGCTGGAAACCTGCGAGCCGGCCGAGCACCCCCGCTACCTGAGCACCGTGAATCTCTGCCTGGCGGTGCCGATGGTACTCTCACCACTGGTCGGCTGGGCCGTCGACGTGGTCGGTTTTGCCGCGGTTTTCCTGTCGGCTTCCGCGCTGATCTTCCTGGGCGGCTGCTTGACGTTCCGCCTGGACGAGCCGCGGCACCGGGCGGAAGACGACGAGTTGACCCCGCTGGAGACGGCCGGCGAAGAGTAGCGCGACTTGCCGCGGGACCGGTGGCGTGGAATAATACGTGAACCGCTCGACATTGCCACCTTGCTCGCTGTCACCCCTAGCCGAGGGCGGAAGCCCCCGGAGGGCTTCAGTCAGGTGGATACCGCAAGCCCCCAAAGCATACCCCGCAGCACTCCACAGCCCACCACAACACGTTCGCAGGCTTCCGCCTGCGTCTATTGTCCCCCTCGTTCTTCTTCAAAGCGAATCGATGAGCATCCTAAAGACCCTTCTGGCCGAGATCGGCTATCGCAAACTCAATTTCGTGCTCAGCCTGTTGGCGGTGACCATCGCGGTCACGCTGGTCGTGGCCGGGCCGGTGGTGATCGGCGGCTACGGCCGTGAGACCAACGCCAAGCTGGCCGGGTTGGAAGACGAAACGCGCAAAGTGATGCGCGATTTGGGCTTCAATCTGGTGATCGTCCATCGCGATACCAACATGAACGACTTCTGGGCGACCGACTTTGCCGAGAAGACGATGCCGCAGGAATACGTCGAACGTTTGGCGGCCGACGAACGACTGACCAAGGTGACGCACCTGGTGGCCACGCTGCAGCAGAAGATCGAGTGGGAAAATCGCAAGGTCCTGTTGATGGGCTACTTGCCCGAGACGCCGAAGACTCACAAACCGCAGACCAAGTTCGCCCAGAAACACGCGGCCGCCAAGAAGAAGAAACTACCCATGGGTGAGAATATCAAGCCGGGCACGGTTCGCTTGGGCTACGAGCTGGGCATCGGCCGCAAGCCGGGCGAGTCGGTCGACGTGCTGGGCGAGACGTTCACCATCGACCAGATCGCCGCCGAGCTGGGCAGCAAGGAAGACATCGCAGTGAAGATGCACCTAAGCGATGCCCAACGCCTGCTGAATCTTCCCGGCCAGATCAATCAGATCCTCGCTTTGGAGTGCCAGTGCAAGGTCGGAGACCTGCCGATCATCCGCGAGCAACTCGAGTCCGTCTTGCCGGAGGCCAAAGTTACCGAGTTCGCCTCGCCCGCCATCGCCCGGGCAAAGCAACGCGAGGCCGTGGCCGAAAGCCGCGGCAGCGAGCAGCAGCGCGTGCAGACACTGGCCGCCGTCCTCACGCCGCTGGTCGTGCTGGCCGCGGCCGTTTGGGTCGGGCTGTTGACGTTGGCCAACGTCCGCGAGCGGCGCACCGAGATCGGCGTGTTGCGGGCGTTGGGCAAAGGCTCCGGCACCATCGCCGCGCTGTTCTTAGGCAAGGCCGTGTTGCTGGGGCTGCTGGGCGCGGGGATCGGATTCCTGCTGGGCACGGGCATCGGCATGGGACTCGGCACCGACTTCGTCAGCCGCGTCGGCATCGAGCCGGTTTACGACGCCGCCACGCATTTCCGCTTCCCTTACTGGATGCTGCTGATTGCCCTGGCCGGGGCGCCGTTGCTCTCCGCGGCGGTCAGCTACCTGCCGACAGTTACGGCCCTACGCCAGGACCCGGCCGTGGTGCTGCGAGATCATTGAGAGGCGGCGCGGCGCGTTCAGAACGGTTTGCTGCCGTCAGTGCCCTACCAGAGCGCTATTGTCCGGCATGGGCGTCAGATACGGCCGCATCCTCTCGAGCGTGACCGGGCCAATGCCCTTGACCCGCCGCAGGTCCTCGTGGTCGAGAAACGGACCGTCGGCCTCGCGCGATTCGACGATCCGTTGGGCCAGCGTCTCGCCGATGCCCGGCAGCAGCGTCAACTCCGGCCAGTCGGCCGTGTTGATATCGACCTGAAATGCCGCCACCTGCGGCTCGGCCCGCTCCACCTCGATCATCCGGCCCTGCAATCCACCCCGAGCGATCCACCACCCCATCGTCGCCGCCAGCCCCACCAACACCAACCCCGCCACCGCCGCCTGGTCCGCGCGGCGGAGCAGCCAGTGAGGGTGTTGTTGACATTCTGCCTTGGAGTTGCGCGCCATCATGGAATCTGCGGCCATCTCCCGCGGAAAGAGCCCATCTGATACTATCTTAGCAGACGCCCGTCCACGATCAACGAAATTGACGTTCGGCAGACCGCCGATATGGGCGGTGAGCCGTGCAGGTATCGACCGGAGAACCAGACTTGACGAAAGACTTCCACCAAACCACCTGGACCGACCAACTCCGCGACGACTGGCTGGTGATCGTGCGGCTGGCGATCTGTGAGGACCTGGGCGAAATGGGCGATTGTACGACTGAGGCGCTGGTACCGGAGGATTCGGTGGCGGCCGCGGCGATGGTCGTGCGGCAGGCTGGGGTCGTGGCCGGGTTGGCGGGCGTGGAGATGACGCTGCGGGAGATCGAACCTAAGCTGGCGTGGCGGCCGGACGGGGAGGACGGCGACGCGGTGGCGCCGGGCGATCGGATCGGGCGAATCGAGGGGCCGGTGCGAGGGATTCTCAGTTCGGAGCGGATCGTGCTGAATTTCGTGGGGCATCTCAGCGGCGTTGCCACGCTCACGCGGCGATACGTCGACGCGGTCGCCGGTACCAACGCCCGGGTCTACGATACCCGCAAGACCACGCCCGGCTGGCGGCGATTGGAGAAGTACGCCGTCCGCTGCGGCGGCGGGCGGAACCATCGCAGCGGGCTGTTCGACGCGGTGTTGATCAAAGACAACCACTTGGCCTCGGGCTGTACGCCGGCGGAAGCGGTGCAGCGGGCACGGAGTTTCCTGGCCGATCGTTCGGACGACTCCGACGCCGAGCGGCGTCCGCTGATCGTCGAGATCGAAGTCGACACGCTCGAGCAACTCGACGAAGTCCTGCCTGCCGGTCCGGACATCGTGTTGTTGGATAACATGACGCCCGACGAACTCCGCCAGGCCGTCGCCCGACGCGATGCGGTCAACGCGGCGGTCGAGTTAGAGGCCTCCGGCGGCGTGAACCTTCAGACGGTCGCGGCGATCGCCGCCAGCGGCGTGGATCGGATCAGCGTCGGTGCGTTGACGCATTCGGCGAGTTGCTTGGACGTGGGGTTGGACTGGCTCGTGTAGGCCGTGTCGTCAGGTCCCCATGGCCCAGGGCCACGGTCAGCGGGTCGATCGACAACGAGGTACAGTTTGCCTACAAAGAGTTCGGTCTGTTGATCACCGACTATCAAAGTCACAGCGGTGCCGTGAGTACGCCCAAGGTGCAGTACGGCTACGCCGACGGGTCGGACAATACCGTCCGGCCGACGTCGATCACCTATCCCGACGGCCGCGTGATCACGCTCGATTACGGCACGGCCGACGAGATCGACGACGACGCCAGCCGTGTTGCGAGCGTCATCGACGACGACGTCTCGTCGACCCATCTGGCCGATTACTCTTACCTGGGCGAAGACGCGTTCGTCGAGGTCGACTACGACGAGGCCGACCTGCGCTGCACGCTGGTCGGCGGCGACGGTCTCGACACCGGCGACATCTATCGTGGGCTGGACCTCTTTGGCCACGTGAAGCACGTGTCGTGGGAAACTCAACGCCCTTTCCGAGTCCCCCTGGTTCCTTCTCGAGTTCGGCGTGCTCCTGCATCACCTCGCCCAGCACCTCGTTCTTCTGCGTGAGCTTCGCTACGACCTCCTCGATCACCGGGCTGCAAGCGTCTCGGGGGCACGTCTTCAGAGAGCCGAGCGTCACATTGGGTGGTCGGTCGAGTCGGCGGCCCGGCTGCGGGGTTCACGCAAGGGCACTTGTGTGTAAGAATGGGCGTCCATGCGATACCTCGATCTGATGCTACCGCGTGTGGCGGAGAACCTGGCCCTAGACGAGGCGCTCTTGGCCGAGGCCGAGGCGGCCGGGCGGCCGACCGAGACGCTCCGCTTTTGGGAGCCGGCCGAGCCGTTGGTGGTGGTGGGGCGGTCGTCGAAGGTCGAACGGGAAGTCCACGCCGACACCTGCCGGCAGTGGGGCGTCCCTATCCTGCGGCGGATCAGCGGTGGGGCAGCCGTCGTAGCCGGGCCCGGGTGTCTGATGTATGCGTTGGTCCTCAGCCGTCAGCGGCGCGGGGAATTGCGATCGGCCGATCGTGCCCATGAGTTCGTGTTGGGCACGATGGTGGCCGCCTTGGAGGAATTGGAGCCGGCCGTCCAATGCCGCGGCATCAGCGACTTGGCCATCGGGCAGTTGAAGTTTTCCGGCAACAGCGTGCGCCTCAAACGGGACCACCTGCTCTACCACGGCACGCTGCTGTACGACTTCCCGTTGGGGCTGATCGAGCGTTACCTGGCGATGCCCCCGCGGCAGCCGCGATATCGCGACAGCCGCGAGCACCTCGATTTCGTGGCCAATCTCGAGGTCGACGCCGCCGAGATCCGCAGCACCGTGGCCGACGCCTTCGGCGCCCGCGACCCCTGCGACGACTGGCCGCAAGAACTCACCACCCGGCTGACCGCCGAACGCTACAGCCGCCGCGAGTGGAACGAGCAGTTCTAGGCAAGAATAGTAGTCGTCTCGCTCCGCGAGACGTCATTCCGCGAGATGTCGCTCCTCACACCCCGGTCCAGTCCGCTCGCGTAGACGTGGCCGGGGAAGCGGTTAGGCGGTCGAACGTGGATTGGTCCGTGGTTCCTTTTGCTGCGCTACATTACGTCCGGAGGTGGAAAAGCCGAGACCTTCAGATCTGGCCGAGCCCTCCGAAGTGCGGCAACACCTTCTTTGGTAACGTCCGTCCTATGCAGGCTCACAGATTCCAAATCTGGCAAGGCAGCGAGCCGGATGACGCCAGCGTCAGAGACCTTCGTTCCGCCCAGATTAAGATGCTGCAACTCGCGTACTTTGAGAATATGCTCGATGCCCTTGTCGGTGATGGGGTGTTTCCTCAAGTCGAGGAACTTGATCCACGGTACTGCCTCCAACCCTTCGATGTCGGCGTCCGTCACGGGCTCGCAGGGACCGAACCGCAACCCATGAAGCTCGGGGAAGACCGCCAACGAAGCGATTGCGTCACGACTCGGCGTTCCGTGGCGGAGGCAAGTTGCGGAGTAGACTAGTCCGCCGGTCCCGGGGTTCAGAGTCCGTTCCACAGTCCATCCTTGGGTTTCTAGGTACCGGAGTGTCCGCTTTCGTCCCCACTTCGGCCCCCGCGCGGTCACATAGACTGACGCGGCAACGCTAACCAACGTCACCAAGACAAAGAGCGTGCGAAGGCTGAAGCGGATTCTCATCGTTTCAGACAACGTCAGTCGTACCCTTCCCCTGTTACTTGCCCCGCTTACCGCCTACCGCGTACTGCCTACTGCCTACTGTCTACCGCAAACTGCTTACGATGATACCCGCTATCGAAGTTCCGCGTCGTCTTGAACCCCTCGAGCTTGCCGTCGCGGCCGGCGTCTTTCGTCTCGGCGACGAGTTCGGCCAAACCGTCTTTGGTCATCGGCTGGAAATCGCGGGCTACGCCTAGATCCTGTAGCAGGTCCTTGCGCGACGTGATCCCACAGACCAGCGTGCTGATCGGCAGCGAGAGGGCGTAGCGCCGGCAGGCCACCGCGGGAATTCCCACTTCCTTGGGAATCGCCCCACAAACCAGCGCCTTCATGCCGATCACGCCGATCTGCCGGTGGTTGCACACCGGCACGACCTTCTGCTGGAAGCTGCGGTAGTGGGCGTCGAGCACGTTGATCGGCATCTGCACGGCCTCCCAGGCAAACGGCTGGGCCAGCATTTCCAGGTGCAGCGCGATATCCTTGTGCCCGGTGAAGCCGATGTGGCGGATCTTGCCGGCCTTCTTCGCCTCGACCGCCGCCTTGATCCCCTCTTCGCGAAAGATCCGCTTCGGCGCGTCGGGGTAGTTGATCTCGTGGAACTGCCAGAGGTCGATCCGATCGGTCTGCATCCGCCGCAGGCTGTCTTCGATGCACTTCATCGTGCCCCGATAGTCGGACACGCAGCCCTTGGTCATCAGAAAGACCTTGTTGCGGCGTCCGCCGGTGGCCATGCCCTTGCCCAGCACCTCCTCGCTGCCGCCGTCGTGATAACACCAGGCACTGTCGAAGAAGGTCATACCGGAGTCGATCGCCTCGTGGATAATGGGGATGGCCTCGTTCTCGGGGATTGAGCCGATATGCCACCCGCCCAGCCCGACGATCGAGACCTTCTCGCCCGTCTTGCCCAGCGGCCGCTTCGGGATCCCCCCGGCTTCCCGCTCCTCGGCCGCCAACACTGGTGCCCCCACCGCCATCGCCAGCCCGGCCGCCGCCGCTTTGAGGAACTCGCGTCGATTGGCATCGTTCATGGCGTAGTCTCCGTCTTCCGGATGTTCGGGTTGGCTGTGGGAGGGCACGTGTGCCTTGCGAGACTGGTCCCACTACACACATTGTACCCACCGGTTGTGCTGAGAACCACCGAATCCTGAAACGGATTTCGACGCGAACCGGACTACCGAAACAACGGCTACTGCGACGCGGTGGGCGTCTGCTGTTTGGCCCACCATTCGAGCCACTCTTTGGCCGTGCCGAACTTCTGGCCGGTCAGCCGCCGTAGGTGCTGGTAGATCATGCCGCCGATGTCGTTGCCCTGCTGGAGTTCGTTCATCAAGACCGGCAAGGCCGTCTGCCCGCCGGCGTCGACGATGGTCGAGACGACGTAGCCGTGGATTCGCTCGTCGCGGAGATACGGGACGAGTTTCGGGATCGCCGCGCGGAAGGCCGGATCGCCCAGGGCGTTGATCGCCCATCCGCAGACCTGCCGGTCTTCGTCGTCGACCAGGGCAAGCAGCATGTCGGCGTGTTTCGGGTCCTTCAGACGCTGCATGGTGATCGCACATTCTGACCGGACGCGGGCGACCGAGTCGCGGCTGAGCCGTGCGAGATGCGGGGCGAGCAACGCCGGCGCCTCGCAGCGCAGGGCGTTGGCGGCACGGCGGCGGATGCGGTCGTCTTGGTGGTGGGTCAGTTCGACCAGCCGCTGGAAGATGGCGCGGTTTTCGGGAGTGTTAGCGATCCGCGTGAAGCCGAGCATGTAGGCCGCGTCGCCGATCAGTTCCGGCCGATCGGAGTTGAGCCCTTCGACGATCGCCTGGCGGACTTCCGGGGTGTCGTATCGGGACAACGCCACGCCCGTCTCGTCGCGGAGCCAATCGTCGGGCTCGGCCAGCCAGGCGGTTTTGAGCGTATCGATGAGTTCGTCTGGGTTGTAGTCAGTCACCATCCCGACCATGCCGGCCAACTCGACCGCTGCGCGTCGCGCCGCCGGGTTCGGATCGACCAGTCCGGCGATCAGTTCCGGCACGGCCTCTTCGACGGCCCGCTTCGGGTCGGGCAGGCTGTCGGCGCTACCGACGTCGCGGATCAATCCCACGTTCTGTTGGCCGGCAAACAACGGCCGGAAATGCTGCGAGTTGAGCTTCACCCAGCCCCACATCGTCGGATCCTCTTCGGCCTTGCTCATCCGGCGGTCGACGTCGATGGCCACGCGGCAGAAGTCGGCAAACTCCTGACGCTTAAGCGACCGCAGCACGACTCGCTCCCAGTCGAAAGAGCGGGCCTTTTCGCTGCTCAGCCGGCCAATGAAGTAGTCCGTCCGCAGGTCGCGCGGCAGTTTGTTCGTCGCGCCCAACTCGTCGATTACCCAAGCCAGCCGGCCGCGCAACGGGTCGTCGGCGTCCGGCAGCGCCCGCACCAACTCCGGCCACGCGTTGGGGCCCAAAGCGAAGAGCTTTTCCCGGGCGGGTAGCTCGGCCTTGGCCAACTCGTCAACCAACGATCGCACCTCGGCCGCCGTCACGCTGCGTAACGAACGGTCTCGCACCGGCAGGAAATCGTCGTGGTCGATCATCGCCCACCATCGGTCCCAGGCATCGGCCGATTGGGCCAGATGACGTCCGGTGATCCGCCACAGCGCCGACGTGGCCGCCATCACGGTATGGTGGCGGCGAAAGGCAAGTTGTGGCGGAGCGTCTTTGGCGGTGGCGCGCCGCAACAGATCGATCAGCGCCGGCACCGAGCCAGCCCCACCCGTTTCGCGAAGCACGAGGGCCAGCCGAACGGCCGCAGCGTGTTCTGGTGGCACGTCGGCCAGGCGACGATTGATAGGGATCGCGGAAAAGAAACGGCCTTGAGCCAAGAGCTTGACCTGCTCGTCGTCGAGTCTATCCGCCGTGGTATGGCTCTGCCAGCGGGCCACGTCGCGGCTGAAGTCGATTTCATCAAGGTCTTTTCCACTAAGAATCGGTGTTAGGTCCTTGCCCGCGCTCCAGGAGAAGTCGAGTATCGACTGGTCGTTCTGGAGTATCCGGTCGATGTGTTGATCGATGGTAAAGCTCAAATGTGTGCCTGGCGGCGCGGCGCCCTTCGGCAGACTCAACCGCTTGTTCGGATCACCGGGGAAAGGGCCATAGTAGTGCAGCGTGCTGGCGCCGAGCAGATCGTGTTGGACGTAGAAGACGTTCTTCTTGGCGACGTGGTACACGGTGCCGTCGAGTTCGGAGTAGGTCACCTTGACGTCATTGCGGATGTGAAACGACTTCGACCCCGGCGGACGGGCCTCCCACAGATCGGCCGGCTCGCCCGTGGTGGCCGTGCATGGGGCGCTGCTGAGATCCAGACCGTGGAACATCAGCCGCCGCGTCTTGCCGACGGGCGCCTTCGGATTCCCGGTGAGTGCTACGGCCGGAGGATCCTCGGCAACAATCTCGATGGTCACCGGGTTGCTCACCACGCGGACGGCCCGGGTGGTGGTGGCGTCCGGTGGATCGGCCGAGAAGGCCACGCGAAGCGTGTGCTTGCCCGGGGCGAACGTCAGCGGATCACCCATGCCGCTGGCAACCTTGGTGTGATACCAACGGCCGTCGGCGCGGATCGCAACCTTCCCGAATCCGGCGCCGGGCCTGACGTACGGGCTTTCCACGTCGATCGGCCCGGTCCACCGAAACCAGCGGCCGTCGACCTCGATCTCGTAGAGTTCCTGCAAAGGCGGCAGTGCCCAGGTCTTCGGGCCGTTGTTACGCACGCCAACGGTCAGCGTGGGCGTCTCGGCGGTCGTCCAGGAAGCCCGATCCGCTCGCAGCCCACACTGCACGCCCTCGGCCGGCTTGCCCCAGGACGCCTGCGGGGCAGTCTTCGGGGACAGCGTCGTTCTGATCCCCAAATTGATGAACACCTTCGGCAACGCCCGCTCCAGTTCGGCGGCTCCTTGATCGGTACAGCCGGTCCCTTGCAGGTCGACGTGTTTCAGTTCGGTGAATGCTCGAAGGTATTCCAGTCCGGCGTCGGTGATCCGGGTGTTGATGAGGTTCAGCGATTCGAGCCGTTCTAGCGGGCCCAGATGGACCAATCCGGCGTCGGTGATTTGGTATTCGCGCCGGTTGAAGCAGATGCCCAGTGTTCTGAGTGCAGTCAGCTTCTGAAGGTGAGTCAGTCCGGCGTCGGTGATTCGGGCGTCGAACAGGTGCAGCCGCCGCAGGCGGGTGAGCTGCGCAAGGTGTTCCAGGCCGGCGTCGCCGATCGGGCAACTCGACAAATTGAGACTTTCGAGGCGGGGCATCTTCGACAACGATGCCAAGCCGGCGTCGGTGACTTGTGTGCTGCTGAGGTTCAGGTCGTTCAGTCGGTCCAACTCCGCCAGATGTTCCACGGCCGCGTCGGCGACCTGCGTCGACGAGAGGTCGAGCAGTTTCAGACGATCGAGGTTCCACAGGTGTACCAAGCCGGCGCCGGTGATCTTGGTATAACTGACGTTGAGGCGTTCCAGCCCGGTCAGGCCTGCCAGGTGTGCCAGCCCGGAGTCGCCGAACTGGCCGCAACGTACGCCCAACTCCTTGAGCCCGGTGAGTCCCGTCAGGTGGGCCAGCCCCGCGTCGGTTACTTGGCTGCCGTGCAGATAGAGATCGAGCCTTTCGAGCTTCGACAACCGGGCAAGCGGGGCCATCCCGGCGTCGGTGATCTGCGCGTAGTAGAGTTCCAGCGAGCGGAGATTCGGCAACTCGGTCAAGTGGGCGACTCCGGCGTCGGTCACGTGCGGACTGCCTACCGAAAGCGACCGAAGCTGCGTCATTCCGGCAAGCTGTGCCAAGCCGGCGTCGCTGACGTCGGTCTCGGTCAACCAGAGCGTCTCGAGCCGCGGAAGCCTCTTGACCAACGCCAACGCCGCGTCGACGTTCTGCTTGCCGCAAAGATCCACGTGAATCACCTCGCCGGCAGCGTTTGTCTTCAGCGTCGCGCCGAGTTGCGTCAGCCGAGCGGCAGTCTCTCTGTCGTCGGCGGGAGCGATTGCGGTGGTGTCGAACGGCGAGTCCGGCTCAGTAGGACCCGTGGCCGGCGGCGGGTTCTCGGGCTGTGAGCCGCTGGCCCGGACTGCCCCAAGGGCCCGCTCCAACTGCTTTCGGTCCCACTCGCTGTCGACGTTCGCAATCACGCGCTGAAGCAGCGGCACGGTCACGTCGTCGGGCAAAGCCACGAGCAAGTCGCGGCCGATTTGGCGAACGAACTCGATCTTGTCGTGGTTGGCCTTGGTGTTGAAATCGGCCAGATGGGCGGCGGCAGTCGCGGCGGCCTCTTTGTCCTCCATCGCCAGCACGGTCCGCTTGGCGGCCCTGACCGCCGTGTAGTCGTTGTCGTGGGGGCTGGCCTGCCGCAGCACGCGTTCGGCCTCGGCCAGCCGCTCGGGCACGGGGCGGCCCTCGAGCGTCCGCATGGCATCGAAGGCCGAGCGGAAGATCCACTTATGGGGCGTCCGGCAAAGATCCTGCAATAGCGGAATCGCGTCCTTCCAACCGAACTCGGCGCAGGCCTCCGAAGCATGGTCGATGTAGCGCCGGCGCCGCAGCAGATCGAGGTAGATCTCTTTGCCGGCCTCGCGCGGCGGGCCGCAAACCAGGGCGTACGAGGCCGCGTCGTGCGTCTTGGCATCGGCCCACAGGCGGACGATCAACACGGTCGCCCGGTCGCCTTCGATCCGTCCCAGGGCCATCAGCAGCCGCGAGCGGTTGGCGTCGGTGGCTCGATCGAGGGTCGCTTCGATGTACGGGACCGCCGCGTCGCCCGCATTGCTGACGATCATCTGTAGGCTGTTGGACGTGCAGTGGCCTTCGTCGTCGACCAACAGGCCGTCGACCAGCAGTTTCAGTCGGTCGTCGCCGCCGCTGAGTTTCAGCTTCGTTCGGAGACGGTCTTGCCAAAAGAGCGTGGTGTGGGCGAACCAGCGACGGCCCATGCCCGTGCCCAAATCGACCGGCCGGGCGAACCACCGCTGGTCGACCGGCTGCCAGGCGATTGCTTCGGCCGCCCGCTCGGGCAACTTCTCGGCGGTGGGAAACACGACAACGTCCACGTGCGAGTAGACGGTGCGGAAGTCCTTCTCGTCAAGTTGGCTATATGCCGCGGCGCTCGCCTTCTGCTGCCGCATCTGGCCGATATACTCTCGGTCTCCGCGGCGAAGCAAGAGGCGATATCCCTTGGCCGATCCCAGCACGACGCTCGGATGCCGGTCCCAGAGAACGACTTCCCAGCCGTCAAACGCCCTGATCGCCGCCGTGGCCCATTCGGGCAGATCGGAAGGTAGCGCCGCGGCGGGCGCAGCGGCAGCGGGCAAACCCCTAGCGGGCGAGACGGTGGCGGGCAATCCGGCAGACGGGGTCGGCGGCGCCGGTGCGGGACGCGCCGTATCCGGTTCGACCGGCTGATAAGTCTGCGGAGCCGCCGAATTGCGCCAGCCAACAATCCGCAGCGTCGTCGGGCCGCCGTCGTCCGCTGCCTGGAACTGCAGCCGCAACAGGTGCCGGCCGGGATTCTCGAACGTGATCGGCCCCGTTTCCAGACCGTCACACTCGAACCGCATCGCCAGCCCCGTCGGCATCGAATCGAGTCGGAAGGTGCCCTGCGCATCGGTCGTTGCACCGGCCAGCACGCTGGTCGACGGCCACGATCGCTCGCCCTTGACGTGCAGCCGCTTGCTGGCCAGTCGTTTGCCGTCGGCGCTGAGGAGCGTGACTTCGATGGCCGCAGCCGGGAGCATCACGAAGTCGAGCTTGTGCGGCCTGTTCGGCAAGATCACGTCTTTCGGCTTGGCGCCCCAGACGTTGTCCTCGCCGGGCATCTCGTCGGCCATGCTCAGATTACCCTGGCGATAGAGGTCCTTCTCGAAGGAGCCGAGCCTGGAGACGCTGATCGTGGCCATCTGCATGCCGGCCCGCCACTCGCCCGTCTTCTCGTCCATCATACGCATCCCGGGGCCGAAACGGAGCGTGTAGCTGCCGTCGACGCCGCTGGTGACCGAGCCGGTCGGCCTCAGCGAGCCCATGCCGCAGTGGGAACGGATCGTGGCGCCTTGAAGCGGATTGCCATTCGCGTCGGTCACCGTGCCGGTCACCGCCCACGGCCAGCGCCGCTTCGCTTCGGCCTCGTCGAGTTCCGACGCGTGGAGATTGATCGTGACTTGGCGGTCTTTGCCGGCGGCAAGCTGCACCTTAAACGGACGCGTCGCATTGTCGTAGTCGGGATTGGTGTACCATCCGGCCGGCTTCAACACGTCGAGCGTATACTCGCCGGGTACTAAGTGGGCGAACGTGAGGGTGTTGCCTTGCGGCCGCAGACTCCAGGTGCTGCTCCAACGGACCACCGGCAATCCGTCGGGCCGCGTGAGGCGAATCACGGGATACTCGATCGGCTCGCCGGTCGCCGCGTCGACGACTTGGATCGACAGCGTCGGCCCGCTCTCGATCTGCAACGTCGTCACCGTCATCTGGCGTGTGCCGTCGAGCCGGATCGGCGGGCCGACGGCCAACGCAATCGGATCGCGGCGGCCGAGAAAGGCCGTGGCGCGGTAGGTGCCCGCCGTAAGATCCTCCAGCGTGGCCCGATCGCTGGTGCCGAAATGGTGGATCGGCTTCCAGGACGCTTTGGTGACCGAGTCGCGCCAGATCTGTGGTGGAGTGTTGCGTTCGACCTTGGCCGGCACGTCGGCATCGGTCTCCTTCCAGAAGGTTATTGAGCACTGCTCGACGGCGCGACCATCGCTTCGCACCACCCGGGCTTCGATCCTCATGTCGTCCGGCGGCACCTCCTTGGCGGCGGTGGCGTCGTCGTCTTCCTCCGTCGCCGCAGGCTCCTCGGGGGCCTCATCGTCAGGCGCAGCGGGTGCGGGTTGGTTGGTTCCGGCCATGCAGACGATCAGGCCGGTCACCAACACCAACACGGCGAGGCTTCCGCCCAGCGACGTCCGCCAGCGGAAACCGTCGTCGCCACCTCGGCCGAGGATGCGGCGGACGCGGTCCAGCGCCGAGCCGCGGCGGCCGAAGCCACTGGCGGCCATCGCCAACGCGGGCGCGGCGCGACTCTCTTCCAGCGCCGTCAGCGCCGCGGCGTAACCTACCTTGCTGCCGCAGACGGCCACCGCCGCGTCGTCGCAACAGTGTTCGCGCTCGATGCGGATCCGCCGCGAAACCCACCACACGGCCGGATGGTAGAACAGCAGTGTTTCGACGGCCGTCTGCATCAGGTTGACCAAGTAGTCGTATCGCCGCACGTGAGCCAACTCGTGGGCCAGCACGGCCTCGAGTTGCGACGGTGTCAATCCCGTGAGAATTCCGCCCGGCACCAGCAACACCGGCCGCAGCCAACCGACCACCACCGGCACGTCGACCAACGCCGAGCGGAGCATCCGCACCGGACGGGTGACTCCCATCCGCCGGGCCAAATCGGCCAACTGGGCGGCGAGTTGCCCGTCGGCCGGCGCGGTTCCCAGGTGTTTTAGCCGCTGGGCCGCAATCCACCCGCCGAGTTGCCACACGCCGCAACAAAGCACTCCGGCAAGCCAAACGGCGACCACCCACGGCAGCCAAGGCGTAAACGACCGGGCAATTCGGGCCGGCAAGGGAACCTCGGCCACGGCCGTGCCAGGCTCTTGAGACGTCGCGTCGACTTGCGGGGGTTCCACGGCCGCAACGTCGGAAGGCGCCGCCAAGAGTTCCGGGCTCGCGAGAGACTGATCGAACGCACCGGAATCGTCGGTCTCCGCGTCGGGCAGCGCGGCCTCGGACATGGCAATCGGCTGAACGGGACCGTCGAGCGCTATCGGCATCGCCGACGAAGGACCGCCATCTTCCGGCACCGGCGAAGCGTCTACGGTTTCCGGAAACGGCCGGTCCGGTATAACGAAATACGTCACCGCCGGCGCGGCGGCCATCGCCGCCATGCCCGTGCAGCCGGCCAAATACCGCAGGATCGCCTGGCGGCGGCGCATCGTCACCAAGACCAACGCCAGCACGGCGGCCAGCAGTGCAATCTGCCAGAGCGAGTGGACCAGGGTCCAGCCCAGTCGATGTGCGGCGTCGGACGAGAGTATCTCGAGCGGATCGATCATGACGTCTCTCCTTTCGCTTCGCGAATGAGTCGCTGCATCTCGGCCATTTCGTCGGGCGAGACGCGTTGGGCCGAAAGCACGCGCATTACCAACGTGGCTGCCGATCCGCCGAACGCCTTCTGGGCCAGATCGTCGAGCATTTGCAGTTGGGTCCGTTCCCGCGTCTCGGCCGCAGCGTACAACTGGGGCCGGACCGATTCGTCTCGCGAGAGCAGCCCCTTCTCACGCATCACCTGCATCATCTTCAGCGTCGTCGAGTAGCCGGTGTCCCGCTTCGACGACAACGTGTCGTGGACCTGACGCACCGTCGAGGCGCCCCGCTGCCAGAGCACCTGGAGGATCTGCAGCTCGACGTCGGTCGGCTGGGGGGAGGGATATCGGGGCATAATGCGGTTCTCCGTGGGAGATTTCGTGTCGGCAAGCGTGGCGAGGTCTTGTGCCGTCACCATCTATGACGAACGAATTCGTGCGTTAGTTCCCAAATCTTAACGAAAAAATTCGTCAAGTCAAGAGGAGAACCGGGCCGGTTTCGGAGAAATCGCCGTAACCTTTTGGAGCGAAACGTCTTAGGACGTGTAGCAGCGAACCAGTCGAACATCCGATCCCACGGGCGCCGCAGCGGCGCACCCTGAGGCAACGTTCGATCCCGCGTTACAAATGGTCCTCACGCTGCCTGGCCGCGTGGAAGGCCCGATAGACCTCGATCACGTCTCCGGTCGCCCGGTAGTAGATCACGTAGTTCCCCACGGTCGTGGCTCGCAATCCGCGTCGAAATTGGTCTAGCGGTTCGCCCATCGTGGGGTTGGTGGGGAGAAGCTGCAGCCGCTGATCGATACGGCAGATCAGCCGGTCGGCCGCGTCGGGACTGTCCTGGGCGATGTACGTCCAGATTCCGGCCAGATCAAGCTCGGCGCGCGACGTCCGAAGAATCTTGGACATCAACCGGCCTCGGTGGTTCGCTCGGCGTGCTGACGGTGCATGTTGGCCAGGAACGCGTCGAGATCCCATTCGGCGACCTCACCGCGGTCTGCCTCGTCAAAGCCCGTCTGCAATTGCTCGCTCAGCCACCGCTGATAGAGTTCTGCCGCCCGATTCTCTTCGATTAGAAGGTAGACCTTGTGTGTTTGATCGTCCTCGACGCGAGTGAATCCGCCGGGCTGAACGCGGAGGGCTTGTCGCTGTTCGTCGGTCAGTTTGGGCGTGGGGATGTTCATGTCTGTATTATCGTCCGACGGCCGGCGAAGGTCAAATCCTGGCCCATACGCCGCTCGGCTCCCCGCATCCCGGTTGCCTACGACCCGATCGGCCACGACTTTCCCAGGGCCTTCCGCTGGATCGCCGTCAACGCGCGAATCCCCCCGCGGGCCAGCTTCAACAGGGCATGGAGTTGCTTGTCGGAGAAAGTGGCCTCTTCGCCGGTGCCTTGGACTTCGACGAACTGGCCGGCGCCGGTCATTACGACGTTCATGTCGACCGCGGCCGCCGAGTCCTCCCGGTAGTCGAGGTCGAGCACAACCCGGCCATTGACGATGCCCGCGCTGATTGCGGCCACGGAGTCGCGTGTGGGCAATTTGCTGCCGCGGGGTAGTTCCTTGCGCAACGCGTCGACCAGGGCGATGAAGGCCCCGGTGATGCTCAAGGTGCGCGTGCCGCCGTCGGCCTCGAGCACGTCGCAGTCGACGGTTACGGTCCGCTGGCCCAAGGCGTCGAGGTCCGTTATCGCCCGCAGGCTGCGGCCGATCAGACGTTGGATCTCGGTGGTGCGGCCGTCGAGTTTCGCACCCCGGTCGCGCCGTTTGCGAGGGCTGGTGCTTCCCGGCAGCATGCTGTATTCGGCTGTCACCCAGCCGCGCTCTTGTCCGGCCATCCAGGGCGGCACGCTATCGTCGACGCTGGCCGAGCAGAGCACGGTCGTCCGGCCAGCCTGAATCAACACGCTGCCCGGTGCCGCCCGGGTGAAGCGGCGGCGGATGCGGATCGGGCGGAGTTCGTCGACGCGGCGATTGTCGTGACGCATGGCAACTCCTATCCCTTCGATGCCAACATCCACGCAAGGATGCCCTTTTGGATGTGCATCCGATTGGCGGCCTGCTGAACGATGATACTCTGCGGACCGTCGATCACTTCGTCGGTAACTTCTTCGCCGCGGCGGGCGGGCAGGCAGTGCATGAAGACGGTGCCTTTTTGCGCGTGCGACATCAACTCGGCGTTGACCTGGAAGTCGGCGAAGTCGCGGCGTCGTTGCTCGCGCTGCTTCTCCTGTCCCATGCTGGCCCAGACGTCGGTGTAGACGGCCATCGCGTCGGCCACGGCTGCGGCCGGATCGGTGGTCACCGTCAACTCCAAGTCCGGCGCGACGCGATTCAGGAAGCCGAGCGTTTCCTCGTCGAACTGGTACGCCTTCGGTGTGGCCATCTGCAGCCGCATGCCGACTTTGCCGCAGCCGATGGCCAGGCTGCGAACGACGTTGTTGGCGTCGCCGACCCACGCCAGCGTCCGCCCGCGCAACGATCCGCCGATTTCCCGCAACGTGTACAAATCGGCCATCGCCTGGCAGGGATGTGCGAAATCGGTCAGGCCGTTGATCACCGAGCAGGAACAGTGTTCGGCCAATTGCACGACCGTGTCGTGGCGTTTGGCACGCACCACGATCACGTCGACGTATTGGCTGAGCACGCGTCCGAAATCGGCGACGCTTTCACGGCTGCCGAAGCCCACGTCGCTGCCGAGGAACATCGTGGTGCCACCCAGGTGGGCCATGCCCGCTTCGAGGCTCACCCGGGTCCTCAGCGACTGCTTCTCGAACAACAACGCCATCACCCGGCCCGGCAGCAGCGGCTCGCGAAGGCCGGACTGGAACTTCGATTTGAGATCTTCGGTAATCGAGAAAATATGGTCGACTTCAGCGGACGTGAGGTCCGCCAGCGTAATCAGGTTTCGCATCGGAAGATCCTCCGGAAATCACGGCTGTAGCGGGTCGGCGGCGGCCTGCTGCCGAATCACGTCGGCCAGGACGTCGCAGCCCTCATGGGCCTGTTCTTCGGTGAGGTTCATCGCCGGCAAAAGGCGGATCACGGTGCCCTGGGTGCAGTTGACCAGCAGCTTGCGCTCCATACAAGCGCGAACCGTTTCGGCGCCTTCGATCGACAATTCGATACCGATCATCAGCCCGCAAACGCGGACCTCGCTAACCAATTCACATTCCTGCTTAAGCTGTTCGAATCGGCCGCGGAACAATCCGCCGAGGCGGCCGGCCGCTTCGAGCAGGTTGTCGCGTTCGATCATCTCGACGGCCGCGACGCCCGCCCGGGCGGCGATCGGGTTGCCGCCGAAGGTAGCCGCATGCATGCCCGGCCGCAGGCTCCGCGCGATTTCGGCGGTGGTCAACATGGCCCCGCCGGTCAGTCCACCACAGACCGCCTTGGCCAGCGTCATCACGTCGGGTACCACGTCGAACGTCTGGTAGCCGAACCAATTGCCGGTGCGGCCGCAGCCGGTCTGCACTTCATCGAAGATCAACAGCAATTCGTTGTCGTCGGCCAGTTTGCGCAGCCCCGCGAGGAAGCCCTCGGGCGGGATCACCACGCCGCCTTCGCCCTGCACCGGCTCGACCAGGATGGCGGCCGTTTCGTCGTCGATCAGCGCGGCCACGGCATCGAGATCGCCGTACGGGGCGTATAGGAACCCGGCCATCAGCGGCCCGAGACCCTCGTGATACTTCGGCTGGGCCGTGGCGGCGGTCGAGCCGAGCGTGCGGCCGTGGAAGCCTCCCTCGAAGGTGATGATCTTGTATCGGCCCTCGGGCGTGTGCAGCCGGGCGAGCTTGATGGCGGCCTCGTTGGCCTCGGTGCCCGAGTTGCAGAAGAACGCCTGGCCGCCGAAACTCCGCTTCGAGAGCGCCTCGGCCCAGCGCCCCTGGGCCTCCATGTACCACGTGTTGGGTGCGTGGATCAGTTGGGCCACCTGCTCCTGCACGGCCTCGACGACCGGTCCCGGGCAGTGGCCCAAGAGGTTGCACCCCCAGCCGGGAAATAGATCCAGGTAGCGATTCCCCTCGCAATCGTAGACGAACGATCCCTCGCCCCGCACCAGCGAGACCGGAAACCGCCCGTAGTTGGGAATCACGTACCGATCGAAGAGCTTGATCGTCTCCTCGGAAGTCATCGAAAGATCTCCTTCGCAGTGCAGAATGCGAAATGCAGAGTGCAAAATCAAGGACGCCAGGGCCGCAACGCCGTTGTGCGTCCTGACACCCTCACATCACCTCCTACCGCTTCACCCCCCACTCCCCAATCCCCGCTCACAACTACCCACTCCCAACTCCCAACTCCTCGCTACCACTACTCTTCCACCTTCACAATCTCCGTCCCCACGCCCTTACTCGTATAGACCTCCAATAGCAACGAATGCCGCAGCCGGCCGTCGATGACGTGGACCTTGCGAACACCCTGATCGAGCGTGTCGAGGCAGGCTTGGACTTTGGGGATCATGCCGGCGTCGATCGTGCGGTTGGCGATCATCTCGTGGGCCTCGGCGGCGCTGAGCGAGTGCATCAGCGAGCCGGGGTTGTCCTTGTCGCGCCGCACGCCGTTGACGTCGCTGAGGAAGACCAGCTTTTCGGCCCGCAGCGATCGGGCGACCGCCGTGGCGGCCGTGTCGGCGTTGACGTTCAACAACTCGCCGTCTTCGGTGACGCACATCGACGGGATCACCGGCACGATGCCGTCGCCGCAAAGCCTCTCGATCACCTCGCTATCGACGTCGGTAACCTCGCCGACGTGCCCCAAATCGACCGGCTCGTCCTGCTCGTCGCGAAGCACCAGTGGCCGCCCGAAGAGGACGTTTTGGGTATCGAGATTGAGCGTTTCGGCCTGGCCGCCGAGTTCGTTGATCCGCTGGGCCAACTTGCGGTTGACCTCACCGGCCAACACGCGGCGAACGATTGCCAGGGCGTCGTCGTCGGTGTAGCGGCGGCCCCGGACGAAGCGTGCCGCAAGCCCCGCGGCGTCCATCGCCCGGCTGATCGCGGCCCCGCCGCCGTGGACGACCACCGGCCGCATGCCGACGGTTTCCATGAAGACGATGTCCAGCAGCAGATGGTTGATCGCCGCGTCGTCTTCCATCACGCTGCCGCCGAGCTTGATCACGGTGATCTTGCCGCGAAACCGGCGGATCCACGTGAGGGCTTCGATCAGCACATCGGCTTTCTGAATCGCTTCTTCCAACGACAACCTCCGGACAAGAAGGCCCGCGAATGGCGTTTTCCCCATCACCAAAAGAACACCCCCCAGCCAGGACCACCAGCGGGGGGAAACCTTGTAATATACTTGTGGCCGATCGGGCGTCAACAGGGTCGTGCCCGTTGAAGCCTCCCGACCTGGGCCGCGATAAGGGCCATGACACGCAAAACTCGAGCGTTGTTCGTTACGGAACGAGATTTCCTGCGATATTGCCCACCTGGGATCAACGCAGCAGGTCGCAGTCGCTAGCTCCGGCAGGCCCACCTACGGAGGGGCACGAGACAACCGACGCCAACGAGCAGTAGGATCATCATGCCGGGCTCGGGGACCACGCGGATGGCGCCGATCTGCGGCGGGGCGCCGTAGGAGGTGACGTATTGCAGCACAAATCGGTCGGAGTCGGTGCCGGCGGCGGTGAGCGGTCCCAGCAGGGTCGTCTCGCGCGAGATGGCCCCGTCGAAGCGGCCCTCGCCTACCGTGTTCGCGTTGGCCGAAACGAGCCCCGGGCCGGACGATAACACGCTGCCCGCGTCGGTCAGACCGGTGCCGTTGAAGTGGCCGTCGCTGACGAGGTTCCAGCTCATCACGTTCTCGACGGCGACCGTGAATTCACCGGTGGCCGGGTTGTAGGAGGCCGAGGCGGTCCCTTCGTCCGCGGGGCCGCCGTCGCCGGTGAAGTTGGAGATCAGATCTGTAATGTCCTGGCCGTCGACGCGACCGTCGCCGCGGCCGGTCGGTCCGCCGGCCGTATCGGACTCGGTCCAACTGCGATCCACCGGATCGCCCGGTTTGTTGAAGTGATTGATCAGGCTGGTGATGTCTTGGCCATCGACGTTGACGTCGCCGTTGCTGTCGCCGCCGCCGGCAACGAACAGGTCGACGGCAACGGCGGTTGCGGGGTCTTCGCCGGGCACGTTGGCACCGACGTAGTTGACACCACGGTGGAACACGCCCAAGCCCAGATGACCGGCCGCGCCGGCCGAAGGCACGTGCACGTCCGGCACGTGATCGAACACACCGGCGATCGTGCCGCCGTCGGTGTCGATGATGGTACGGGTCGTGGCGCCGAGTTGTGAAGTCTCGACGCCGAGCGCGTGGACCTGCAGCGTGCCGCCGAGGAACAACTCTCCAGAGGCAACCACGACCGAATCGTGGGCCGTGCCGTCGAGGTCGCACGCATAGACGGCCGTCTCGGTTAGTTCCACGTTGCCCTCAAGCCGCATCGTACCGGCCTCGGCACCGCCAGGAGTGAGCGTTCCGCGAACGGCCAGGTCCTCGGCGTTCACCGTCGCACCGTTGGCCGAAAGGCCGTCGACGCTGAAGGCGGTTGCCGCAGGCGGGGCCTCGTTGGCAAACGTCAGCGTTTGCACGCCGCGCCCGGCCGTCACGCCGCCCAGCGTAACGGCGGCGTCCGGCGAGGTGATCGTGGCATGCGCCGTGCCGACGGCGATTGCTTCGAGACGCGTGTTGGTCAGATCGAGCAGGTCCGGCCCGGCGGCAGCAAACGACCCGCTGTCGACTGCCAACGTCGTGGTGCCCAGCACCATCTGACCGGTAGCCATCACGCGGCCGGTCGACGCGTCGACCGTGCCGCCGGAGACGTTGACGTCGGCTGCGATCACATCGGCGCCGTCGCCCAGTCGAACCTCGCCGCCGGTGACGTTCACGGTATCGGCCGTCACGTCGGCCGACGTGTTCAGCAGCCCGCCGTCGCCGACGTCCACGCCGCCGAGATAGGCCCCGCGGAGATTCGCCGTGCCGGCCAGGTTCAGTGTGTTGGCGGCCAAGAGGTGATCGACGGTCAACTCCCCGCCGCCGCCGACGGTTACGTCGGTGGCGGCCGGATCGGTCAACAGCACGGCCCCGGTCATGTCGAGCGTCGAGGTCAACGTCAAGTTGCCGCCGACCAGCAGATCGCCCGGCGGCCCCTTGCGCACCAGCGTGCCGGTCAGGTCGAGGGAGTGCAGCACGAGGTTCTGATTCTCGACGGTCAACGTGTCGCCGGCGGCGACGCTCACGTCGGTTGCCGGCGTGGTGTGTAGCGTGGAACCGCTCATGTCGAGCGAGCCGCCGTTGAGCGTCAGGCGGCTTTGCACGGCGACGTCGCCCGCAGGCGTGCCCGCGCCGGTCCGCACCAGATTGCCGCCGGAGAGGATCAACGTTCCCACGGCCAGCGGCTGGTCGACCTCCACGTCGCCTTCGACGAACTCCAGCGCTCCGGGACCACTCACCGGCCCCGCAAGCTGCAAGCGGTAGCCGTCGGTGGCACGAAGCGAAAGCGTGCCGTTTGACAGCGCCAGCCCACGGGTGCCGCCGCCGAGGATCACGGTCGTTGGATCGGCGGTGCCGCCGCCGGCCGAACCGGCGGTAAGATCGGAGTCCTCATCTACGCGGAAGTGGTTGTGGTACGTCACCGGCGAGACGGCGCCCACCATGGCCGAAAGCACGACCTCACCACCGCTCAGCGACACGTCGGCCACGTCGAACGTGTCGGCACCCAGCAGCGCTATCAGGCGTCCCTGCCGCACGGCGAACGTTGTGTGCTGCACCCCCCTATTCTCGCCCTCGAGTATCAGGTCGGCCGCGCCGCTCTTGGTGATCGTTACGCCGGCCGAGTCCGCGTCGAGGACGCCAAGCCGTGTGTCGATCAGCGTCCTTAGCTCAACCTCGGTCACGTCCTGGGCCGGATCGATAGCCGCGGCGGCAAACCGCAGGCTTTCGGCCGTGCCGCTGGTCGTCAGTTCGCCCTGGCTAATCGTGAGGTGGCCGAACGAGACCGCGTCGTCGCAGAGCACTTCCAGCCGGGAATCGTCGATCACCGCAACCGCCGTGTCGTCGAGCTGCAAAGCCGCGTCGTGTTCCAGGAGGAGACGTCCACCGGCGAGGATCACGGCACGGGAGCCGCCCAGCGGGTCGGTGCCTTTCGACTTGAGCATCCCCTCCTCGACACGGAAGGTGGTATCGTCAGCCGCTACGACGCCGACGACGGGCTGCGAGTTGTCGAGAACGAGCGTTCCGCCGCCCAGCTTTGTCAATGTCCCGCCGGCCGTCGCGGCCAGGTCGTTGATGACCAGTTCCGCCGACGTCGCGATCACGGCGTCTGAGGCAATCGTCAATTGCTCGATACTACCCCCGCCGGCACCGAGCGTGGCCCCAACGCCCAGCGTCGCCTCACCGCCGACGATCAGCGTGCCGGTGGCGTCTAGCGTGGCGTCACTGCCGAGGGTCAACGTCGTCCCCATGTCGAAGGTCGCCTCGTGCTTCACGGCCAGCGACTGCGCGGCGTCGATCGAGAGGCTTCCGCCGCTTACCGTCAAACGATAGGCTTCGGCGTCGACGGCTACCGTGACGGCGCCGCCGTCGATCGCGGCGGCGGTCGAGCCGTCGGCCACGGTGTCCGGGTCGCCGCCGAGCCAATGCGACGCGTCCGGCGGTCCGGTGATCTCGCCCCAGGCGGCGTCCGAACCGTCCCACGCCAACTCCGAAAGCACGATGCCCGCCACGCGAACGTTGTCGAAGGCGGCGTGTTCGTTGGCGGAATTGATGACGGTGCTGAGCATCACGCGGATGCTCGCCGTGTCGTCGGGCACCAGCCCCACGGGCGAAATGAACGTGGAGAAGGCTTCGGTGCCCAGGTCAAGCGCATTGGCTTCGGCGCCGGAAGCGTCGAGCCAGACGAGCTCGGTGAAGTTGAAGCCGTCGTTGCTGGCCAATATGCTGAGTTTGATGTGATCGGCGTCCTCGAAGTCGCCGCTGTCGAACCACGCCCGCACGTCGGCGGCCACTTGCACGTCGACGTAGTCGCGGACGTCGATCTGCTCGCTGGTGATTTCAATATCGGCTGCGTTGACGTGGAATTGGTGCAGGTTGGTAGGGTCGCCGGGATCGGTGAAGGCGTCGTCGACCGCGGCGAAGCTTCCCGGTCCACCGGTCATCGTCCAGGCGAGTTCGGTATGGCCGGCGTCGCGAGAGAACGACGTGGCACCCGCGGCCGCTTCCTCGAAGCCGGTGACGATGTTCGGGCTGACGTCGCCGAATCCGATCGGGTCGTCGAGCGCGACCAACGACAAGTCGATTCCCAGATCGCTGCTGCCTCGGGTGGCCTGGTGCAGTTCGACGGCAATCACGTTGGTCCCTTCGTGCAACAGCGAGCCGGCCAGGAAAGTCTGATCGGAAAACGCGTTCTCTGCGGCACCGCTGGCGGTGATGCTCGAGAGGTCGTCGAAGCCGGCGTCGGCGATCAGCCCGGCGTCGCGAAAGACCTCCTGGCCGTTGAGGTAAACGACCGCGGCGTCGTCGCGCATCAGACTCAGTGTGTATTGCGTGAAGCCCGCCAGCTCGGCCGCGTCGACTTCGAACGACTGGCGAAAGTAGGTCGTGACAAACTTGGTGCCGGCCGTGCCGCCATAGTCAACGGTCGTGGCGATCGGGGTTTCGTTTCCGGCGGTCCCCAGCGTGCCGTATCCCAACGGGGCGGGCCCGGAGTCCCAGCCGAGCCCCACGTGGTCGAACGCTTCGCCGCGCCATAGCGTGCCTTGATCGGAGCCGTCGTCGAGAAAGTGCCACGTCGAACCGAGGTCGACCAACGTGACCGGAGCTGCCGGCAGCCGCGAAACGCCCGCCGCTGCGCAGACCGCCGTGCATACCACGACCGAAAGAAAACGCCTCATCAGATCGACCTCCAAGAAAGAGCCCAGCGTAGGGAGCCGTCGATTGGGTCTGCCGGGGGATCCCGGCGTTACTGTTCCTGTGTACGGTGCCGCGAAGACCGTCACCCGAGACGCCACAATTTCGGGACGATCCCGTCGTGCAACGGGCACCATACCCTTCCATTGTAACCTGTTTCGACCATCCTCGCATCCCCTGGCCGAGCGAGGCTTCGTCGGGCCGAAGGTGGTCGCTACTATCCCTCGGGGGCCTCGATCAGCTTCAGTTCCGTGAGGAAGCTGTTCACGTTGTTTCTCGCAAACAGCACGTCGGTGGCGTTGACGCGCTGGTCGCGGTTGTAGTCGTAGGCGAAGTTGATCTCGGCCGGGTCGAGGAAGTTGCGGGGATTGTTCCGGGCCAACAGCAGATCGGTGGAAGTAACCCGCGTGTCGGCCGGGGAGTTGCCCGCCTCGGCCACGGCGTTGCCGAAATAGAAGACGTCGTCGGTCGCCAAGCCCAAGACATCGGCCAGTACGGTCACCTGCAGCCAGGTGTTGCGCAGCGTGTTGTCGGGCCAAATGAACGTGATCCGATCGGAACCACCGACGCCGGCGCCGGCCAGCACCGACGCGCCGGCCGGCTCGAAGGTGTTGCCCACGTGGAACCGAAAGGCGTCGGAGTTGATCTTCCCGCCCGTGCCGGCCACGTCGATCATGATTCCGGTGATGCCGGCGCCGAAGCTGGTGTAGTTGGCGAAGGTCGCCTTTTCGCCCGGCAGCAGCGCCGCCTTGTCCGGAGCAATCGCCGAATCATCGGCCGACGTGGGATTCGGGTCGTTGCCGTCGAACGACGAGTTGTTGTAGAAGATGTGCCGGCCAACGATTTCTGTGCCGACGGAGAAGTCGATCACGCCGGGCGTCGGCGCGGCAGCCTGCCAGCTTGCGGGCTCGTTGCCCCAGGCGTCGGCAGCCGTGCGCTGCAACGACGGTCCCGTGCCGTCGGCCTCCACGGGCCAGGGCGCCGTCGGCCGATAGTTGACTTCGTCGACCAATACGTACGGCAGCAGCGGCGGGTCGTCGGCCGTTGGCTCGTCGGGCATCAACAACGCCAGCCGCTCACCGGCCCCGTCCAACACGCCCCGATACGGCCCGTAGATCGGCACCTCCCGCGGCACCTGTTCGATGCTGCGAAACGTCTCCGGGTCGCCGGCCACCACCAGCGCTACGCCGCCGGGTGGGATCTCCTCCTGGGGCGGAAACCGGAAGTCGAGCCCGGCGAACTGCCAAGTGTTCAGAGGATGCCGCAGGTCGAACAACGGCACGAATTCGGACGTCGGGTTGTAGAGTTCGACGAACTCGACCGACTGCGGGGCTTCCGGCGCGGGATGATACATGATTTCGCTGATTACGATCGGCCCGATCCGCGGCGGGGAGTTCTCGCCGCCGAGGGTCCGCTCTTGCATCGGAGCCAGCCGGCCCGGATCGGCGTCCATGCGGCCGAACGACTCGCCGTTTACGGCGGCCGGAAACTGCACGTGATCGCCAAACCGCAGCAGGTCGCCGTGCCGGTCGGTCTCCATCAGCCAGACGTGATCGCCTTCGGCGCTGCTTAGGGCGAAATCTCTTGGCCCGGTCCCGCCGAATTCCCTGACCTGATCGACCACCAGTTCTTCGCCGACGTAGTGGCCTTCGTAGATCACGGCGTATCCACCGGCCGGAATCACGGTGCCGTCGGGCATGCGGAACTTGCGGTAGTCGCCGTTGTCGGCCACGTGCTGCCAGCCCCAGTCGTCGCTGAGGAACCAGCCACCGACGTCGATCGGCGCGTCGGTTACGTTGTGCAACTCGATCGCGTCGACCAGCGGCACGTCGGTGTGCGTGAGCACCTCATTGATCACCACGCCCGAGGAAGGGGCCGACGGCTGGCCGGGCGTTCCGCCGTAGCGGAAGCTCGACTGCCACGCGGTGGACAACCCATAGTCGGCCGGATTCGTCACCGCCGGATCGATCGACTCCAGCGCGGCGCCCTTGCCCGCGGCGCGTCCCGGCCAGGGATTGGTGTCGTTGTAGGTGAAGTTGAACACGTCGGCCCCGGCCGCGTCGACCAGCCTCAGTTGCTCGCCCTCGTTTCTCAGCTTGCCGGTATAGGTGCCCGCCGGTTCGATCGCGGCGCCGTATCGGGCGGCGAAGGCGTCCGGATTGCGAACCAGCACCGCGTAGGCACCGGGGGCCAACGTCGTTTTTTCGTCGAACGTGAAGGTAATCCCGTCGACGAACGCGGCCCCGGCCAGATCGAGCGCGGCATCGTCGGTGTTGATGTTGACGAGCTCGATGAACTCGAAATCCTCGTCACCGTATCCCAATTCCTCCTCCTCCGGCGTGGGGTCGGCCGGGTCGTAGTTCAACTCGCTCAGCCGCAAGAATGCTTGCAGCGGCCGCTCCAGCGCCGTGCTTGTGACGGTGATTGTGTCGGCGGTCAACGGGTTGCCGCTGAAATCGACGGCGCTGAACTCCAACGCGTTCTCCCCCGGCATCAGCGGCACGGTCACCTGCCAGCGATTGGTGGCCGGCCATTCGACCTGAAGCGGGCGCTGGCCGTCGCCGAGGTAGATCTCGCGGACGTCGACCCAGCCTTGGCCCTGGATCGTTACGGCAACGTCGTCGACCGACAGAGGCGCACCGCCGTTGGTGGTGATTGCAAAGGGCGTCGGCGGGATGCCCGAGCGAATCGTATTCAGCGCATAGTTCGATCGCGTGCCCACGTAGCCCGCAAAGCCGCTGAGGTTCTCGCGCGGCAGGAACGCGCTGTAGTGGGCGATCCACGGGTCGAGGTACTCGCGGTTGAACGTGGTGTTGACGATATCGTGTACGTGGCCGTAATACGCCCGGCGATTGGCCGGCAGCGTGAGCAGCTTGTTCAAGTCGCCGTTTCGGGCCAGACCCGACGTGGCACCGGCCGAGGCGGTGAAGTCCATGTCCCAGGGAAAAAAGAGCGTCTTGCCGTCGCTGGGGCGGGTGTAGAACATCCCGTTGTGTTGTGCGCCGGTGGTGTAGTTGTCGCCGACGCCCCACAGCGACTGGGCCGCAAACGAGCGCAGCCACTGGTCGACGTCGAGCAGTTCGCCCGTCTGGCGGTGGAATTCTGCATTGGCCGACGTCCCGATCGCCGAGAGTGCGGCGATCAACCCGCTGTAGTCGTCGGCGCCACGATTGTTCTTGATCAAGAAATTCCAGCGATAAGCTTCCTTGTCGGTGCCGCGGCTCGACAGCGGCACGCCCATCACCGAGTCCGGGTTGGGGCGTTTCAGTCCTTCGACGCCGCCGCTGGTCGTGGTGGGGTAGTAGATCAACTCGTATTCGAACAGCGTCCCCTGGCTGCCGCCGGCGAATTGGCCGTCGAGGAAGACGTCGTTGTAGCGCGACATCTGCATCATCGCGGAGCCGGTGTGCGTGGTCCGCGGCGTGATCACGTGGATCAGGTCGTCGTACATCGACGGCAGCCCGCCGGCCGCGGCAATGGTGTGTTTGACGAGGATCTCCTTCTGGCTGTACTGATCGCCGGCCCCGCTGCGGTCGATGGCCACCGTTTCGTGGGTGCCGAAGAACGGCTGCATGGGGTCGAAGCGGACGTTGAACCCCACGCGGACGTCGCGATTTCGCCCGCGCTGGCTGCCCTTGAGCTTCACGCCCACGTCGTAGAAGACTTCGCCCTCATCAAAGACGACCGTGGCCCCGATCCGCCCGTTGCTCATCACGTTGGTTTCGGTGTGCAGCCGGTTGGCATCGGCCGATGTCATGATGATGCGGAATTGGTGCACGTCCAGCGAGGTTTGCTGGCCGTCGTAGACCTTGTACAATGCCCGCGAGTCGGCTCCGGCGGCGGGGAACGCCGACGTTACGCCGGCATCATCGCGCCCCTCGACGTAGAACTGCACGATTCGGCCGGTCGATTGGCCGGGAATCGTGGCCTTGTAGTCGATCTCCGACGCCCGCGTCATGGGTACGCTGCGCCAGGTGCCTCCGTCGACTCGGTAGCGAAGTGTCATTGCGTCGACCCTGTCCGGCGCCTCTGCCTGTACGGAAACCACGACACTCTCGCCCGATCGCGGCACGACCGGCTCGTGGCGCAGCTCGGCGTACGTGGGGCCGATGTTTGGCTGCGATGTGGAATTCACCGCGCCCGGCGTGCCGGCCGCTTCGGGCACGTCGAGCAGCGTCGTGCGGCCAAGCCGGTTGAAATAGAGCCGGGAGTTGAGCTGGTTCGATCCGGCCACCCAACGGGCGCGGAAGGAGATCTCGTACACCTTGCGGGTGTCGATCGTGACGAAGGAGTTGCCGGATTTGAGCGTCGTCCCGGCGTGGTCGTGCATGTGGCCGGTCGGGCCGGTGGCCACCAGCCGCAAGACCTGGTTGTTCGGGTCGTCGGGATCGACGATCACGCCGCTCTCTTCGTGCGTGCCGATGATCCGCCACTTGTTGGCCGGGCTGCCGAGAACGTCGCCCTCGAACGTGCCGTTTTGGATCAACTGCCGCGCGGTGCCGTCGGGGTCTTCGATCACGCGAATGTCGTCCAATAGGATCTCGCCGGCGTCGAGCAGCCCCAGCACCAATTCGTTGTACCGCGTCGGCCCGACGAGGTTGGTGGCCGGCCCGCGATAGGTCACGGTTTGCCAAGCGGTTTGGCCGGTCTCGTCGCTGGCGGCCCAGGCCTCGGGCTTGGCGTTGTCGGCGTTCGGGTCGCGCAACTCGAGGCTGGCCCCGCCGCCGTCCGCATACTCTGCCCAGCGGCCGGAATCGTAGTAGCGGACCTCGTCTGCCGGGTTGCCGGCGGCGTCCAACAGCAGGATGTGGTCGCCGTTGTTGCCCAGCGCGCGGTCGAAGTTGCCCAGCACGTCGACTCCGGGGTACTGCGCCGCCATCGCCGCGGCGTCGTTGGCCACTACGAGATATTCGCCCGGCCCGAGCGTCGTATCGGCCGGAAACTCGAAATCGATCGCGCCGTCGAAACGCCAACCGTCGAGTCCGATCGGGTCGTCGCTGCGGTTGAACAACTCGATCCACTCTTCGGGTGACTCCGCAAACGGCTCTCCCTCGACCCGCCCAGGATAGGCGTGGTACATGATCTCGTTGATCACGATCTCGTCGTGCAACGCGAAGCGGTTCGGCATGTTGGGCGTCGCCACGTCGATGTAGAACCAGTCGTCCGTGCCGTTTGTCCGGCGGCCTCGAGCTCGCTGCTGAACGCGTACGGCGTCGACGACCGCCACCCGATCCGGTGTGGAAAGATAGAGCTTGTCGCCGTCGACGGCCGTGAAGCCGAGTTCCGACTCATCGACCGACACAAATTGCCCGTGCAGAATCGGCCCGCTTGGGAAACGGTATTCCCCGCCGGCCGAATTGGCCAACACGTAACCGTCTAAGTCGATTACCGTCAGGCCGTGGTTGGTCACTTCGACCCAGAACGGTGTCTCGCCGCCGCCGGCCACCTCGTTCAACGCCAGGTTGAACCCCTCGCCCCGCGGGTCGGGCGGCCAGAGCGTGGCCTTCAATTCGGCCCCGAAGACCGCGTCGTCGTCGCCCGGGCGGGCCTGGTGGAGTTCCGCGGCCAACACGTTGCGGCCTTGCACGAGATGATCGATCGGCACTGGGACGTCGCGGATCGTCACCGGAACGTCCAACTCGTTGGTGGCCAGCGTGTCGTACTGCACGACTCCGCCGCGCATGTTGTGGCGGTGAATCTCGTGGCCGTTGAGGTAGAAGATCGCCCCGTCGTCGATCGTGAAATCGAGCGATAACTCTGTCAGGTTCGGGGCGTGGGCAAAGTCGAACTCGCTGCGGAAGTAGTGCGTCGTCGGCCCTTGCGGCAGCCGCAGCCCGTTGCCCGGAAAGGGGACGGTCAGCCCGTCGTTCGAGACGCCCAGCGATTTTGCCAGGCGGCCGTCCCAATCGGTTGCGTCGTCGTTGTCCGATGCGCCGCGGCGTTGCAGCGACTCGTTGCTACCCGGCGGTGTGGCGGGGACCCCGTTCCACGCGCCGGCTGCATTGACGGTGACCTCGCCAATCTTCAAACCGTCCAAGGCGGCCACGTCCCCCTCGCCATAGCCCCAGATGAGCGCGTCGACCGTGTTGCCCGCGGCGTCGACGATCATCACCCAGCCAACGCTCGAAGTCCGCCAGAAGATGTCGTCGCCCCAGTAGTTTTCGGAGATTACCGGATCGTCATGACGAAAGAGGACCTCGCCCGAGGCCATCGAGTCGGGCAGCGCCCAGGTGAGCGTGTTGACACCGGTGACGCCGGTTCGGGCCTGATTGACCATCACGAACCAGCCCGACGTATCGACCTCGCCCGAGGCGACGTTCTGGATCTCCAGCGCGTCGATGGCCGAGGTGTCGATCTCGGTGACCAAGACCGGCGGGGCGAATCCCTCGTTCGAGTCCCACTCGGCGTCGTCGAAGTTCGGATCGCGCCAGGACGTTTGCAGATCGGCCCCCGATGCGTCGTAGCGCCAGATCGCATCGGCCCGCACGGCGGCGATCGTTCCGATCGGCTGCAGTTCTTCCGGGAAGTTGTGTTGCCCCGGCGTACCGCCGACTTGACTGGCGGCGGCCCAATTCTCGGTTGCTTCGCTGGCCCCGTAGGGATCACGTTTGGCCAGGCTGACGCCCGACCCGTCGGGAGCGACGGGCCACTCGCCGCCGTCGCGATAGTCGACCTGGCTCATCACGCGGCCGTTTCCGTCGCGCAATCGCAGCCGTTCGCCCTCGTTGGAGAGCCTGCCGACGAACGGCCCCAACGCATTCTCGTAACCGGTGACCGCGTGCAGATCATCCGGAGATTGGGCCACGACCAGCAGGCCGTCGCCGGGCACAACGGTCCCTGCGGCGAACGCGTAGTCGACCCCGCCGCTCAGCGTCCAACCGGAGACGTCGACGTCGACGCCCAACTGGTTGTGCAACTCGACCCACTCCAGCAAGTCGTCGGTCTGACCGGCCGGGTTGTACATGATCTCGTTGAAAACCACGGCGCTGTCGAGCACGCGCCGCGGCTCCAAAGGCTCCATCCGTAGTTGCCGTTGAGAAGCGTCTTTCATGCAATCACTCCCGCGAGTGCCGAGGGGCATCAGTGGCTAGCTGAAGTCTGATTCTAGTTCGATTGACGAGAAAAGATATCCCCTGAAGGTGCTGGTTGGGTTTGTCCGGGCGTGGTGGAGATAGGAAGAGAAGGAGAGCAGTGCGGGCTCGGTAGCCGAAGTCGCCCAGACTTTGGCGAGATTTCGCTGAAGTCCCTAGATTTGCGAGGCTGCCAAACTCTTGCGAGTTCGGCTACGGGGCGCGACCACCGGTCGCGGCTTTGTGAGAAGGGGGTACAATGCTGGCATGTGTGGACGATTTACGCTTCGAGCGCCGGCTAGCGTGGTGGCCGAGGAGTTCTCGGTCTTCGAGGTGCCGCCGTTTGCAGCCCGGTTCAATATCGCGCCCACACAGCCGGTTCCGGTGATTCGAATGGCCTCGCACGCCGATCTGCCGAAGCGGGAGTTCGCGCTGGTGCGCTGGGGCCTGATTCCCTCCTGGGCCAAAGACGCTGCGATCGGCAACCGGATGATCAACGCCCGTAGTGAAACGGTGGCCACGAAACCGGCCTTTCGTGCCGCGTTTCGGCGGCGGCGTTGTCTGGTGGCGGCCGACGGATTCTACGAATGGCAACGCACGGGCAAGCGGAAACAGCCGTATTTAATCCGCGTTGGCGACGATCGGCCGTTTGCCATGGCCGGGCTGTGGGAGTCGTGGGAGGGGGCGGGCCACGAGGTGATCGAGTCGTGTACGATTCTGACCACCGAGCCGAACGAATTGATGCGTCCGATCCACGACCGCATGCCGGTGATCCTGCCGCCCGACGCGCATCAACAATGGCTCGATCCGGCCGTTGAAGGCGTCGGGCGTCTCGCGCCGCTGTTACGTCCCTATCCGGCCGACGCGATGACGGCCAGCAGTATCGGCACGTACGTCAATCGCCCCACCAACGAGGGGCCGCAGTGTATCGAGCCGGAGCGCGACCTCTTCTCGTAATCCCTGTAGTCCGGCGAGCAGCATGGCGGCAGGCCCTGACGGCGGCTGCGGATTCTCCGTAAGTTGTTTCCGGATAAAGCCTTGCGGTCCTTCTCGTCTCGCCAGCCCACGCGCAGGCCCTTACGCAGCAGGGTTCGATCTCATCTTGCGAGGGATCTGGTTGACGTCTCGGCGTGAAACCACATACTAAGGGGTTCGCTCAATTCGTTCTCAGCCACAGTCTGTACATACGCGAGGCCAACCATGGAAATTATCGTCAAAGACAACGTCGACGAGATGAGTAAGACGGCCGCCAGGGTCGTCGCGCGGACGCTCAACGCCAAGCCGGACGCCGTGCTCGGCCTGGCCACCGGCTCGACGCCTTTGGGGCTCTACAAGGAACTCGTACGGATGCACAACGACGAAGGGCTCGACTTCTCGCAAGTCACGACCTTCAACCTCGACGAGTACGTGGGACTGACGCGGAAGGACGCGCAAAGCTACCACTACTTCATGCACGAGAACCTCTTCCGCCACATCAATATCCCCAATCAGAACGTCCACATTCCCTCGGGCACGACCGACAACTACGAGGCGTTCTGCAAGTGGTACGAACAGCAGATCGTCGACTGCGGCGGGATCGACTTGCAGATCCTCGGCGTCGGTTCCGACGGCCATATCGCATTTAACGAGCCGAGCAGTTCGCTGGGATCGCGCACGCGGATCAAGACGCTGGCCAAGCAGACCATCGACGACAACGCCCGCTTCTTCGATTCGCCGGAGGAAGTGCCGGTTTACGCGATCACGATGGGCGTGGGCACGATCCTCGAAGCCCGCAAGCTGATCTTGCTGGCCAACGGCACCAACAAGGCCGAGGCCGTGGCGGCGGCGATCGAAGGCCCGGTGACCAGCATGATCACCGCCAGCGCGTTGCAGTTGCACGCCGACGTGATGTTCATCGTCGACCGCGACGCAGCCAGCGAGTTGAAGATGCTCGACTACTACGAGTGGATTCAGGCTAAGATGGTCGACGCTCCGTAGCGTTTGAATTTCCCCAGGTAGCCCCACCCTCTATGCACCAGGAACCCGGCAAAGGAAGTTGTCCATGCGATTAGTGCTCGTCGATCGGCCGACCGAGAAGCGGATCCATTTCTATCCCGTGGCGTTGAGTCGTCCGATTTGGGAGTTGCGTTGCGGGATGACGTCGCTGCGCGAGAAGCTGCTGGCGAAGATCGCAGCCAACGACACGGCCTACTTTGTGCCGCCGTACATGGCCGAGGTCTATCGCGGCCAGGCCGACGGCCCGGTCAACGACACGGCTTCGCTGGCCGGCGACGACCTCTTGCTGATGGACGCGCGGGTCAACGGCGCCGAACTGGACATCAAGCCCGGCGGCCCCAGCCACGTGGCATTGGACGACGAGGGCGACGTGTTGGCAGCGTACATCGAGCAGAAGGACGTCGAGCGCGTCAACACCGAATCGATCGACGCGCTGCTCGAGTCGGCCGCGAAGGAGTTTCCCGCGGCCGACGTCAAGCTGCCGGTGGTCAACTACACCTGGGACCTGATCCTCTCGAACCCGGACCAGCTCACCAAGGATTTCGCCGCCGCCGGACGCAGCGGCATCGAGGGCACGATCGAGGAGCCCCGGGCGATTCGCGGCAGCGAGAAGGACGTTTACGTTGGCCCCGGTGCATTGATTCATCCGATGGTGGTGATCGACGCGGCCGACGGGCCCGTCTACATCGACGAAGGGGCCGAAGTGCATCCCTTCACTCGCATTGAGGGCCCCTGCTACGTCGGCAAGAAGTCGATCCTCTTGGGCGCCAAGTGCCGGGAGGGCAACTCGATCGGCCCAATGTGCCGCATCGGCGGCGAGGTCGAAGAGTCGATCATCCAGGGATACTCGAACAAGTACCACGACGGCTTCCTGGGCCACGCCTACGTGGGCCAGTGGGTCAACCTGGGGGCGTTGACCACCAACAGCGATTTGAAGAACGACTATACCAGCGTCTCGGTCACGCTCAACGGCAAGCAGCCGATCGACACCGGCTCGACCAAAGTCGGGGCCCTGATCGGCGACCACACGAAGACCTCGATCGGCACGCTGTTCAACACCGGGGCGTACGTCGGGGCGATGGCCCTGATCGCCGGCACGGGCAAGCCCCTGCCGAAGTACATCCCCTCGTTCGCCTGGTTCCTCGAAGGCGTGGTCACCAAAGGCTTCGGCAAGCGGAAGCTCTACGAGACCGCCGCCACGGCGATGGGCCGACGCGGTCAGCAGTGGACGCCGACCGACGAGGCGATGTGGGACGATGTATTCAACATGACCAAGCCGCCACGTATGGAGGCCGTCAAACGAGGCCGCCGGCTGTTGGCGGCCGGACAACGTTCTTAGAGTCACACGCTGCAACGTGGGTGCATCGGGCACACACGCTTGCAGGTCCAATTTGGATTGCGGCTTAGCCCGCGGTAGGAGAAAAACGTCAATGGCAACCGTAGCAGAACGCGTCGTGGCGGTCACCGCCCGTGTATTGAAGCTCGACGAAGGCGACATCAAGCCGGAGCAGACTTTCACCGTCGACCTGGGCGCCGAGAGCGTACAGTCGATCGAACTGGTGGCGATGTTCGAGGAAGAATTCGGCATCGAGATGGACGAAGACGCCGCCTTGTCGGTGACCAGCGTCGGCGACGCGGTCGACTTCATCGCCAAGACCTGCCAAGAGCAGGGCGTTGAAGTCTGAGCGAAGTCTAAGCAAGGCATAGCAAACCGGCCACACGAAACCAAAGGAACCCTTATGTCTGACAAATACAACTCCCATCCGCTGGGCGACACCACGGAACCCAATCTGGTCGAAGAGACGTTCGATTACAGCCTTCCGCCGCTGATCCGCTTCGACGGCAGCCCGGTGATCGAGTATATCGACGGCAAGCCGGTCGAATTCGATCCGGCGTCGCTGAAGTCGCGCGATATCGTGATCACCGACACCACCTTCCGCGACGGCCAACAGGCCCGGCCGCCGTACACCATCGACCAGATGGTCCGCATCTACGACCTGCTGGCCAAACTGGGCGGTCCCAACGGCGTGATCCGCCAGACCGAGTTCTTCCTCTACACCAAGAACGATCGCGAGACGCTCGACAGGTGCCGCGAACTGGGCCACCGGTATCCCGAGTGCACCGGCTGGATTCGGGCGGTCAAGGGCGACTTCCGCTTGGTCAAAGAGGCCGGGCTCAAAGAGAGCGGCATGCTGACCAGTTCGTCGGACTATCACATCTTCCAGAAGCTGAAGTTCAAGAGCCGCCAGGAGTGCATGGACAGCTACTGCGAAGTGGTCGACGCGGCGTTCGAGGCCGGCGTGCGCCCCCGCTGCCACTTCGAGGACATCACCCGGGCCGACATCGAAGGCTTCGTGCTCCCCTTCGCCGAACGGCTGATGCGGATGAGCGAAGAAGTGCCCGACGAGATGAAGGCCAAGATTCGCCTCTGCGATACGATGGGCTTCGGCGTGAGTTTCCCCGGCGTGGAGTTGCCGCGGAGTATTCCGAAGTTGATCTACCGGCTGAACCACGACGTCGGCGTACCCTGCGACCGGCTGGAGTGGCACGGCCACAACGACTTCCACAAGGTGCATACTAACGGCGCCGCCGCCTGGCTCTACGGCTGCGACGCGGTCAATGCCACGCTGTTCGGCTTCGGCGAGCGGACCGGCAACCCGCCGCTCGAAGGCTCGGTGATCGAGTACATCGCCATGAAGGGCGAGCTCTGCGGCGTGCAGACCGAGGTGATTACCGAGTTGGCCGACTACATGCGGTCGATCGGGCTGCCGATTCCCGACAACTACCCGTTCGTCGGCAAGGCGTTCAACACCACCCGGGCCGGCATCCACGCCGGTGGGCTGCGTCAGGACGAGCGGATCTACAACATCTTCGACACGGCTGCCCTGCTCGGCCGGCCGCCGCGCGTGGCCTTGACCGACAAGAGCGGCGCCGACGGCGTGGCCCACTGGGTCAACGAGTTCTTCGGCCTCAAGGGCGAAGAGCGGATCAGCAAGATCAAGATCCACAAGGTCGCCCGCTGGGTGATGGACCAGTACGAAAAAGAAGGCCGCATGACGGCCATCAGCGACGAAGAACTGGAAACCCAGGTCCGCGAGTTGATGCCCGCCTTCTGGGAGAAGTACAAGAGTTAGTTGAACGAGCCGCGGACGGCTGAGATGGAGCCGCAACGGCCTCTTCTCTCGCCCTCGACGAGACGGACGATCATCAGACTGGATAACAGGATTGACGGGATGGGCTGGAACTGCCCTTCGCCTATCCTGGTCATCCTGTAATCCTGTCTTCGTTTCTTCCGATCACAGCCTACGCCGTAATCCCCTTCGTTAGCGCCATAAACGCCGTCTCGAGGTTGACCTCATCTTCCTTGAACGCGCGAATCCTGAAGCCACCCTCAACCAGCAGCGTGGGCAGGTCGCTGTAGTCTTCGACGTTCTCGCCCAGCGTGGCGTAGATCACCTCCTCGCGGACGTCGACCGCTTCGACCAGATCGTGCTCGGCCAACAGGTTGGCGGCGGCTTCTACTCGTTCGGTCACCGCGATGTGCAGCAGCGTGTGGCGGCGCACCTTGCGCATCACGTCGGAGACGTTGGCGCAGACCAGCAGCTCGCCGCGCTCGATGATACCGACCTTGTTGCAGATGTCGGCCAGTTCAGGCAGGATGTGGCTGGAGACCATGATCGTCTTGCCCATGCCGCGAAGCCGCTTCAGCAAGCCGCGGATCTCGATCCTCGCCCGGGGGTCCAGGCCGCTGGCCGGCTCGTCGAGCAACAGCACCTGCGGATCGTGCAACAACACCCGGGCGAGCCCCAGCCGTTGGGTCATACCGCGGGAAAGGCTGGTGACCAACGCGTCGCGTTTATAGCCCAGGTCGACCATATCGAGCATCTCGTTGCAAACCTCGCGCCGCTTGGGGCCTTTGATGCGATAGGCGGCGGCGAAGAACTCCAGGTACTCGATCACCTTCATGTCGTCGTAGACACCGAAGAAGTCCGGCATGTAGCCGATCAGCCGCCGGATC